>CAZZYA010000222.1:4757-5632 GCA_964658115.1 uncultured Rudaea sp. | reverse complement strand
GGGGAAGCTTTGCACTTCACGACGAATTGAGCCAAGTCATTGGATTCCCGCTTGCGCAGAATGACGATCAAACCTGGCTCAACAACCGTCATTTGACGTGAATCGTAATTTTCTTCGACACCAACGGCGGATCAAACTGCATATGCGCCGCATCAGCGAAATCGAGCTGCAACGTATGGTCGCCTGGCGTCAATCGCACCGTATCTTCGGTCTGTCCCTTTCCGTAATGCTTATGGGTCGCATCGTTCGGAATCGGTGCATTCCCCGACGGCAATTCCGCTCCATCGATCAGCAGATGATGATGTCCGGTGCCCGGCGTCGAATCCGTCGACGGCGCGATCTTGATACCTGAAACGCCGAACTTGACCGTGACATCCTGATTCACCGTCGCACCATCCTTGGGCTCGAGGATCATGACTTTCGCTCCCTTCGGCGCTTTCTGCCGCGGCGGTCCGGACGCGGCGTCGACCGCCCACGCGTTGGCACTCAGCAACACCAACCCCATCGCCACCACTGCGAACTTTCGCATCGCGCCACTCCCGTCGTTTAGGAACTGGCATCATACGCCGCGCCGCGTCTTGTGATCGCGGCACACTGCCCCGATTTCTGAGCAATGACCGAACCCACTCGCGCCAATCTCACGGTGACGGCGACGCTGCGCCGTCTGTTTCCTTACGTCTGGAATTATCGCGGCCGCGTGTTCGTCGCGTTGATTCTGCTGGTCGCCAGCAAGCTCGCGAGTGTCGGCGTGCCGGTCGTGCTGAAGTGGCTGGTCGACGGTCTGGACATGAAACTCACCGTGCTCGTGGTGCCACTGTTGTTGCTCGCGGCCTACGGTGGATTGCGCGTTTCCACATCGCTGTTTCAGGAAGCAC
>CAZZYA010000222.1:0-4747 GCA_964658115.1 uncultured Rudaea sp. | reverse complement strand
GGTGTTCGCGCGTGTACTGGCGCGCACGTCGCGCGAGATCACGCTGAAAGTGTTCTGGCATCTGCACGCGTTGAGTCTGCGCTTCCATCTCGATCGTCGCACGGGCGGCGTGGCACGAGACGTCGAGCGCGGCATGGTTTCCGTCGCCGATCTGCTCGACTGGACAATCTACACGATCCTGCCGACGTTGCTCGAGATCGCGCTCATCTGCACCATTCTCGTGGTGCATTTCGACTGGACGTTCGCGCTGATCACGATCGTCACGCTGATCACCTACATCGCGTTCACGGTTTCGGTGACCGAGTGGCGTCTGCGCTATTACCGCGCCAAAAACGACGCCGATACGGAAGCGAACGCACGCTCGGTCGATTCGCTGCTGAATTACGAGACGGTCAAATATTTCAACAACGAACGGCACGAACTCGAACGCTTCGACGTCGCGCTGCGTAAATACGAAGAAGCGACCGTGATGAGCCAGAAAACGCTCGCGGTGCTCAATGTCGGCCAGGCAGGCATCGTGTCGATCGGCTTGACGCTGCTGTTGTGGCGCGCGGCGGCGGGCGTCGTGGCAGGCACCTTGACGATCGGCGATTTCGTGCTTGTGAACAGTTTCCTGTTGCAACTCGCCGTGCCGCTGAATTATCTCGGCATGGTTTATCGCGAAGTAAAACAGGCGTTGATCAATATAGAGAACATGTTTCATCTGCTCGAACGGCCGCAGGAAATCCGCGATGTGCCGGACGCGAGACCGCTCATCGTTTCCGGCGGCGCGGTGCGTTTCGAACACGTGTCGTTTCATTACGATCCGGATCGCGAAATCCTGCGCGACGTCGACTTCACCATACCGTCGGGCAAAACGGTTGCCGTCGTCGGCACGACCGGCGCGGGCAAGTCCACGCTGGCGCGTCTGCTTTATCGCTTTTACGACGTCACCGGCGGCCGCATCACGATCGACGGTCAGAACATCAGCGAGATCACGCAGGATTCGCTGCGCGCGGTGATCGGTATCGTCCCGCAAGACACGGTGCTGTTCAACGACACGATCTACTACAACATCGCCTACGGACGGCCGGATGCGTCGAAAGAAGACATCGTCGCCGCGGCGCGCGCTGCGCATATACACGATTTCATCCAGAGTCTGCCGAACGGCTACGAAACGCGTGTCGGCGAACGTGGACTGAAATTGTCCGGCGGCGAAAAACAACGTGTCGCCATCGCGCGTACGGTGCTGAAGGATCCGGCGATCCTCGTGTTCGATGAAGCCACCAGCGCGCTCGACACGCGCACAGAAAAAATCATCCAGGGCGAACTCGAAGAAGTCGCGCGCTCGCGCACCACGCTCGTCATCGCGCACCGGCTTTCGACCATCGTGGACGCCGACGAGATCATCGTCATGGAGCATGGCCGCATCGTCGAACGCGGCACTCACGCGCAACTGCTCACACATGCCGGACGCTACGCGGCGCTTTGGGCAATGCAACAGCAAGCCACGCGAGACGAGCAGCTCGGCGACGTCGGCACGGGTGAATCCGCCGAGCCGGTCGATGTGACCGTCTGACCGCCGGATCGCAACGCGCGCGGCGTTTTCGCGTATATTCCCCGTTGTTCGAAGGCAGGCCGCCACAGAGCGGTTTCAAGGGGAGTTCGTGTCAACCGAGAAATATCTGGTCGTCATTGGATTGAGTGACGAGGACACCGCGCACTTGCGATTGATGTTGCGCGCGGTGGGAAGCCAGCTCGACGACAAATGGCGGTTCGGTACGGAAGACAGCGCGGACTTGTTCGTCGTCGATCCGACCGATCTCGCGGGACAGATCGCGCGCAACCGCGCTTTCAGCAGCGGCCGCCGTTGTATCGTGGTAGGCAGCGAGGAATTGCGCGAAGGCGAATCGCGTCTGGAACGACCGTTCAAATCCGACGCGCTGCTTGCCGCGCTGAACACGACCTCGGCTACCGGCGTCTCGCAATCGGATTCGGTGAACCGGTTCAACACCGAGTTCTACGACATCGACGCCTTCACGCCCGACTTCGAAATCGAGGACGATCAGGCTGCCGCCGCGCGCTCTCGTCAGCGCGAAGCGAATCCGGCGCTAGGGCTGGACGAATTGCTGCGGCCCGACGCCGAAGCGGCCAAGCCGCAATTCGCCGTGCCGGTCAGCCTCAACGACGACACCAGCCTTTCGTACGCGGACAGTTCGTCCGCACGGCGCGAGAACAGGCTCAACGATTCAGTGCAAGGTCTGCGTCGCGAAGAGAAACACGAAGGCATCAACCTCGCTCGCGGCGCGGCGAGCAGCGACAGCGGCATGTTTCCGTTGCGCAAATATCTCGAAGGCAATCTGCTCGGGGGTCCAGCGACGGTGACGCTCGAAGGTGCGCCGCCGCTGACGCTCGATCCGAAGGAAAAACAGTTTCATTCGCCGGGTACCCTGCGCCAGTTGTCGCCCTACTGCCGCCGCGATTTTGCGCGCGAAGCATTCCGCGCACTTACTTCGCAGGAATTGCAGCGTCAGCGCGTCGAGTACACGACGCATCCGTATTCGCAGCTCGTCTGGCTCGATGTTCTCATCCGCTCCGGCGGACGTCTGGCCGGCCACCTGGATCCCGGCGGACGATTCCGACTCAAGATTTATCCCAAGTCGGAAAAGGAATTCCCCAAGCACTCGGCTATCGTCAACGCGTTGCAGGCGCCGGTGAAACTCAACGAAATCGCCACCGCCGCGCGCGCCTCGATGGGCGACGTGTTCGATGTGGTCAACGCATATGACGCGATCGGGCTCATCGAAATGGAGCGCCGCGCGCCACGCCATAGCGAACCGGAAAAGCCGACCGGCTTGCTCGCACGCCTGCGCAAACCGTTCGGGCGCTGAGACTTCGCTCAACTGGCGCGCATATGTAAAGGCCGTATAATGGCTTGTTTTGACACGTTTTTCGAGGGACCGTATGAGCCGACGACTAGCGCTGCAAGGCGCTAGCGCCGACGAAGCCGCACGCATGCGCGAAACGCTGCGGCAGGCTGCCGGCGCGATGAGCACAACGTGGATACTGCACGACGGCGTCGACGTGGATCTGCTCGTCGTCGACATCGACAGCGTCTACGGACACATGGACTGGCTGCGCGCGCAGACCAGCGGGCGCGCCGTCGCCGCGCTCACACAAAATCCGCGTTTCGACGATGCCGAATTCATCCTGCGCAAACCGCTTGACGCAGCGGGGGTCGCCGATGTGCTCAATGCCGTGCACATCGTCGTGCCGATCGTCAGCTACGCGGAACCCGAACCCGAAGCCGCGCCCGTTTCGACGTCGGCGTTCGACGCGACGCCGCCGATTGTCACACCGCCACCCGCATCGCGTCCGGCGGAGTCGGCGCCGTCGCCCGTTGTCATCGAAGTAACACCGCCGCCGACGGCCGATCGCAAATTGTGCGACTGGCTTACCGACGGCGCACTCGCCCAAGCGATGCGGCTGCACATTGCCGGCGCGGCGGATCTGACGCTCGATCCCGGTAACAAAACGTATTACGCCGACGGCACAGCGCGCGCGCTCGCGCCGTATTTCCAACGCGTGATCGCGCTCGAGGACTGGCAACCCGTCGACTACGCTGAGTTGTCCGCGCTGCAGGAGTCGGGCAAAGGTCAGTCGTACTCGCGGCTGCTCTGGCTGCATCATGCGCTCGGCTCGAACGGCCAGCTTCTCGGCGAACTCGACGCCGATGCAAAATACAAATTGAATCGTTGGCCTCAGATCGAACGCGAGTTTCCCAAACATTTCCGCATCGCGACCGTGATGATGAAACAGCCCGCGACATTGGCGGAAGTCGCCGAGCAAAGCGGCGCGAACATCGCCGACGTGATCGACTTCACCAACGCCTACAACGCAACCGGCCACATCGACATGGAACCCATCGTCACCGCGCCGAGCGGACGCGACACCGGGCGCGGCGCGATCCTGTCACGTTTGCGCAATCCGTTCGGCGCGAGCTGAAGCCCTGGCGGGATGCCGTGTCATCGTCGTGTCACCGCTGCGTAATTCCGAGTTAACTCCCGCGCACTAGCCTTCCGCCCATGCGGAGATCGGCTATGCGCGTCGCCATCGTCACCGAAACGTATCCACCGGAAATCAATGGTGTCGCGCTGACCGTCGCCGGACTCGCGCGCGGCTTGCGCGCCGGCGGTCACGAAGTGCAACTGATCCGCCCGCGCCAACCGGCATTCGACGGCCAACCTGCGCAGAATGACGACGTGCTCGTCCGCGGCATGCGCATTCCGCGTTATCCCGGCTTGCGTTTCGGTTGGCCCGCGCGCCGGCGGCTTGAAACATTGTGGAAAAGTGGAAAACCCGACGCGCTTTACGTCGCCACCGAAGGTCCACTTGGCAGTTCCGCCTTGCAGGCCGCGCGTCGACTTGGCATTCCTGCGTGCAGCGGATTCCACACGCGGTTCGACGAATTCGTGCGCTATTACGGACTGGCGTGGATCACGCCGATGGTGCTCGCGTATCTGCGGCGGTTTCACGGCCGCAGCGCTAAAACCTTGGTGCCGACTTCGCAACTCGCCGATTTCCTGCGCGACAAAGGTTTCGACAACGTCGAACTCCTGCGCCGTGCCGTCGATACGCGGTTGTTCTCGCCGGAACGACGCAGTCCGAAACTGCGGCGCGCGTGGGGACTCGCCGACGATCAACTCGCGATCATCCATGTCGGCCGCCTCGCGGCGGAAAAAAATCTCGACCTCGCCGTGCGCGCGTT
>CAZZYA010000221.1:0-5678 GCA_964658115.1 uncultured Rudaea sp. | reverse complement strand
GATCGACATCGATGACGCTTGATCCGACTTTCGTCACCTCGACCTGACGCGGTCCCTGATCCGTCTGTATGACGGCACTCATGCCCGGCTTCAGATCATCGGCCTCGCGAAAATATTTCTTGGGCACGCGCTGCGTGAAATTCTCGCGGCGCTCGCCGTAACCTTCGGCCGGCGTGACTACGACATCGAAGCGATCGCCTTCGGATTTTCCCGCCATCGCCTTCTCGAGTCCGGGGATGATATTGCCGTGCCCGAACAGGATTGCCATCGGCTGACGGCCTTCGGAATTCTCGATCTCGTTGCCTTGATCGTCCTTGAGTCCGTAGTGGAATGAAACCACTTTTCCGTTTTCGATTTGCATGAACTGTCCTCGATGAAGGCGCGCATGGTATCGCGTTTCGAAAGTGATGACATTGACAGCCCGCCGGCGTTAACCGATGGTACGCGACGATGCGTACGTCGATACTTTTGCGCTTCGCTGCCATCGCGCTCCTGCTGACGGCGTGTTCGCACGTCCGTCCGAAACCCGACATTCCTGTCGCACTCGGACCCAACCCGCTGCATCACCACGGCGAGCAAGCCGCAAACGATGTGCTATTCCGTGCGATCGGATTGGTCGGAACGCCGTATCGGTACGGTGGCAACACGCCGGAAGGCGGATTCGATTGCAGCGGTCTGGTCGGTTACGTATTCCGCGACGTCGCCGGCGTGAATCTTCCGCGCACGTCGGATGAAATCAGCCGCCTCGAAGCGAACGACGTGAAGCGTGGTGATCTGACATCCGGTGACATCGTATTATTCGGTCGCGGCCGCGCCGTCAATCATGTCGGCATCTATGTCGGAGAGGGTCGTTTCGTGCACGCGCCGAACGAAGGCGGCACGGTGCGTCTCGACTATCTCGACGGCGCGTATTGGAAGGATCATTTCAGCGGCGCGAAACGCATTCCGCTGTGATCACTGTTTCGGTGCGGGCGCGACATCCGTTTTCAGGTTGTCGAGCAGCGGCGTCTTCGGACGCTGAATAACGAGGAAGTCGTTCCCCGCAACGTGATGACAACCGGTGCATCCGGCCGAGAGCGAATCGAAAGCTTTTTCAAATTCCGGTTTGCTCGAATGATCGACGGCATCGCGCAGCGCCTTGATCGGGGCGTTCGTCATCGCCGGCAAGATGTCCGAAAGTTTGGCGGGCTGAAAAATCGCGTGCTCGGGATTTTGTTCGACGACCGCGTCGAACGCTTCCTTCAATTCCTGGATCTCGAACGCGGCGAGATTCCAGTTTTGCGACTCGCCGGCAAACCACAGCCGAGCGTGACGGATCTGGATGCCAAGCATCTGTTCGCCCAGTTCCGGGTGATACGCGGACTTCTTCAGTTCCGCGATTTCCGTTTTCAGTGCGGCGACTTCAGCGGACGCAGTCGCGTCGACCGGTTTGTCGGCAGCGACGACGGACGCAGCAAACATGCTCGCCATCGCGGCGAGCAGCGATGTGATTGTGCGTCCCATTCCCGCTCCAAATGCAAATGCGAATAGTTCGCATGATGCCGGAATGCGGCGCTGTCGCCAAGCGGCGTTCCTTCAGATCGTGGCCGGAGCCGCCGCACCGACCGTTTTTCCGGTTACGCCGAACTTCTGTCCTTTCGCCTCCGGACCGAGCGCCGTAACGATCACGAGCAGCACCGCGACGATGCCGATGAATTCGGCCATCGTCTGACCGTACTGTTTGCTGTTCGCTTCCGCCCACGTCGTCAGCAACCACGGCACCGATGCCGAAATGAAATTGCCGATCTGATAGGTCAGGCCCGGCAGCGTGGCGCGAACCGGATCGGGCGACAGCTCATTGAGATGCACCGGCACGACGCCCCACGCGCCCTGCACCATCACCTGCAACCAGAACACGCCGAGGCCGAGCATCAGCGGTGTGCTGCCGAAAGCCCACAGCCAAAGAATCGGAATCGACAATGCGGACGCGATGACGATCGCCTTCTTGCGACCGATTTTTTCCGACAATGCGCCGAAGAACAGTCCGCCGAGGATCGCGCCGATCGGTCCGATGACCGCGAGCTTGCCGGTGAGATCGGTGCCGAACCCTTTTTCGACCTGCAGAAATAACGGATACAAATCCTGGGTGCCGTGACTGAAACAGTTGAACAGCGTCATCAGCACGATCATGAACAACGCGCGGCCCCAGAATCCTTTCATCGCCACGAATGGATTGCGCTCGGCCGCCGGACGCGTTTGCGTGTGTTCCCAAACTGGCGATTCCGGAATGGTTCTGCGAATCCAAAGCACAAGCAGCGCCGGCACAAAGCCGACCGCGAACATGCCGCGCCAGCCGATGTGGTCGAACAAAAGCCAGAACAGCAGCGCCGCCAGCAGATTGCCGCACGCGTAGCCTTCCTGCAGCAATCCGGACACGAAGCCGCGCGCTTTTTCCGGAATCATTTCCATGGTCAGCGATGCGCCGAGTCCCCACTCACCGCCCATCGCGAACCCGAACAGCAGACGCACGATAAAAAGCATCGTGAGATTGGGAACGAACGCGCTGGCCAGTTCGAAAAAGGAGAACAGCGCCACGTCGAGCATCAGCATCGGCCGTCGACCGTATTTTTCAGCGAGCAGGCCGAACACGAACGCGCCGATCGGGCGCGCCATCAGCGTAAGCGTGACAGCGAAAACGACATCCTCGCGCGGCACGTTGAAATCCGTCGCGATGGATTTCGCGGCGAAGATCAGTACGAAGTAGTCGAACGCATCGAGCGTCCATCCGAGAAAACCCGCGACAACGACGTTGCGCTGGACGGAAGTCATGGCCATCTTTGTTCCCCTGGTCAAATTGGCGGGTCGTCGTGATTGTGTCGATGTTGAGCGAATCCGTCCCGCCGCATCGCACAATATCGCGTGAAAGTTAGTTCATCGTGCGCGTGTCACTCGGCTGTCGCCGCGATGTGTTCGCGGATCGCGGTGTCCTTACGGTACACGCGTTCAAGCAACACCGCGCGGCGCTTCGCGAGCTTTTGCGCCAGTGCGATCCGCTGCGTCGGCGATGCGCACGGAATGCCGAGCTTGGTGCGATAGGCGCAGAAATTTTCATATGCCTGCAGAACGTGTTTCTGTCCGCGCATCAGCAGTTCGAGCACGATCGCATCGTCGAGCAGTCCGATTACTTCGATTTCGTCGGGGATCAGATCGTCCGGATCGCTGAAATAGACCAGCGTCTCGAGCACGTGGCTGCGCTGCGGCGCCGGCAACGCCCAGTCGTCGTCTTCGAGCATAAGAATGAAGCGCTGGACGCAGCCGATCTGCTTGCGCACATACGCCGGCGCGCTTCCGATCGGCAAAGTATTGAGCGCGTGTTTCGCCGCGTCGATGACGTCGCATTCATCGACCTCGCGCAGCAGCCGCTTTTCGAAGGCGACCAGGAAACGCTGCAGGTCTTGCTGTTCCAATTCGATGGTGATGCGCATTAAAGTTTCGGATTCGCCTCTCGGTCATCGAACCGCAACGCAACGCCAGGAGGCTGGCGTGCGCAGACGTCGCGAAAAATAGCACACGGAGTCACAGCATGTACCGAGTTAAAGCTTGCGTAGCCGTTTTCGTCTTTTCCGTACTTGCGGCCTGCGCACAGTCTCTGCCGCAAAAAACGGTGGCAACAACGGGGCATGCCAAACGCGTGATCCTTTTCGTGTGGGACGGCATGCGTCCGGATTCGATCACCGAAACCGATACGCCGAATCTCGCAAAACTCAAACACGACGGCACGTTCTTCAGCGACAACCATTCCAGCTATCCGACCTTTACGATGATGAACGCCGCCGCGTTCGCGACAGGAACGTTTTCCGGCAAGTCGGGTTTCTACGGCAATTCAGTGTGGCGTCCGGGCGCGCCCGCGCGTTCGTCGGGCGGAGAGTCCATCGATATGAATAATCCGGTTTTCACGGAAGACTACGGAATTCTCAAGCAACTCGACGCAAATCAGGACAATCACCTGCTGCTGGTGCAGACGCTTTTGCAGGCGGCGCAAAAAGCCGGATTCGTTACCGCAGCGGTGGGCAAATCCGGTCCCGCTTTCATGCAGGACTACAAAACGGGCGGCTATGTCATCGACGAGAAAGCGGTTTTCCCGCTGGCGTTCGCAAAAGAACTGCAAGCCGCGCACTTTCCATTGCCTGAGAACGCGCCGTACGCGTATCGCAACGGCGAATTGAAACTATCCGACGACAACGGCGATCCGACGTTTCAGTTGCCGGTTCAGCACCTCGACGACCGCGTCACGCCGAACCCGGACGACCGTCACGGCGCACCGCCGACGAAAGCGAATGAATATCTGATGTCGGTGTTTCTCGATTACGTCCTGCCGAAGAAACAGCCCGTCGTTTCAGTGGTTTGGCTGCGCAATCCGGACAGTACGGAACATCCGTACGGTGTCGGATCGCCGAACTATCATCTCGCTCTGAAAGCGCAGGATGAACTGCTCGGCAAACTCGAAGCGCGCCTGTCGGAACTCGGCATGGACAACGATACCGATCTCATCATCGTCTCCGATCACGGCCACAGTAACGTCTCCGGTCCGCTCGACATTTTTCCGCTACGCAAAGTGGAAAATGGAAAAATGGGAGAAGTGGACAACGAGCGCGGTTATTCCGTTTCCGGCGACATCCGTCTCGCCGACGAACTGAGCAACGCCGGCATTCGCGCCTACGACGGCGTCGGCTGCGGCTACGATCCGGTCATGTCCGGCATCCTCGCCGACGGCAAACGGCTGCGTCCGGACAAGACCGAAAAAAATCCGGACTGCCGTGGCCCGTATACCTCGCCGAGCTACGAACTGCTGCATCCGTTCCTGCCGCGCGAAGCGTTCGTCGTTGTCGCCAACGGCGGCAGCGATTACCTCTACCAACCCGAGCACGATGCGGACCGCGTGCTGAAGACCGTTCGTTTCCTGCAAAGCCATGAGGAGTTCGGCGCTATCTTCGTCGATGATCGTTACGGCGACATTCCCGGCACGCTGCCGTTGTCGATAGTCCGTCTCGAAAACGCCGAAGGCCGCAGTCCCGGCATCGTCGTCGGCTACAGTTTCGACGAACGCGCCGTGATTCAAGGCATGCCCGGCATTGAATTCGAAGGTGTCTCCAGCGGTATCAGTCGCGGCATGCACGGTAGTTTCAGTCCGGTGGATGTGCACAACACGCTGCTTGCGACGGGACCCGATTTCAACACGCATTTCGTCGATCAACTGCCGACTGGGAACGTCGATGTCGCGCCGACGATCGCGCACATCCTGGGCCTGACTTTGCCGCAAGCCGACGGCCGTCCGATGCTCGAAGCGCTCAACGCATCCAAGACGGCTACGTGTTCGATCGCGCAAAGCACCATCAGTCCGCACCAGCCGGCAACCGGATTGACCGTGCAAGATCCGATCGGCAACGACACTGGGAAAAGGACGTACACATTCGATATGCAGATCAAACAAGTACGCTGCGGCATGAACACGTACACCTATTTCGACTGGGCCAAAGCGACGCGAAAATGATTACTTGACGTCGCGCCAAAAATACGTACATTTGTACGTATGCGCGACGCACTGACCATCAACCAACGCCGTGTCCTGGATTTCATCCAGGAACAGATGGAGTTAAACGGCGCCTCACCAAGCCTGCGAGAAATCGCTGACAATCTTG
>CAZZYA010000220.1:0-5888 GCA_964658115.1 uncultured Rudaea sp. | reverse complement strand
AACATCGCCGCCAACCCGTTGTTGCGCGTCGGCGAAAGATGTCGCGCCAAGCCGAGCGCCTCGATGAAACGCGGCTGCGTGTCGATGATTTCCCGCGCGGGCCGATCCGAATATACGCGCAGCAACAGCGCGATCAATCCGGTGACGATGGCCGAATCGCTCGTCGCCTGAAAATGTAGACAGTCACGATCGCCGCTCGCGACCAGCCAAACCTGCGACTGGCAGCCGTGCACTTTGTTGTCGTCGGTACGCAGCGAATCCGGAAACGGCGGCAACTTGCGTCCGAGATCGATCAGGTATTGATAGCGTTCGGTCCAGTCGCCGAAGAATGAAAACTCCTCGACGATCGCCGACTGTGCCGCGTCGGCGCTTTCCTCCAGCGGACGATCAGGGAGTGCGTTCATCGTCTTCCGGTTGGGTCGATACGAACTTCCAGCGCGCACCCTGCACGCCGTCTTCGATCACGATACCGAACTTCGCGAGCTCATTGCGGATGAGATCGGATTTTATGAAATCGCGCACCTTGCGCGCTTCGGTTCGCTCCGCGAGTTTTTGCTCGACCCAGTCCGCATCGATCGCTTTCTCGGCGCCGGTTTGTTTGAACCATGTTTCCGGATCGTCCTGCAGCAAGCCGAGAAAAGCGCCGACGTTGAGCAAACTTTTTTTCGCCGTCGCGCGTTCCGCGTCGTTCGATGCTTTGCGCGCGGCGGCAGCGTGGCGGGAAACCACCGCGAACGCTTCCGGCGTGTTCAGATCGTCGCTCAACGCGGCGATGACATCGTTGTCGGGCGCGCCGCCGATGGTTTCCGGAATCGCGACATCGGCGAGATCGCGCAACACGCCGTACCAACCGTCGAGCGTCGCGCGCGCTTGCGCCAGCGTTTCGTCGGACCATTCGAGCGGCTGACGATAGTGCGCGCGCATCAGCATGAAACGCAGCAGTTCGGGCGGATGTTTCTCGAGCAATTCGTGTAACACCAGCGTGTTGCCGAGCGACTTCGACATTTTCTGTCCGCCGAACGTGAGCATGCCGTTGTGCAGCCAGTAACGCGCGAACACTTTCGCACCGTGCGCGCATTCCGATTGCGCCACCTCGTTTTCGTGATGCGGGAACATCAAGTCGTTGCCGCCGGCGTGGATGTCGATGGTCTCGCCCAGATGCGCCTCGCACATGGCCGAACATTCGATATGCCAGCCGGGCCGTCCGCGTCCCCAGGGACTTTCCCAACCGGGCTGATCATCGATCGACGGTTTCCACAAAACGAAATCGCCGGGATTTTTCTTGTAGGGCGCGACTTCGACGCGCGCGCCGGCGAGCATCTCGTCCGCCGAACGTCCGGATAAATGTCCGTATTTCGGGTACGAGGAAATGTCGAACAGCACATGCCCCTCGGCGGTATAAGCGTTGCCTTGCGCGACCAGCTTTTCGCACATCGCGACGATCGGCGCGATGTGTTGCGTCGCGTAAGGCACGATATCCGGCCAATCGACGCCGAGTTTTTTCATATCGCCGGCGTACGCGGTCGCGTAACGAGACGTGACGTTGCCGATCGGCACCTGGAGTTCGGCGGCAGCCGCGTTGATCTTGTCGTCGACGTCGGTGATGTTGCGCGCGAACACGACGTGTTCGGCGCCGTAATGTCGTTTGAGCAGTCGCACCAGCAGACCGAATACCACAGGTCCGCGTGCGTTGCCGATGTGGACGTAGTTGTAGACCGTCGGCCCGCACAGGTACATCGTTACGCGGCGCGGATCCTGCGGAACAAATTCCTCGATCGAGCGGGTCAACGTGTTGTGCAGTTTCAGCGTCATTCAGGGCGTGTGCAATGGAATGCGACATTGTATAACAATCGGCGCGAGCGACTCGACGAGCATAGGCTGCAACCCGCATGGGAACGCGTTTTCCTCATCCTGCATTCAGACAAACGATGATGTAATTCTCGACAGGGCGAGCGCGCCCGGGATCGATTTACGATCCCGCCGTCGGGAACCGGTCGCACGCTCCGCCGTCTGTGCATGTGCCTCGCATGCAAGGCTTTGACTGGAGACGTTATGAAAGCAACCAGCATCCTCGCCATCGGCATGATGCTGTGCGCAGGCTCGTTGTTTGCGCAGACGCAGGCACACTCGACCCCGCCCATGCGCGACGACAACGCTCGCTACGGCTGGGCCGACGTGCTGCGCGTCGATCCCGTTTATGAAGAATCGCAGCCGACCGATCAACCCACGCCGCAGCCGTGCTACGAGGAGCAGGTTCCGGTGCGCGCGCCATCGTCCGTGCCCGAAGACGATTCGGGCAAGCGCGTGGCTGGCGGTGTTCTGGGTGCGATCGTGGGCGGCATACTCGGCCATCAGGTAGGTAAGGGTGACGGACGCAAAGTCGCGACCGTGGGTGGCGTTGCAGCCGGCGCGGTGGTCGGCAGCAACATCGCCGCCAATTCGACCAGCGACCGATCCGATGCGCCCGTGCAAAAGTATACAATTGAGCGGCGCTGTCCGGGCGGCGATGCGAACAATCGCCGCATCGCCGCGTATGACGTCGAGTACCGATATCGCGGAGACGTCTATACGTCCAGACTCAATTATGACCCGGGCGATCGGATACGCGTGAAAGTCAACGTCACGCCCGCCGATTGAGGCGCGTTTTTATTGCGCCAGCAACATGCCCGTGATAACGTGCGCAGTATGAGTTTTCTCTCTTCTGCCGATGTTCTGACCAGCGCCCGTATGGCCGCAGGGATGACCTCGCGCGCGCGCCGACCGGAAACTGACCGTTCAGCCGGGTAGCTCGTTGTCATGTTTTCGTTTTACAACAGCCCGGCCCGCAGCCGGGTTTTTCGTTTCTAAGCCTGAGAAGTTTTCGGAACCCACATGACCGCTCGCCATTTCTTGAACACGCAGGACTGGAGCCGCGCCGATCTTGACGCGCTGCTCGTGCGCGCTGTCGCGTTCAAGCGCGACAAGCTCGGCCGCGACCTGGCCGGCAAAAGTATTGCGCTGCTGTTTTTCAATCCGTCGATGCGCACGCGCACCAGTTTCGAGTTGGGCGCGTTCCAGCTCGGCGGCCATGCCGTCGTGTTGCAGCCCGGCAAGGATGCGTGGCCGATCGAGTTCGACGTCGGCACCGTGATGGAAGGCGAGGCGGAGGAGCACATCGCGGAAGTCGCGCGTGTGTTGTCGCGCTATGTCGATCTGATCGGCGTGCGTGCGTTTCCGAAGTTCAAGGACTGGACGATCGATCGTGAGGATCGCGTGCTGAAATCGTTCGCGCACTACGCGACGGTACCGGTGATCAACATGGAAACGATCACGCACCCGTGTCAGGAACTGGCGCACATCATGGCGCTGCAGCAGCACTTCGGTACGTCGGACCTTCGCGGCAAGAAATATGTGCTCACATGGACCTATCACCCGAAACCGCTCAACACCGCCGTCGCGAATTCGGCGCTCACCATCGCGACACGTTTCGGCATGGACGTCACGCTACTGTGTCCTACGCCGGAATATGCACTCGACGAGCGCTATATGAATTTCGCGAAGCAGAACGTCGCTGAGAATGGAGGATCGTTCCGCGTCAGCCACGATGTTGCCGAAGCATATGCAGGCGCGAATGTGGTGTACGCGAAGAGTTGGGGCGCGCTGCCGTATTTCGGCCGATGGGAAGACGAAAAGCCGATCCGCGAAAAGTATAAGAATTTCATTGTGGACGAAGCCAAGATGAAGCTGACGAACAAGGGTGTTTTCAGTCACTGCCTGCCGTTGCGGCGCAACGTGAAAGCGACCGATGCCGTAATGGATTCTCCAGCCTGCATCGCCATCGACGAAGCGGAAAATCGCCTGCATGTGCAGAAAGCGGTTATGACGGCGTTGGCGGGACAACGCACATGAGCACGAACGATGTCGTCCTCGCGTTTTCAGGCGGACTCGATACGAGTTTCTGCATTCCTTATTTGCAGGAACGCGGATACGCCGTGCACACCGTGTTCGCCGACACCGGCGGCGTCGACGCCGACGAACGCGACTACATCGAAGCGCGCGCGAAAGAACTCGGCGCCGCATCGCACATAACTATCGATGGCGGTCCGGCGATCTGGAACGGATTCGTCAGACCGTTCGTGTGGGCGGGCGAGGGCTATCAAGGCCAATATCCGTTGCTCGTGTCGGATCGCTATCTCATCGTCGAAGCCGCGCTGAAACGCTGTGACGAACTCGGCACGAAACTGATCGCGCACGGCTGCACCGGCATGGGCAACGATCAGGTGCGCTTCGACCTGACGATCAAAGCGCTCGGCGATTACACGATCATCGCGCCGATCCGCGAGATCCAGCGCGAGCACACGCAGGTGCGCGCGTACGAACAGGAGTATCTGGAACAGCGCGGCTTTTCCGTGCGCGCGAAACAGAAGCATTACACCATCAACGAAAACCTGCTCGGCCTGACCATGTCCGGCGGCGAAATCGATCGTTGGGAAGGACCCGGCGACGGCGCGCGCGGCTGGTGTGCGCAACGTTCGGAATGGCCTGAGGAATCGCTGCGCGCGACGATCGGATTTCGCAACGGCGAAGCCGTTTCGCTCGATGGAAAAAAAATCGATGGCGCGAATCTTCTCGCTGCGCTCAATGCGTCGTTCGCCAAATACGGCGTCGGACGCGGCTTGTATACCGGCGACACGACGATCGGACTCAAAGGCCGCATCATTTTCGAAGCGCCCGGATTGACCGCGCTGCTCGTCGCACATCGCGCGCTCGAAGAAGCGGTGCTGACCAAACTGCAGAACCGCTTCAAGCCGGAAGTCGCGCGCAAATGGATCGAACTGGCGTACGAAGGTTTTTTCCACGATCCGCTCAAGGCCGATCTCGAAGCGTTCCTGCGATCGTCGCAGCGCTGCGTGAACGGTGAGGTCGTCGTCGAGACGCGCGGCGGTTCGGCCTACGCCGTTTCGGTTTTGTCGCCACACATCCTCAATGCCAAGGGCGCGACGTATGCTCAGTCCGCTGACTGGGGCGTTGAGGAGGCCGAAGGATTTATCCGTCTATACGGCCAAAGTTCGACTTTATGGGCGGAAGTGAATCGCAACGTATGACGCCGCTACTCGCTACCGCGCTTGATCATCTGCGCGCGCTGGTTTTGTTCGATACGCGCAATCCGCCGCGCGCGATCGGCACCGGCGGAATTTTCGCCTACCTTCGCGATCGTCTGCCGGGCTTCGCGTGCGAGATCGTCGATCACGGCGCGGGCGCGGTCAGTCTGTATGCGGTGCGCGGCAAACCGAAAATCTTGTTCAACGTGCATTTGGACACCGTGCCAGCGACGCCGACATGGTCGCGCGATCCGTTCCAGTTGTTGGTGACCGACGAACGCGCCGTCGGCCTTGGCGCGTGCGATATCAAGGGCGCGGCCGCGGCACTTGTCACGGCGGCGGCGCAGTCGAACGGTGACGTCGCTTTCCTGTTCACCAGCGACGAAGAAGCGAACGATCCGCGTTGCATCACCGCATTTCTGCAACGCAAGCTCGCGTTCGAGACCGTGATCGTGTCCGAGCCGACGCGCTGCGAGGCCGTACTCGCGCATCGCGGCATCAGTTCGGTTTTGCTGACGTTCGCGGGCAACGCGGGTCATGCATCGGCTGCATCGAGTAACAGTGCTGTGCATCAGGCGATGCGCTGGGGCGCGAAAGCGCTCGCGTACTCGGAGAGTCTTTCGCATGAACGTTTTGGTGGACTCACGGGACTGCGATTCAACATCGGACGCATCGAAGGCGGCATCAAGGCGAACGTGATCGCGCCGTCGGCCGAGGTGCGATTCGGTTTTCGCCCGTTGCCATCGATGGATACGAACGATCTGCTCAGCGAATTCCACAATTGCGCCGAGAACGATGTCGAAAGCG
>CAZZYA010000219.1:0-5919 GCA_964658115.1 uncultured Rudaea sp. | reverse complement strand
ACTCTGTGGCAGCATTCCGCCGTCAAAGCTGAGGAACCCCGCCATGCGTTGGCTTCTTTTGTTAGTTGCACTGGCTGCATTTTCGCTGGCCTACTTGGCCCGCTCGCCGGAGATGCTTGGCATCGCGGTGCTTGTCGGCGTCGTCGCGCTGGTCGGATCGTTCCTCGCGTTCGCGCAGGCGCGGATCGAATCGACAGCGCGTCCGGACGCGGCCATGTTGAGCGACAAGGACATAGCAGTGCTGCGCAATGCCGTGCGCAATGCGAAGAAAAATCCGCCGTCGCCGCCTCGCGCTTGAGTCAAAAAGAACGCGCCTGGAACCGGATCATCGATCGGGCTCCAGACGCGCAGGTGGTTCGTCCTAGACAAGTTATCTCAATGTGAGATATCGACGTCCTTCGTTTCGCGCAGGAACAAGGTGCCTATGATGAGCGTCATCACCGCGATCACGACGGTGTACCAAAGCCCGAAATAGATATCGCCGCTCAACGCCACGAGGGCAAACGAGATCGAGGGCAGAAATCCGCCGAACCATCCGTTGCCGATGTGATACGGCAAACTCAGTGAGCTGTAACGGATGCGCGTCGGGAACAACTCGACCAGCCACGCTGCGATCGGCCCGTAAACCATTGTCACGTAGATCACGAGGATCGTGAGCAGCAGCAACAACATCGGCCAGTTCACGGCAGCGGGGTCGGCTTTGGCCGGATAGCCCGCGGCTTTCAGCGTGTCGCCCAGTTGTTTGTTGAAGGCGTCCGACTGCGTCTTGAATGCCCCTGGATCAAGATTGCTGCCCTCGAACGATGTAAGCGATGTGGTGCCGATCTGCACGGCAGCGAGCGTTCCGGCGGGTGCTTCCTTGTTCGTATACGGCACGCCGGCTTTGCTCAGGAAATTCTTGACGATGTCGCACGAGTTACGATACTGGCGCTTGCCGACCGGATCGAACTGGAACGCACAGGTCGAGGGATCGGCGGTGAGGACCACCGGATTGGTCGCGCTCGCGGTCTCGAGTGCCGGATTGCCGTAGTGCGTGAGTCCCTTGAAGATCGGAAAATACGTCAGCGCCGCGAGCAGACAACCGGCCATGATGATGGGCTTGCGGCCGATCTTGTCCGACAGCGCGCCGAACACGACGAAGAACGGCGTCGCGATCAGCAGCGCACCGGCGATCAGATAACTGACCATCGTCGGATCGACCTTGATCACACTTTGCAGGAAGAACAGCGAATAGAACTGACCGCCGTACCACACCACCGCTTCGCCAGCGGTCGCGCCGAACAGCGCGAGCAGGACGATTTTCAGATTGTTCCACCGCATGAAGGATTCGCTGAGCGGCGCTTTGGAACCGCGTCCTTCGGCCTTCATTTGCTGGAACATCGGCGATTCCTGCAACTGCAGGCGGATGTACACCGAGATCGCCAGCAGGAAGAACGAAATCAGGAACGGTATGCGCCAGCCCCAGTCGGCGAATTTATCCGCACCGAATATGTTCTTGCACAACAGAATCACAACCAACGACAGGAACAATCCGAACGTCGCGGTGATCTGGATGAAACTCGTATAGAACCCGCGTTTGCCGGGCGGTGCGTGTTCGGCGACATACGTCGCTGCGCCGCCGTACTCGCCGCCGAGCGCGAGACCCTGCAGCAGACGCAGGATGATCAGGATCACCGGCGCGGCAATGCCGATGGTTTCGTAACTCGGTATGCAGCCGACCAGGAACGTCGACGAGCCCATGATCATGATGGTGATCAGGAATGTGTACTTGCGCCCGATCAGATCGCCCAGGCGGCCGAATAGCAACGCACCGAACGGACGCACGAAGAATCCCGCCGCGAAGGCGAGCAGCGCCATGATTAGGCCGCTGGTGGCATCGAGCTTGGTGAAAAACTGCGCAGCGATATTCGCCGCCAGCGACCCGTATAGATAGAAGTCGTACCACTCGAACATCGTGCCGATGCTCGATGCAGTGATGACGCGCAAGTGCCCGCTGTTCAGTGCGCCGCGGTCATTGGCCGTGATGGTCGCCATGTTCTACTCCCCAGAAAAAAGAATGATGTCGCAGGAGAAAACCGCGCCCTGACCGCGCGGTTGTCGTCTGTCCCTGATCGTCAATCCCTGACCGATTGCAGGTAGACGCATCCTGCGGAGCGCCTGAAGCAGCGACCATACGCCTTTGGTCGTAAGCTCGATCCGAACTCGACCAAAGTAGTATTAGTCACTTGATGTGCGGGTGAACGCCACCGCGCGCGCGAATGCTCAAGGAGACGCCATGCCGCAAATCCATCCCGTTACCAACGATTTCGCCGCGCATGCGCGCATCAAAGCAGCCGACTACGACACGATGTACGCCGAATCGTTGAAGGATCCGGACGGTTTCTGGTCGCGCATCGGTCAGCGATTGGACTGGAGCAAACCGTACACGAAGGTAAAAGACGTTTCGTTCGATGCCAAGAATCTGCACATCCGCTGGTACTACGACGGCGAACTGAACCTGTCGGCGAATTGCCTCGACCGTCACCTCGCCCAGCGCGGCGACAAAACAGCGATCCTGTGGGAAGGCGACGATCCGAACGAATCGAAGGCGATCAGCTATCGCCAGCTGCACGAGCAGGTGTGCAAGGCGGCGAACCTTCTGAAAAATCTCGGCGTTACGAAAGGCGACCGCGTGACGATCTATCTGCCGATGATTCCCGAAGCGGCGGTTGCGATGCTGGCCTGCGCGCGCATCGGCGCCGTGCACACCGTGGTGTTCGGCGGCTTCTCGCCGGATTCGCTGGCCGGACGCATTTCGGATTCGTCGTCGAAACTCGTCATCACCGCCGATGAAGGACTGCGCGGCGGCAAAAAAATAGCGCTCAAGACGAATGTCGACGAAGCGCTCACGCGGCCGGGCACGTCGAGTGTCGAAACCGTACTCGTGGTCAAGCGCACCGGTTCGCCGGTGGCGATGCAATCGCCGCGTGATCGCAGTTGGGACGAACTGATCAGGCAGCAAAGTACTGACTGCGCGCCGACACCGGTCGAGGCGGAGCATCCGCTGTTCATTTTGTATACGTCGGGATCCACCGGCAAACCGAAAGGCGTGCTGCACACCACCGGCGGTTACGGCGTGTTCGCGAGTTTCACGCACGAATGCGTGTTCGATCTGCGCGAAGACGATATCTACTGGTGCACTGCCGATGTCGGCTGGGTCACCGGCCACAGCTATATCGTGTACGGTCCGCTCGCGAACGGCGCGACATCGCTGATGTTCGAAGGCGTACCGAACTATCCGGACTCCGGCCGTTTCTGGCAGGTGATCGACAAACACCAGGTCACGCTGTTTTACACCGCGCCGACCGCGATTCGCGCGCTGATGCGCGAAGGCGAAGCGCCGGTCAAGAAACACAAACGGACGTCTTTACGGCTACTCGGCAGCGTCGGCGAACCGATCAATCCGGAAGCGTGGGAATGGTATTGGCGCGTCGTCGGCGACGGACGCTGTCCAATCGTCGATACGTGGTGGCAAACCGAAACCGGCGGAATTTTGATTACACCGCTGCCCGGCGCTATCGATCAAAAACCCGGCTCGGCGACCAAACCGTTCTTCGGCGTGAGGCCCGCCATCGTGAATGCCGACGGCAACGAGCTCGACGGCGCGTGCGAAGGCAATCTCATCCTCACCGATTCGTGGCCGGGCCAGATGCGCACGGTCTACGGCGACCACGAACGCTTCGTCGACACGTATTTCAAGACCTATCCCGGCAATTATTTCACCGGCGATGGCGCGCGCCGCGACGAAGACGGTTATTACTGGATCACCGGCCGCGTCGACGACGTGATCAATGTTTCCGGTCACCGGCTCGGCACGGCGGAAGTCGAAAGCGCGCTCGTCGCGCATCCGAAAGTGGCGGAAGCGGCCGTCGTCGGTTGCCCGCACGACATCAAGGGCCAGGGAATTTACGCCTACGTTACGCTCAAGGCCGGTGTCGAACCGAGCGAAGCGTTGCGAAAAGAACTCATCGCATGGGTGCGTAAGGAAATCGGTCCGATCGCCACACCTGATTATCTGCAGTGGGCGCCCAGCTTGCCGAAGACGCGTTCGGGAAAAATCATGCGTCGCATCCTGCGCAAGATCGCCGAGAATCTGCCCGATCAGCTCGGCGACACATCCACCCTGGCGGACCCGGCGGTGGTTAAAAGTCTCGTCGACGAGCGATTGGTCAAATGATGCATTGTATACTTTGTGGCGAAATCGACGATGCGTGAAGTCCTCATCGCCGACGACCATCCGCTGTTTCGTGACGCCCTCGCCCGCGCCGTCACGCAGGCGTTGCCGGACGCGAATCTGTATGACGCGGACAGCGTCGCCGCGCTGCTGACTCTCATCGAAGCGCATCCGCACGCCGAGTTGTTGCTGCTCGATCTGCATATGCCGGGCGCAAATGGCTTTTCCGCCCTGGTGCACGTGCGCGGACAGCAGCCCGGATTGCCGGTAATCGTGGTGTCGGCACAGGAAGATGCGCGCGTGATCCAGCGCGCCATCGGTCATGGCGCGTCGGGTTACATTCCAAAATCGACGTCGGCCGAAAATATCGTGGTCGCCATCCGCCGCGTGCTGGAAGGCGACGTGTGGCTGCCGCCGCAAGCGGTCGGTTTGTCGGCGAAAGTCGAATCCGCCGAAGCGCACGCCGCGGCGCACGTGGCGGAACTCACGCCACAGCAATTCCGCGTGCTCGGCATGATCGCTGAAGGTTTGCTCAACAAGCAGATCGCATACGAATTGAACGTGTCCGAAGCGACCATCAAGGCGCACATGACCGCGATCATGCGCAAGTTGAATGTGTCCAACCGCACGCAGGTGGCGTTGCTGGCGCGGCGGTTGTCGCTCGATCCGGCGCTCGACGCGATCGATTCGAGCGGTTAAGTCAGCGATTCCATCACCAGCATCGAGCGGCGCGCGGCGACGCGCCCGAGTTGCGCGATCAGCGCACGCAACGCAGCTGGCTTCACCGGCTTGAGCAGGATCGTATAGCCGTGTTCTTTCGCGCGCGCTTTGAGTTCGTGCGATGCATCTGCCGTGATCAGCGCGCCCGGCGGCGGCCCGTCGCACACGGCACGAAGATGATCCAGCGCTTCGAGACCATCGATCGGATCATCGAGATGATAGTCGGCGAGAATGAGATCGGGCCGACGCGCTTGCACGGCCGCTACGGCATCGGCAACGCGGCTGCAGGTGTCGCACGAAACATCCCAGCGCGTAAGTAATGCCTGCATGCCGTCGAGAATCGCCGCGTCGTTGTCGAGACACAGCACGTGCAATCCACCCACGATTCCCGGCGCCGGTACGCGCTGTTTCGGCGCCGGCGTGATCGGCACTGCCGGCGCGCTCGGTACTTCGATCGCGAACACGCTGCCGCGTCCGCTCCACGAGCGCAATGACAACCGATGATCGAGCATGTTCGCCATGCGTTCGCAGATCGCCAGCCCGAGTCCCAATCCTTTTTCGCCCCACGGCGAGGCATGCTGACCGCGACGGAATTCGTCGAAGATGCTGCGCTGCTGTTCGGCGTCGATGCCGACGCCGGTGTCCCACACTTCGATGCGTACGTTCGAATGCAAACGGCGCACGCCGAGCAGTACGGTGCCGCTGCGTGTGTAGCGCAACGCGTTGGACAAGAAATTCTGCAGGATGCGGCGCAGCAGTTGCGGATCGCTGGTCACGCGCATGCGGCTGTCGACGAAACGCAAATCAATCGTGCGCGCGGCCGCGACGACGCTGAACTGATGCTTCAACGGTTCGACGATATCCGATAGCGCGAAACTGGTGACCTCGGGTGTGAGTTTGCCGGCGTCCAGGCGCGAGACTTCGAGCAGCGCATCGAGAAGATCCTCGGCGGCTTTGAACGCGGCATCGGCGCGTTCAGCCAATCG
>CAZZYA010000218.1:0-5963 GCA_964658115.1 uncultured Rudaea sp. | reverse complement strand
ATCGTTTATGCCGTGCGCGTGAAGCACGGCCGCGCCGGTCAGCATGATGCAGAAAGCGACGACATTCGATACGCCCATGCCGATCAGTGTGTCCACCCGAACGCGTCGCAACTGCACGCCGGCTTGATGCGGCGCGTGCTTGAGTGGCTGCTCGTGACGCTCGTGTTTCTGCTGTTCGACTTCGTGCGACGCCTGCCAGAAAAAAAGATACGGGCTGATCGTCGTGCCGAAAATCGCGACGATCGCCGTGAGGTAATCGTTGTTCCATTGCAAATGCGGCAGCACCAGCGAGCGAGCGACGTCAGCCCATTCGACGTGCGCGAACAGCAGCACGGCCGCGTAGGCGAACAGCGACAAGGTCAGATATTTGAGCACGCGCGCGTACGCATGAAAGCTGAGTGCCACGATCAGGATCATTGCGACGATCGCGACGATCACGCTCCATACGATCGCGCGTCCGCCGACGAGCAGTCGCATCGCGTCGCCCATCGCACCGATGTCCGCGCCGAGATTGATCGTGTTGGCGACGAACAGTGCGGCGATGATGGCGTACAGCACCGGCGCGGGATAGCGTTTCCGAATGTTGCTGGCGAGCCCCGCGCCGGTGACGCGCCCGATCAGCGCGCTCACGTATTGCATCGCCACCATCAGCGGATACGTCAGCCACAACGTCCACAAGGTTTCGAGGCCGAATCGCGCGCCGGTTTGCGAATACGTGGCGATGCCGCTCGGATCGTCGTCGGCGGCGCCCGTGATGAGTCCAGGACCCAGACATTGCCAGATCGATGGATTCTGCAGCCGCGCCGAAACACGCTGGCGCAAGCGGCGTTTTTTCCTGTTCTGATTCGTGGCGCGGCTGAACGCCGGCTTCACAAAACGGCGTCTCCAGCGGTGAAAGGATCGTCCCGCCGATGTAGGGTCGGCCAAATATCGCGACGTCAAAGATTCTCGAGGTGAACCAATCCCGCGCGCAGACATACAGTGACGACTTCACTGCGGCTTTTCAGCCCGAGTTTGCCGAGGATGCTCTTCATGTGCGACTTCACCGTTTCGGTGGTAATGCCCAGCGCCTCGCCGATGGAATCGTTGCTGCAGCCACGCGCAAGCCAGAGCAGCACTTCGCGTTCGCGCGCGGTCAGCTCCGTCGCATTCGGCAACTGTTCGGCTTTACGGCCGACGACAGGCGGCACGTAACGTCCGCCTTGCGCGACAGTGCGGATCGCGGCGAGCAGTTCGTCGCTCGACGTGTCCTTGAAAAGATACGCATGCGCACCGGCACGCAGAGCGCGGTTGATATCGTCGCCGCCGGTGCGCGTCGTCAGCACCAGAAAATATGTCGGGCCACCGTTGCGGTTCAGCGTGGCGATAAGATCGATGCCGTCCATGTCCGGCAGCGAAAGGTCGACGAGCACGACGTTCGGCCGCTGCGCTTTGAACAACGCGATCGCTTGCGCGGCGTCGGGCGCTTCGCCGACCAGATCGAAATCGTCCTGATCCGAAATGATCGCGGCGAGTCCCGACCGCACGATCGGATGATCGTCGACGATCATCACACGCGTTCTGAGCGCACCCGTGATCATGCCGATGCGTTCTGCGCGCGGAATTCGCGCCATAAACGGTTGAGCATCGCGATGCGCGGCAGCGTGACCGTCACGCGCGTGCCGACGTTTCGTACCGATGCGATGTCGAGCCGCCCGCCGGTGGCCATCGCGCGTCGACGCATGTTGGCCAGTCCGAAACCGCGGCCCGGCGTTGTGCATGCGGCGGCAGGGTCGAAGCCGACGCCATCGTCGACGACGGTCACCACGAGTTGGTTGAAAGTATACATTGCATCAATGTGGATTTCCACGCCGCCGCCGTGATGGATCGCGTTGGAAACCGCTTCCTGACAAATCCGCACGAGATGATTTTCCGCCGATGGATTCACCGACCACGCGTGGCCGCGCGCTTCGACCGAGACGCTCGCGCCGTGTCCGTAGGCGATCTGCTCGCACGCCGCCGCGATGGCAGCGGCGAGACTTGTCTGCGACGTTGGCGGCGACTGCAGGTTCCACACCGAGCGCCGCGCTTCGGACAGGCTCGTGCGCGACACGTCGCGCGCCAGTTTGAGGTGACCGACCGCCAGATCCGGCGCGCGATCGAGTCGGCCGAGCGCCGCTTCGATCTGCACCGAGATCGCGCTGAATCCCTGCGCGAGGCTGTCGTGGATTTCGCCGGCGATGCGTCGTCGCTCGTCGGCCACGGCCGATTGCATGTGCAGCCATTCCACGCGCAGATGGTGCACGAACCACAACAGCGCGGTGAGCAGCGCCGCGCACGCCGCGGCGAACCACCATGTTTCATAGAACATCGGCGCCACGACGAACGTGAGTGCAGTCGCCGCGCCGCTCCAGCCTTCGTTGTCGCGGCGCGCCTGCACTTCAAAGCGGCGCGCGCCGGGCGGTATGTTCGCGTAACGCGCGATGCGTTCGCCGCCGACGTCGATCCAGTCGGCATCGACACCATCGAGCCGATAGCGAAAGCGCGTGGTTTCCGCCGCCATCATATCCGGCGCTGTGTAGCGGATCTCCAGACGGGACATGCCGGCGGGCAGATCGATGCTTCCCGATTGCGCATCGACGAGTCTATCGTTGGCGCGCACCGATTCGACGAACGTGTGCAACGGCGCGCGCGCCGCCGCGAGACGAGTGGGATCGATCACCACGACGCCTTGCACCGTCGCGAACCACAGACGTCCGTCGCCGCTGCGCCACGCCGTCGGCTGCGAACCGGCGCTCGTTTCGGCACTCTTCATGCCGTCGGCCTGTCCGAAACGCGTAACGTCCATCGTGGTGCGCCGGCCGGCGGCGACGTCGTCGATCTCGTTGCGCCGGATGCGGAAAATGCCGCGATTCGACCCGAGCCACACGTTGTCCTCGGCGTCGGTCAGGATGCTGTTGATGGTTTCATTCGGTAATCCTTCGCGCATCGTGTAGTGCGTGATGTGCCCGCCCATGTAGCGCCACAGGCCGTGCTCCATCGTGCCGATCCACAGGGCGTCGCGGTCGTCGACATACAACGATAGAACGACGGCGCGGCGCAATTCTTCGTCGGCAAGCGCATCGGCATCGAAGCGATCGCCGTCGACTTTGCCGAAACCGTGGTTGGTGCCGATCCATATCGCGCCTCGCGCGTCTTCGGCGATCGCGCGCACGAAATTGTCCGGCATGCCTTGCTGCATGGTGAGATAGTCGACCTTGTCGCCGACGATACGCGCCACGCCCGCACCATCGGTGCCGACCCACAACCGGCTTTCGCGATCGGCAACGATCGCGGTGACGATCGATGTGGGAAGCGGCGGTTTGAGACCGATGCGTCTGTCGACTTTGCCGTTCGTCACGTGATCGAGTCGGCTGCCACCGAGGCCGACCCATACGCCGCCGGTGTTGTCATCGCCGAGCGCGGAAACGTAGTTGCCGGACAAACCATTCGCGCGTGAATAGCGGCGCACCTCGTCGATGCTGATGCGCGTTACGCCGTTGAGCGTGCCGGCCCATATGTCGCCGCGACGATCCTCCATCACCGAAAAAACGCTGTCCGCCGAAAGTCCTTCGGTTTTCGTGTACGCCGTGAAGTTGCCGTCACGCAGGCGAATCAGTCCGCGGCCGAGCGTGCCGAGCCACAGGTTTCCGGCGCTGTCTTCGAACAGCTTCAGCAAGCCGATGTCGTTCAATCCCTGTTCGGCGGTCGTTCCGGTCAACGGATGCTGCCAGACGCGAAACACGCCATCGGCAGCGGTGGCGATCCAGATATTGCCGTCGCGATCCTCGAGCAGATCGCGCACATGAGCGGTTTCCGGTACACCGTTCGGCCACCACGATTCGAAACGTTCGCCGTCGCGGCGAAAAATTTCGGCGCCGTCGCTCATCAACCAGATTTCACCGGTGCGGCTGGCGAATAAACTCGAAATCGAGTGACCTTTCAATCCTTCCGCATCGGACAAATTTTCCACTTTTCCACTTTTTATCCGATGCAGGTGACCGCTCGCAGTGACCCAGAGCGCACCGTCACGATCGATGGCGAGATAACCGATCACGTCGCTGGCCAGACCGTCGGCCACCCCGAACAATCGCTCGACCCGGCCGTGGACGATGTGCGCCACGCCGCCGCGTCCACCGATCCAGACACTGCCGTCGCTGTCGGCAACGGCCTTCGCCACTTGCGGGAAAGGAAATCCCTGTGCGTTGCCGAATGCCTGGAATTGGCCATCGGCGTGGCGCACCGTCAGCCCGCGCGCGGTGCCGATCCACAGCGCGTGATCGCCGTCTTCGGCGAGGGTGAAAATGAAATCGGACATGAGTGCCGGTGTGTTGACGTGATCGAACACGGTGAACTGCGCGCCGTCGAAACGGGCCAGACCTTCCTGTGTGCCGATCCAAAGATAACCGTCCCTGGCTTCGACGATCGATTGGATGGCGAGTTCGGGCAATCCGGCGTCGGTTTGCCATGTGTCCATCGCGAATTGCGAAATCGATTTGCTCGGCGTCAACGCATCCGCGCCGCTGCCGGCTAGCGCGAGGCACAGCCATGCGCAACCCGCCGTGATCCGGCGCCAGGCAGTTCCCCGAGCGGTCGGCCTCATGCGAGGCATTGTAGGACCGCCAGTGTCAGTGCGGCATGCCTCCACAGAGGGAGGCGTGCGTCGGACACCTCTAACGAGTGAACAAGCGGCCCTCTTTTCGAGGGTTTTGGCGCGGCGCGCAATTTGGCATCAATGCGCAACATTTTTCTCGCCTGAAACATCCTATGCAAAAGCTTCGACAGGTTCGCCTGAGTTATCCAGACGCGTTCGTGGAGTTGGCCGTCGCTCTCGCGATGGATATCGACAAGCGGCGCGTGGCAGCGGCCTTTTCGATTCCGCTGAGCACGGTGTACCGCTGGCGGGTGGAACGTCGCGAAATTGCGAGTATTTTCGCGCGCGGCTGGAGTGCGCAGTGCAACGAAGCGCAACGTGCGCACATCGGCGAGCGGGTGGCAGCGTGCGAGCGCGATGGGTTCGACGTCCGGCCCGCGCTCGACCGGCTGCTGCCCGGAAGTTTCAGAACGACGCCTGCGATTGCGCCGTCGTTGCCGCAGCAGGCTACGTCTAGTCACATCGTCGTGGGTCGATTCGGCAATACGCGCGGTTTGCGCGTGCGGCGTGGCGACAGCGTGCATGAGCTGCGCGTCGACGAGGCGTCGGCGGATGTGGTCGATCGCATCGTGCGCGTGAAAATCGAAATCGACCGGCACTACTACACGCGGTTATCGTGCGAAAGTTTGAGCGCGATGGCTCGCATGACGCGATTCAATTTGATCAAAGCGTTCAAACACGCGTTCGGTGTATCGCCATATCGTTATCTCAATCAGGTGCGCGTCGATCACGCGCGCCACATGCTCGCGCTCACCGATCAGCCGATGCACATGATCGCCACGGCGGTCGGATTCCGTTCGGTGTCGTCGCTCACGCGCGCGTTCAAACGCTTCGCCGGTGCGAGTCCGTCGCACATGCACCGCAAGCTCGCGGTGGTTTCGGGCGAGGTGCGAAACGTCGTCAATTTCTGACGCGCATGCCTCGCAAGAGGGAATGACTTCAGCCTCCAGTTGGGGTTTCGGCACGTAACGCCGATGTCGCAATGTACTTCTGCTTGGGGAGCTGGAGCCCCCACGCGGTTCCAGGATGGAACCTGTCCCGAAAATCTGCACAAACAACCTGACGTGTTTGGAGAGAGTAATGAGACTCGACGTAAATAAATTATCGTCGGCGGTTCGCCTCGCTTTGTCGCTGGGTGCCGTCGCTACGGTTGGGTCCGCCACTGCTTATGGGCAGAACGCGGATACGGCCAACCAGAAAGGCCAGTCCCTCGAAACCATCGTGGTGACCGGTTCAAACATCCGCCGTGTCGACGTTGAAACGGCGAGCCCGGTCGTCACCATCGACCGTA
>CAZZYA010000217.1:0-5976 GCA_964658115.1 uncultured Rudaea sp. | reverse complement strand
GTTGCGCACGCCCGCCTTCGCTGCGCCGACGCTTTTTTTCCCGCCGCTGTTCTATGTGCTGTTCGGTCTGTTGCTCAATCACAGCAACGAACAAGCCGCGCGCTATCTTTTCGCCGGTTACAGTGTGTTCGGCGTGATGGCGCCCGCATTGTTCGGATTCGGCGTCGGTGTCGCGATGGAACGCGAGCGCGGCTGGTTGTCGCTCAAGCGCGTCATGCCGATGCCGCCAGGCGCATATCTGCTCGCCAAGATGGCGATGGCGATGCTGTTCGCCGCGATCATCTACATCGTGCTCGGACTGATGGCGCGTTTCGCCGGTGGCGTGCAGCTCGACGTCGGCCAATGGTTGCTGCTTGGAATGATCGCTGTGCTCGGCGCGATTCCGTTTTGTGCGATCGGCTTGATGATCGGTGCGAAATCGAATGCGTCGGCCGCACCCGCGTTCGTCAATCTGATTTACCTGCCGATGGCATTCCTGTCGGGCTTGTGGATGCCGCTGACGATGCTGCCCGCTTTCTTCGCGAAGATCGCACCGTTATGGCCGGCATTTCATCTGGCGGAACTCGCGCAGATGGCGGCCGGATTGCAGGAATGGAACCACGTGGGCGTTCACGTCGCGTGGATTCTCGGCGAATCGGCGGTGTGTTTCGCCATCGCGCGCCGCTGGATGGCGAAGGCCGCGTGAGCGACATGCTGCGCGCGCCGCTGACTCGGCTGATCCTGCTCGCGCTGTGGTCGCTGGCCATCGTTGCCGCGACCGTGGCTATCGGTTCGCATCGCCCGGAACGATCGGCGTATCCTTCGGCGCATATCGGAGACCGTCCATGATCGGCCTGCTGCGCGGCATCGTCACGCCATCGGAAAATTCGCTGATCTGCATCCGCGATTCGCTGACCGGCAAGCCACGCGCGGCGCACTGGTTCCCGTGGCTGATGCTGGTGTGGACCTTCTGGATTTTCGCGACGCCGATGCTGTACGGCAACGTATTTCAGCACTGGATGCCGGCGACGTTCGTCAGCTTCGCGCTTTTTCTGGTGATGTTCCACCGCGTTTATTACCGCGATCGCACGCAGGTCGTGTGGAACGCCATCGGTATCGCCATCCTCGGTTTCGTTGTTACGCCGGTCAATCCCGGCGCGCAGGGATATCTGATTTACGCGTGCGCATTTCTCGCGTTTCACGGCACCTCGCGCGAAGCGACGCGCAACATGATCATCGTGCTCGTGCTGTATTCGATCGAATGGATGTGGCTGGATTTCGGCTGGCTCACGCTGGCAAGCGCGATTCTGGTCGGCTTCGCGGTGGGCTTCATGAACATCAACTTCGCGCGCAAGCACGAACGCGATGCGCAGTTGATGCTGAGCCATGATGAAATCCGCCGTCTCGCCGCCGTCGCGGAGCGCGAGCGCATCGGCCGCGACCTGCACGATCTGCTCGGCCACACGTTGTCGCTGATCACGTTGAAATCCGAACTGGCGAATCGTTTGTTCGAGCGCGATCCGGCCGGCGCGCGACGCGAGATCGCCGACGTCGAAGCCGTCGCACGTGACGCGCTCGCACAGGTGCGTCGTGCCGTCACCGGCATCCGCGCGGCGGGCATCGCGGCGGAACTCGCTTCGGCACGGCTGCTGCTCGAATCCAATGGCGTGCGTCTTACTTACGAACTGGCTGATGTCGCGCTGCCCGCCGATGTCGAAACGGTGCTCGCGATGACGGTGCGCGAAGCCGTCACCAATATTCAGCGCCACGCGCGCGCAAGCACGGCGCGGGTTTCGTTGCGTGTCCAGCAAAAACAGCTTCAACTCGAAGTCGTCGACAATGGACGCGGCGGCGACATCGTTCCCGGCAACGGACTCATCGGTATGCGCGAACGACTCGCCACCGTCGATGCGAACGTGCGCGTGGATTCGCGACGCGGCGAAGGGACGACGCTGCTCGTCACGCTCCCCGTGCCGGAATGCGAAGAGGCGGTCGCCGCCGCGCCAACATTCCGGCATGCATGACATTGAGTCGCCGCGCGCGGCTTGCTACCGTGCGCGGATGATCCGTCGCCAACATCGTTCGTGATCCGCGTCCTCCTCGCAGAAGATCAAGCGATGGTCCGCGGCGCGCTGTCCGCGCTGCTCAAGCTCGAATCCGACCTCGACGTGATCGGCAGCGCCGCCGACGGCGAAGAAGCGTGGACGTGCCTCGAGCGCGAGAAACCCGACATCGTCGTGACCGATATCGAGATGCCGAAGATGACGGGACTGGAACTTGCGCAGCGTATCCGCGATCGCGACGTCGGATGCAAGGTCGTCATTCTCACCACCTTCGCGCGCCCGGGATTTCTGCGGCGTGCACTCGATGCCGGCGTGAGCGGGTATCTGCTCAAGGACGCGCCGGCCGAGCAACTTGCCGAAGCGTTGCGCAAAGTGCATCGCGGCGGGCGCGCGATCGATCCGCAACTCGCGCTCGAAGCGTGGTCGGGCGAGGATCCGCTCAACGAACGCGAACGTCAGGTGTTGCGGCTTGCCGGCGAAGGTTTGTCGGCGGGCGATATCGCCGAGAGACTGCATCTTTCGCAAGGCACGGTCCGAAATTATCTGTCGGAAGCCATCGGCAAACTCGGTGTCGGCAACCGCATCGAAGCGGCGCGGCTGGCGCGGCAGAAAGGCTGGCTGTAGCGCGTTGAAGAAGTCCGATTTTCACTACGATCTGCCCGCGGAACTGATCGCGCAAGCGCCGCTGGCGCAGCGATCGTCCAGTCGCTTGCTCGTCGTCGACGCGGCAAGAAAAACATTCGCCGATCGGCACTTCACTGATCTCATCGATTACCTGCGCGCCGGCGATCTGCTCGTGTTCAATGACACGCGCGTGATTCCCGCACGTTTGTTCGGACGCAAGGCAACCGGCGGCGCCGTCGAGATCATGATCGAACGCATCACCGGCGAGTTCGAAGTGCTGGCGCAACTTGGCGTCAGCAAGAAACCGAAAACCGGTAGCGCGATCGTACTCGACGACGGCAGCAAAATTGACGTGCTGGGTCGAGAAGGCGAGTTCTATTCGTTGCGTTTTTCCAGCGACGAAACATTGCGATCACGACTGGCCAAACTCGGCCGCATGCCGTTGCCGCCGTATATACATCGCGATGCGGAGAGCGATGACGAAACGCGCTATCAAACCGTGTATGCGCGCGTGCCGGGCGCGGTCGCGGCGCCGACGGCCGGCTTGCATTTCGATGCGGATATTCTGCAACGGTTGCGGGATAGTGGTGTCGATTTCGGTTACGTCACGCTGCACGTCGGCGCCGGCACATTTCAGCCAGTGCGCACGGATGACATCGAGCAGCACATCATGCATCGCGAGTGGCTCGACGTGGGCGCCGAACTCGTCGAGCGAATCCGTCAGACGCGCGCGAACGGCGGCCGCGTCGTCGCCGTGGGTACAACCGTGGTGCGCGCACTCGAGTCCGCGCTGCGCGACGGCGACCTTCGACCGTTTTGCGGCGAAACGCAAATCTTCATCTATCCCGGCTATCGCATCTCGACGATCGATGCACTGGTGACGAACTTCCACTTGCCCGAATCGACATTGCTGATGTTGGTGTCGGCGCTGGCGGGACGCGAGTTTATGCTTGAGGCGTATCGGCATGCTGTCGAAAAACGCTATCGATTCTTTTCGTACGGCGACGCGATGCTGATTTTGCCGTAGCTGGCGCACGCCTTTCAAAGTGTTACCTTGGTGCTACCGAGGGTTTCGATGTCGACGACTTCACTGAAACTGCCAGAAGATCTCAAGGCGCGTACCGTTTCCGCCGCGCGCGCGAAGGGCGTGACGCCGCATGCTTTCATGCTTGACGCGATTCGCACGGCGACGAATGCTGCGGAACTGCGCAAACAATTCATCGCTGATGCAATGGTCGCCGATGCGCGCATGAAAAAAACCGGCAAGGGATTCGACGCAAAAGAGGTGCATCGTTACGTGCGAGCGCTAGTTGCAGATGAGAAGCCGAGAAAACCAAGGCTCAAGTCTTGGCGACGCTGAGTTATTCGGAACGTGCGCTTCTCGATTTGGTTCGCCTCCCGGAATTCGCCGTCGAAAACGGAGCGGGTGAAGCTCACCGCACCGTCGGACTCGTGATGGCGGCGGCTGGAATGTTGGCCGATCATCCGGCGGTCGGTCGCGTCGTGGACGGATATCTTTCAGAGTTGATCATTTCGCGCGGCAGCACAGGATGTGTCGCGTTGTATCGCGTCGACGACGAAGAAGATGCGGTGCGCATTCTTTCCATCCGGCATCAGCGCGAAGCGGGATTTTGAGCGATGAGTGGCCTCGCATTCCAACTACAAACCACCGATGGGCTCGCCCGGCGCGGCCGCATCACGCTTCCGCGCGGCACGATCGAAACGCCCGCGTTCATGCCGGTCGGTACCTACGGATCGGTAAAGGGAATCACACCGCAATCGCTGCTCGATCTCGGCGCTCAAATCATTCTCGGCAACACGTTTCATTTGTGGCTGCGCCCCGGTCTCGATGTGATCGGCGAGTTCGGCGGCCTGCATCGATTCGTCGGCTGGAGCAAACCGATCCTCACCGATTCCGGCGGATTCCAGGTGTTTTCGCTCGCCGAGCGCCGCAAGATTTCGGAAGAGGGCGTGCGCTTCGCTTCGCCGGTCGATGGCTCGATGGTTTTCCTGTCGCCTGAAGAATCGATGCGTATCCAGACCACGCTCGATTCCGACATCGCGATGATTTTCGACGAATGCACGCCGTATCCCGCAACGGAGCGACAGGTGCACGACTCGATGCAACTGAGCCTGCGCTGGGCCGAAAGATCACGACGTGCGTTCGAAGAGTTCAAGAATCCCAACGCGCTATTCGGCATCGTGCAGGGCGGTACTTTTCCACATTTGCGCAAAGTATCCACGGCAGAATTGCTGCAGATCGGTTTTGACGGGTACGCCGTCGGTGGCCTCGCAGTCGGCGAATCGGAGCACGAACGAAACCGCACGCTCGATGAAACGGTGCCGATGCTGCCGGCGGATCGTCCACGCTATCTGATGGGTGTTGGACGGCCGGAAGACATTGTCGAGGCCGTCGTGCGCGGTATCGACATGTTCGATTGCGTGATGCCCACGCGCAACGCTCGCAACGCGCACATCTTCACGCGACATGGCGTGTTGCGCATCCGCAATGCGAAGTTCGAACGCGACACGCGTCCGCTCGACCATGACTGCGGCTGCTACACGTGCCGTGGCGGATTCAGCCGCGCGTACCTGCGCCATCTCGATAAATGCGGCGAGATGCTCGGGCCGATGCTGGCTACGATCCATAACCTTCATTACTACCAGGAATTGATGAGCGGGCTGCGCGAAGCCATCACGCAACGGCGGCTCGCCGATTTCGTCACGGAATTCCGCGCCGGCCAGGCTCGGGGCGCCGAGTGATCCGCGCAGATGCACGCCCGGCGGGCGCATGGCATAATCCGGCGTCTTCTCGGGGCGAAACGCGGCCTTCCTGGCCGCTACGCCCGCCAATTTTTAGGTGACGTTGATGGATTTTCTGATTTCTAGCGCCTATGCGCAGGACGCCGCGCCCGCGGCGGCGCCAGGCTTTGGTGGACTGCTTGGTTCGCCGATTGTGTTCATTCTGATCATGGCGGGCATGATGTTTTTCATGTTCCGTTCGCAGTCCAAGCGTCAAAAAGAACTGCGCTCGATGATCGCCTCGCTCGCTAAAGGCGATGAAGTCGTCACGTCCGGCGGCGTTGTCGGCCGTATCGACGACGTGGGCGAAAGCTTCATCACCCTTGAAATCGCGCCGGACGTCCGAATCAAGTTGCAGAAGACGTCGATCTCGATGGTGTTGCCGAAGGGAACACTGAAGTCCGCCTGATCTGCGGTTGCATGCCGCATCTATATGTGCCGCCGTTGCGCGGCGCGTGAGTGATTTCGAATGAACGATTTTTCCAAGTGGAAATACATCCTCGTCGCC
>CAZZYA010000216.1:1176-6005 GCA_964658115.1 uncultured Rudaea sp. | reverse complement strand
ATCCCGCGCTCGTGATGCGCGAGCCGCTGGCGGCGGCGAGTGCGATGCCGAAGTCGGTGAGGACCGGATTGTTGTTCGCGTCGTACAGAATGTTGCCGGGCGCGACATCGCGATGAACGTAGCCGCGCTGATGCGCATAGCCAAGCGCCTTGGCGACACCGGAAATGGCAATGACCAGATCGCGTTCTTCGACGCCGTCGCGCACACGGCCAGCGAGGTCGCCGCCGGGAAGATACTGCATCGAAAAATAATGGAGCTGAGTCGGCGTTACACCGACGTCGTACACCGCGACGATGTTCGGATGCGCCAGCGACGCGAGCATCCGCGCTTCCTGTAAGAAACGCTTGGAAAACGTGGGGTCGGCGGCGAGCGCAGGCGACATCACCTTGAGCGCCACTTCGCGCTCGAGCGAGGTCTGCGTGGCGAGATGGACCGTGGCCATTCCGCCGGCTCCGATCTCGCGCTTGATTATATAGCCGGGGATGTCAATCACCTGCCCGTCCACCCTGATTTATCCATCACACGGGGCATTGTAACGAATTCAGCTGCAAACGCAGTGAAGATGCGGATCGGGCCATTGTCTTGATCGTCCGCCGCCCGCACACTGACAGCATGTTCGATGCGCTCGTACCGTTTCTCCTGGTCCTTTTCGCGATCTATGTGTGGCAGGCAGCCCTTCGCGCGAAGGAGCGCGCGCGCCAGTTCGCGCATCGGCTGTGCGCGGAAGGCCATGTGCAACTTCTCGATCAGACCGTCGCGCTGCAGCGTCTGCGCACGCGCCGCGGCGATGATGGTCGTCTGCACTGGCTCCGGCGCTATCGGTTCGAATTGAGTGTGAACGGATCGGACCGGCATCAAGGCTCGCTCGATCTCATGCAAGGTCGGCTTGTCGCGCACAGTTTGCCGCTACTCGATGGACACACTATCGACACGATCGAACCGGCGAGCAGCACGGTCATCGCTTTTCCACGCCGATCCGCCCCGCACTGACCGAAGCCCCACGGCGAATCATTTCACCACGCGCAGGTGCGACCCCTTCTTGCCGGCGCTTTCGTCGATATTGGGACCGGGTGGCGTCGGCGGCTGGTTTTCCGCCGGAAACATCATGCCTTGCCCGTTTTCATGGGCGTAGATCGCAAGCAGGCTCGCCATCGGCACTTCGACGGTTTGGCTGACGCCGGAAAATCGCGCAACGAAGCGCACGCGCTCCTGACCCAGTTCGAGTTGCGCGACGGCGCGCGCAGCGACGTTGAGTACGACGCGTCCGTCCTTGATTGCGCTCTTCGGAACCTGCACACCGGCCGCGGCCGCGTCGACCAGGATGTACGGCGTGAGACCGTTGTCGCTGATCCAGTCGTACATCGCGCGCAGTAGATAAGGACGGTTGGACGTCATGCTGACGTTGCCGGTCATCGGATGGACTCGCTGATCATGTGTCTCGTAATGCTTTCTCTTCCGGCGTGAGGCTGCGCGTGAATCCGGGATTGCGGAAGATGCGATCGCCATAATCACTGATGACGTGTGCTTCGCGCGGCAACTCGACGCCGAGCGACGGCAAACGCCAGATCAGCGGCACCAGTGCGCAATCGGCGAGACTCAGTTCGGCGTTGAGAAAAAACTTCGCGGCCTTGAACAGCGGCAGGCTCGAGAGCAGCGTATCGCGCAGACGCTTGCGCGCGCTTTCAGCCGGACGTCCGCCCGCTTCGATCTGCGTGACGAAGGGCAACCAGTCCTTTTCGATACGAACGATAGCGAGCCGCAAGCGCGCACGCGACAGCGGATCGACCGGCATCAGCGGCGGATGCGGATAACGCTCGTCGAGGTATTCGCAGATGACGCTGGTGTCGTAAAGCACGAGATCGCGATCGACCAGCGTCGGAATGGTGTTGTACGGATTCAGATCGAGCAGATCTTCCGGCGGCGATTGCGGATTCACCTGCACCAAATCGTAGACGACGCCCTTCGCCGCAAGCACCAGTCGTACGCGGTGACATTGCGTATCGTTGTTTGACGAATAAAGAGTAAGAATCGTGCGCGAACGTTGACTCAAGGCCATATCGATTCCTCACGCCCCCACAAGGTGTTGACCCGGCGCTGTGGTCACACCCTCCCTGTCATCGAATGTACACCGCGGCGAGGAAAGCGCCTAGCCCCTGAGGGTTTGGCGCAAAAGGCGGTCGATCTTCTGAAAAATGCGACCGTGGACATCCGCTTTTTTGGCTGTTTGCGATCGGTACGCTCGTCCGATCGCAAAAATTAATGCACGTCTTTCCAGAATTCGTGCTTGAGCAGCCACGCCAGAAACGTGAAGAACGCGAGATACAGCACCACCCACACGCCCGTCGATTCCCGCACCAGCGCGGCCGGTTCGCCCGCATAGGTAAGGAATGTCGTGATATCGCGCGCGGTGTCGTCGAAGGCGGCTTGGCTTTCTTTGCCTGTGTTCGCAAGCGTCAGCTTCTCGACCTTCGGCTCTTCGCCGGGTTTGCCTTCGGCAAAGACTGCGCGCTGCGTGCCTTGCAATTCCCACAACACGTTCGGCATCGATACGTTCGGAAACACCGTGTTGTTCCAGCCACTCGGGCGCGATGGATCGAGATAGAACGACTTCAGATAGTTGTAGATCCAATCGGGACTTTTCGCGCGCGCTTCGAGCGAAAGATCCGGCGGTGTTTTGCCGAACCACTGCGCCGAGGCGGCTTCAGGCATGTTCGTCATGACCTGATCGCCGATCTTCGCGCCGGTGAAAGCAAAGCTCGCGAGGGTCTCTTCCGGTGAGAGTTTCAAATCCTCGCTCAGCCGCGAATAGCTCATGTACTTAAGCGAATGGCAACCCGAGCAATAGTTGAAGTAGATGCGCGCACCGCGCTGGACCGACGCGATGTTGTCGACGCGAACATTCGACGGCGTGAGGCCTTCAGCTTCTTGTGCTTGCACCGAACCAGCCGCCAACAGAGCGATGGCGAAGAGAATTCCGAAACGGTATTTCATCGCGAACTTAAGCATGGGTGGTCACCCGTTCCGGAATGGGCTTCGTTTTTTCTTTCCCGAAGAACGTGTATGCCCACAGGAAGGCGAAGAAACCGAAGTAGATGACGGTAAGCGTGCGGCCGAAGAAGTTTTCGATGAACGTCACATCCGCTTTCGCACCGAATAATTGCGGAATCCACTCGGTCGTCTTTCCCTCACCGATCGCGCCGAGCAGGATGAACGCCACGACGAAGATGCCGAGCGCCACCTTGAAGCCGAGGCCGCGGTAGCGGATCGATTTCACCTGCCCGCGATCAAGCCACGGCACCAGGAACAACACGATGATCGAGAGGAACATGAAGAACACGCCCCATCCTTTGCTCGGAATCACGCGCAAGATCGCGTAGAACGGCGTGAAGTACCACACCGGTTTGATCTCCGCCGGCGTGACAAGGTTGTTCGCCGGAATGAAGTTGTCGTTTTCGAGGAACCATCCCCCCAACGTAGGCTGGAAGAAAATGATGAACGCGCAGATCAACAGGAAGAAGCCGACGCCGAATAGATCCTTCACCGTGTAGTACGGATGGAAGCGGATGCCGTCGAGCGGAATGCCGTTGGCGTCTTTCTTCTTTTTGATTTCCACGCCGTCGGGATTGTTCGAGCCCACTTCATGCAATGCGGCGATGTGCAGTACTACGAGCAGCAGCAACACGATCGGCAACGCGATCACGTGTAGCGCGAAGAAGCGGTTGAGCGTGGCGTCGGCGGGATTGAAGTCGCCCATGATCCACTGCACCAGCGCATCGCCGATGAATGGCACCGCGCCGAACAGGGAAATGATCACCTTCGCACCCCAGAACGACATGTTGCCCCACGGCAGCACGTAGCCCATGAACGCCTCGGCCATCAGGGTCAGGAAGATAAGCATGCCGAGCAGCCAGACCAGTTCGCGCGGTTTCTTGAACGAGCCGTACATCAGGCCGCGGAACATATGCATGTAGACGACGATGAAGAACATCGACGCACCGACTTCGTGCATGTAGCGGATCAGCCAGCCCCACTGCACGTCGCGCATGATGTATTCCACGGAGTCGAACGCGGTCGCCGCGCCCGGCTTGTAGAACATCGTGAGAAAAATGCCGGTGAGAATCTGGTTGACCAGCACAACCAGCGCCAGTGAACCGAAGTAATACCAGAAATTGAAATTCTTCGGCGCGTAATACTCGGTCATGTGCTTGCGATACATGGGCATCATGCCCGGCGCACGCTCCGTGACCCAGTTGCCGATCGTTGTGAATACCTTTGCCATTACGCCTGACCCTCCGGATTCACGCCGATCATGATCTGCTTGTCGCTGACGAATTTGTACGGAGGAACCACGAGGTTCGCCGGCGCCGGAACGCCTTGGAACACGCGACCTGAAATGTCATAGCGCGATTTGTGGCACGGGCAGAAGAACCCGCCTTTCCAGTCCGGATCGAACGGCTCGGGCTTGATGTCCGGCACGAATTCCGGCGAACAACCCAGATGCGTGCAAATGCCGATCACGACCAGCCATTCCGGTTTGATCGACCGGTTCTCGTTCTGCGCATATTTCGGCTGCTGCTCGGCTTCGGACTTCGGATCCTTCAGACGATTGTCGACCTGCGGCAATGTGGCGAGCAGAGCGGCGGTGCGATTGATGATCCATACCGGCTGACCGCGCCACGCGATCGACAAGCGCTGGCCGGCTTCGACCTTGCTGATGTCCGCGAGCACCGGCGCGCCGGCGTTTTTCGCGCGCTCGCTCGGTTCCCACGACTTGATGAAGGGAACGATCGCCGTCAGCGCCCCCACTCCGCCGACAACGGCGGTCGTCG
>CAZZYA010000216.1:0-1166 GCA_964658115.1 uncultured Rudaea sp. | reverse complement strand
CTGGTCTACGCCAGCATGATCCACGACGTCATTCGCCATCTCAACTCCGCGTCAACTTCAACTTATCGGGGAAAGCAATTCAGGCAGGGGCAATGAAGACCCCCCAAAAATCATGTTAGTTTAACGAAGCACCCGGCGGCAGACAATGAATCCGATCATCGGATTCGGAGCACGACGCGCGCATTCCCTTGATCCGGCTGCCGAATGAGAACCTTTTTCCGCTTCTGCATCTTCGTGGCTCAGTGCATCACGCTCGGACTGGCCGCTGCGTTCATCGCGACGATCATCGCGCCGTCGCTGGTCGGTCGCTTGCGCCAGGCCATCGGCCCGGCAGCGACGCAGCCGCCGCCTCTCGTGACGCAGAGCGCGCCCGAACGCACCGCGACGATGCCGGGCGAGAACGAACGCGAAAACGAAACGATCACCGTATCGTACGCGAGCGCGGTGTCGCGCGCGTCGCCGTCGGTCGTGAATATCTACGCCAACAAGGTCGTCACTCAGCAGCAATATCTGGTGCCGAGCAATCCCGCGTTTCAGCGCATGTTTCCCGCCATCGCGTACGGCGCGCCGACCAAGCGTCCGACGCAAAGTCTCGGCTCCGGCGTCATCGTCAGCGCCGATGGCTATGTCGTCACCAATAACCATGTAATTCAGGGCGCCGAAGAAATAGCCGTGGTGTTGTATGACGGTCGGGTGGTGAACGCACGCGTGATCGGGGGCGATGCTGAAACGGATTTGGCTGTGCTCAAGATCGACGCGCCGAATTTGCCCAGTATCACGATCGCCGACAAGGATCCGCTCAACGTCGGCGACGTCGTGTTGGCCATCGGCAATCCATTCGGCATCGGGCGCACCGTGACGATGGGCATCGTCAGCGCGCTCGGACGGCAGTTGAACAAATCGGTGTACGAGGATTTCATCCAGACCGACGCCAACATCAATCGCGGCAATTCCGGCGGCGCGCTGGTGAACGCCTACGGCGAACTGGTCGGCATCAATTCCGACGTGCTGACGCCGGGCGGGCAAAACGTCGGCATCAGCTTTGCGATTCCGGTGGCCACGGCGAAAAGCGTGCTCGAGCAGATCGTCGCGCACGGCAAAGTGATTCGCGGCTGGATCGGCGCCGAATATGCCGATGTGAATTCGCTGCAAAACACCGGCGTCAC
>CAZZYA010000215.1:0-6070 GCA_964658115.1 uncultured Rudaea sp. | reverse complement strand
CGACGGCGATCAGAGAACTGATCGCAAATGCACGCAGCGCGCTCGTGACCGACGATGCGTACGCAAATTATCCGAACGTCTTCATCGCGCTGTTCGGCGCGTTCCTCGCGTCGAATAATGGCGACCACGATCTCGCCGTGGCGACGCGCGATTTCGCCAAGCCGTACGTCGCCACTTCGGGCTATGCCAATCTTCGGCACATGCTGACCATCGTCGACGCGACGCTTTTGCTCGCGAATAACCAGCCCGAACCAGCGGCCGATGCGCTGCAGAACGACATCGACGGTTCCGAACTGTATTTGACGCACGCGGTGCTGTTGGATGCCCTTCAGCGCGCCAACAGGAATTCCGCGGCGCTCGATCAAGCCGGCTGGCTTGTCGCGCATCGCGGCCGCGCCTACATCGAAACGAACATCGATCAGATATTGCAAGCGAGCAATGTCGCCGAGTCCGACCTCGCCTTGCTGCGCATGGCGGAAATCTCGGCGGCTTCAAATCATGTCGACGACGCTCGCCGCTATCTCGATCAATTCAAATCCGCATGGCCGGACGCGCATCGTCCGGCCTTCGCGCAACGCCGTATCGACGGCGTTTTGAAGCGACTTACTTCGCCTCGAGGTTGAAAATGCGCTGCGATGCTTCGCCGAGCAGCGAATCGCGAAATATCTGCCGGCTTTGCTGCAACTGTTCTTTGCTCGCCAGATTTTGTGGATGCATGCACTCGCCACAATCCACATCCGACGCGCCGATCGAATCGAGCGCCGCGCGTGGATTGTTCTGGAAACTGCTGCGGAACTGATCGTCGGACGACAACTTGTCGAGCAAACGATCGACGACATCGGAACTTAACTTGGCCACGTGATTCCCCCTGTTAACCGCGAAACGGTGTAACTACGTGTGGGAGCAAGATCGGTGCCAAGGCGCAGTACACTATCCGACGTTGTATACAATCGTCGTACGAAAATTTCCAATAAAAAGTCTAGTCTTCATGCTGATCCGGCGCTGCATCATCCTGGTGATCGAACCGCGCGAAAGCGTGCAGTTTGATGTCCAATCGCTTCTCGCGGGCGGCGCGGGATTACGCAAAGAACGGCAGTGGCTGGCACTCGCGCCGCATCTCGACGAGGCCGTCGAATTGTCGGTGGAAGAAATCGCGCCGCTCGGGCTCGCATCGACGCAGGATTGGGTCGAACGCGAACAGCTCGCCAAACAATGCGACGACATCCTCGTCGACGCGCTATTGAAAAAAGGATTGCTGATCGCCGACGCGCCCGAATTCGCGGACATGCGCGCGCGCGACGAACGCCTGCGCGATCAACATTGGCATCCGCTGACGGCGGTGGCGCACGCGTTCGGTCGGTGGGATGGCGTGACGTCGGGTGAAAACATGCGCAACGTCGGCATCGTCAGCGTCGCCGATCTGATCGATCAGCTCGGTGAACCGCCGCCGCATTTTCTCGAACGTGTGCCGCGCGCTCAACGCATCGCACTCGCGCAGCCGGATGAACGAACATCGCTCGACGATCTGCTACGCCGCCGCACGGTGTGTCGCAACTTCGACGCACCGCGCCCGTTGCCGATCGCGCTGTTCAACACGATCGTGCATCGCGTGTTCGCTGCACAAGCGACGCATCACGTCACGCCGACCGCGGCGATCGTCAAGAAAACGAGTCCTTCCGCCGGCGGTCTACATCCGACGGAAGCGTATTTTCTTCTGCAATACGTCGAAGGCGTCGCGCCGGGTTTGTATCACTATCACGCCGGCGATCACGCACTCGAACCGTTGCAATCATTGACGCCCAATGCCACGCACGCACTTGCCATGCGTTTTCTCGCGCATCAGGACTGGTTCGCCAATGCACACGCGATTGTCATTCTCGCGCCGCGATTCGAGCGCAGTTTCTGGAAATACCGCGCGCACGCGAAGGTCTACCGCGCAGTCACGCTCGACGTAGGACATCTGTCGCAGACGCTGCAGATTTCCGCCACCGAATTCGGTCTCGGCGCATTCGTGACATCCGCGATCAACGAAGTGGATATCGAACGCGAACTGCAACTCGACGCGATGCGTGAAAGTCCACTGGCGATGTGCGGATTCGGCTGGCGTGCCGAAAAATGCGAACGTATGGAATTCGATCCGTTGCGCGCCGTCTGGCCGAAAGAATAACCGACATTACGACAACGACAGCCAATCACGCGGAGTCAGATATTCAAACAACTTGGCTTCCGCGCTGCCTGGCTCCGGCACGTACGCATATTCGAACCGCACGGTCGGCGGTAGGGACATCAGAATCGATTCCGTGCGTCCGCCCGACTGCAATCCGAACAACGTGCCGCGATCGTAGACGAGATTGAATTCGACGTATCGGCCGCGCCGGTAAAGCTGGAATTCGCGCTCGCGTTCGCCGAATGGCAGGCCCTGCCGTTTTTCGACGATCGGAAAATACGCATCGATGAATCCGTCGCCGACGGCGCGCTGAAACGCGAAGCAGCGCTCGAATTCCCACGCGTGCAGATCGTCGAAGAACAGGCCGCCGATGCCGCGCGTTTCGCCGCGATGCTTGATGTAGAAATACTCGTCGCACCACTTTTTGTATTTCGCGTAGACGTCGTTTCCAAACGGCGCGCACAGCTCGCGCGCGACGCGATGCCAATGCGCGATATCGTCGTCGAAGGGATAAAACGGCGTCAGATCGAATCCGCCGCCGAACCACCACGCCGAATCGCCGCCGGGTTTGTTCGCTTCGAAAAATCGCACATTGAGATGCGTCGTCGGCACGTACGGATTGCGCGGATGGATCACCAGAGAAACGCCTTGCGCCGTCCACGCCGAGCCGGCTAGTTCAGGACGATGCGCCGCCGCCGCCGGCGGCAGCTTGTCGCCGCCAACACTCGAAAAGTTCACGCCGGCTTGTTCGAACACCGCACCGTCGGTCAGGACGCGCGTGCGTCCGCCACCGCCTTCCGCGCGTTGCCAGCGATCCTCGCGAAATCGCGCACGGCCGTCGGCGCGTTCGATCGCCGCGCACAGACGATCCTGCAGATCGTGCAGATAACGTTCAACCGCGGTGCTGTGCGTGGCGGACATCGGATCGATTCAGGTTGATGAGCGAACATGGTAGCAGCCGCGCTCGCCGCGTCGACTTTCACTATACTTGCGCGCCACACGTCACCTCCCCGACGCGCTTGCCGCCACGCATCCAGCCGCTGCCGATCACCGCTTACACCGCCACGTGCGCCGCCGCCGGCGGACGCGACGCCATCGCGCGCGCGATCGAAACACGCAGCGGCGGTTTGCGCGCCAACGATTTCGGCGCCGATCCGCTGCCGTGTTTCATCGGGCGCGTCGCTGCGGTCGAAGCAACGACGTTGCCGGCGGAGCTCGCATCGTGGGACGCGCGCAATCACCGGCTCGCCTGGATCGCGCTCAACAGCGACGGTTTCATCGACCGCGCGCGCGACGCCATCGCGCGTTACGGCGCGGATCGCGTGGGACTCGTCATGGGCACGTCGACCTCGAGCATCGAGGAAACCGAAAGCGCTTATCGACATCTCACGCCCGATGGCCATTTGCCGCCTGAACAATGCCGCGCGAATGTGCATCAGACGAATGCCCTCACCGCGTTCGTGCAGCGCGTGCTCGGTGTCGAAGGTCCCGCGTTGACCATCGCGACGGCTTGCTCCTCGAGCGGGAAAGTGTTCGCTAGCGGCGCGCGACTGATCGAAAGCGGATTCGTCGATGCGATCGTCGTCGGTGGCGCAGACAGTTTGTGCGGCAGCGTGCTGTACGGTTTCAACGCGCTCGAACTGGTTTCGCGCGAACGCTGCATGCCGTTCGACGCGAACCGCGCGGGACTTTCGCTGGGCGAAGCCGCAGGCTTCGCGTTGCTGGAAAAAAACACCCACGATCCGTCGGCTCCGCACCTCGCCGGTTACGGCGAATCCGCCGACGCGCATCACATGTCTGCCCCGCACCCGCAAGGACTCGGCGCCGAGCTGGCGCTGAACGATGCGCTCGCCCGCGCCGGACTGTCGTCGAACGATGTCGATTACATCAACCTCCACGGAACCGCGAGTCGACAGAACGATGATGTCGAAGCCGCGCTGGTTGCGCGCACATTTCCGACGACGACACTCGCGAGTTCCACCAAAGGCTGGACCGGCCACACGCTCGGTGCCGCCGGAATGGCCGAAGCGGTGTTTACGCTGATCGCGATGGAACGTGGGCTTGTGCCCGGCACGTTGAATTCGCGCGAACTCGATGCGGTTTGCGGTCCGCAGATCACGCTCGACAACGTAAAACGCGATATTCGCATCGCGCTCTCGAATTCCTTTGGCTTCGGCGGCAACAACTGCTGCCTCGCGTTCGTCGCCGGTGAGCACGCATGAACGGCATCGATGTCGCCGTGCTCGGCATCGGCACCTGGTCACCGGAATGGTCGGACTGGAACGCGGCTGCCGTCGCGCTTTGTGGAAATGTGGATATTGCAGCAAATGCGGCATCGCGTCCGGCGCCGGCGATCCTGCCGCCGACCGAACGCCGGCGCGCCCCCGAATCGGTATTGCTCGGTGTCGAGGTGGCGTCACAAGCGTGCGCGATGGCGCAGATCGCACCGGCCGATCTGCCGCATGTGTTCGCGTCGAGTTTCGGCGAACTCGCGATCAACGATTATCTCTGCGAAACTCTGGCGAAGGCGCCGCTCGAGGTTTCTCCGATCCGCTTCCACAATTCGGTGCACAACGCGCCGGCCGGATATTGGGCCATCGCCGCCGGTTGCACGCGTAGCTCGACTGCGGTCAGCGCGGGGCCGCACACCTTCGGCGCCGCTCTGCTCGAAACGGTGCTCACCGTCGTGAGTAACGGCGCGCCAGCGTTGTTGTCGGTTTACGATGTCGCAGCGACCGGGCCGCTGCGCGACGTGATCGCCTGTTCGACCCGATTCGGCGTCGGATTCGTGTTCGGTCCTGCTCGTCCGGACGCCGCCGCGCGCCTGCGAATCCGACGCGGCACGGACGGCAAGCCGACGGAACTTGCGTCGGGTGCGTCCGTCCTGCACGCTGTGCATCGAGAAAATCCGGCCGCGCGCAGCCTGCCGCTTCTGCAAGCGATTGCGCGTAAAGAGTCGGGAGTCATTCGCGTCGCCGCTGGACCGCGGCTGATGCTCGACGTGGAGATTTTGTCTTGGGCGAAGTGATGGACCGTTCTGCCGGCGACAGTTTCGTCGTCATCCCGGCGCTGAACGAAGAACGTGCGATCCGCGCGGTCTTGCAGGAGGCGTTGTCGTATTGCGAGCACGTGATCGTCATCGACGACGGCTCGACCGACGGCACTGTCGCCGCCATCTCTGATCTGCCGATCGAGTTGATCCGTCACGCTGCGCCGACCGGCAAAGCGCGTGCGTTGCTCGATGGTTTTCGCCGCGCGCTCGAACGCGGTGCGAGTGGCGTGCTCACCATGGACGGCGACGGCCAGCACGCGGCGTCGGATTTGCCGCGTCTGCTCGCCGCGGCGGCGCAATATCCGGATCACATCGTCATCGGCGCGCGATTGCTTAGCCGCGAAGCCGCACCGGGCAAGAATAAATTCGGCAACCAGCAAGCGGATTTCTGGGTGTCGTGGGCGTGCGGGCATCGCGTCGTCGACAGTCAAAGCGGCCAGCGTTTCTATCCCCGCTCGGCGATCGAACTCGCACTCAAGCTCAACGAGGGCGGTTTCGTGTTCGAGAGTGAAATCCTGATCGAAGCGGCGAGGCATGGCATCCGCACCGTGTCGGTGCCGATCGAAGCACGCTACGACGAAAACCGGCGCGCGAGCCATTTCCGGCCGGTGCGCGATGTCACGCGTATCACGCGCATGATTGCGTGGCGGTTGATTCGTGGGGGTTTTATGCCGGTCAATTATTGGCGGGCGCAGACGGAGCCGCCGATTATTGTCGACAAGGTTTGATGGTGTTGATCAATGTGCTGCGGAAGCTGAAATACAGCGCTTTGCTTTTGCTGACCTTCTCAGATCGCGAGCTTCCGCTCGGGACGAGCGGGTAACTTTTTGCTCAACGGCAAAAAGTCACCA
>CAZZYA010000214.1:0-6111 GCA_964658115.1 uncultured Rudaea sp. | reverse complement strand
AACAACGGCAAGATGCGGCGCGATTTCACGCACGTCGATGACATCGTCGCCGGCGTGCTCGGCGCGCTCGATCACCCTCCCGCCGACGATGGCGTCGAACCGCCGCTCGCCGTCTACAACTTAGGCAATCATCGTCCAGTTGAACTCGAGCATTTCATCCGCGTGATCGAGAAGGCCGCGGGCCGTACCGCGGTGCGCGCGAACAAACCGATGCAACCGGGCGACATGCCGCAAACCAGCGCCGACGTCGAACGCGCGCGCAGCACATTCGGTTTCGAACCGAAGACAACCATCGACGAGGGCATGCCCGCCGTCGTCGACTGGTGCCGCACATATTTCGGCGCCAATGCGTGAAATCGTTTACGGAAACTGTCGTACTTACGCGTATAAAATTCCACCGAAACCAGCGATAATCCGCGCCCTAGCTGTCCGGAAATTTCTGAAATGCCCGATTTGTCCGTTGTCGTGCCCGTGTACAACGAGAGCGGCAACGTCGTCTCCCTGTTGTCCGAAATCACTGCGGCGCTGCGCGGCAAGATCGATTTCGAGATTGTCTACGTCGACGATTCCAGCAAGGACGATACGCTCAGCGCGCTGAAAAACGCGAAGTCGCAGTTCCCCGAGTTACGCGTGATGCGGCATCTCGTGCAAAGCGGACAAAGCACGGCGGTGAGAACGGGCGTCAAGGCCGCGCGCAGCCACTGGATCGCGACACTCGACGGCGACGGACAGAACGATCCTGCCGATATTCCAAAACTTCTTGCCACGCGCGATTCATCGCCGGAGTCGATCAAGCTGTACGCCGGCTGGCGCGTCGACCGCAAGGACACCGGCAGCAAACGTTGGGCCTCGCGTTTCGCCAATGCCATTCGCGGCCGTTTGCTGCGTGATGAAACGCCGGACACCGGATGCGGAATCAAACTGTTCGAGCGATCAGCGTTTCTCGATCTTCCTTACTTCGATCACATGCATCGCTTTCTCCCCGCGCTGATGCAGCGCGCGGGCTGGCAGGTGAAAAGCGTGCCGGTGAACCATCGCGCGCGCGGAACGGGCACTTCCAAATACAATAATTTCAACCGCGCCGTCGTCGGTATTTCCGATCTGCGCGGGGTTTCCTGGCTGATCAAGCGGTCCAAGCGCACGGCGGTCGAGGAAATTTGAGCGGCCTCGCTTGCGGCAAATGGCTGATTCTGCTGTAATAAGCGGCTCGCTCCGTCATTCGGGGCGAACTTTTCGTTGCTGCTATCGGTAGCAACGAAGCCGCTACCGCCCTGGCTAAGGGCGGCCAAACATCAAGACGAGGTACGTATGGCGAAGGTCTGCCAAGTAACCGGCAAGCGCGCGCAGTCGGGCAACAATGTGTCGCATGCCAACAACAAAACCCGGCGCCGCTGGCTGCCGAATCTGCACGAGCGCCGCTTCTGGGTGGCGAGCGAAAAACGTTGGGTGAAACTGCGCGTTTCCGCCAATGCCCTGCGTACCATCGACAAGAACGGCATCGATGCCGTGCTCGCGGAGCTTCGCGGTCGCGGCGAGAAGGTCTAGGAGAACACCATGGCATCCAAACGCGACAAGATTCGTCTCGTGTCGAGCGCCGAAACCGGCCATTTCTACACGACCAACAAAAACAAGAAGACCACGCCGGATAAGATGGAAATCAAGAAATACGATCCGGTTGTGCGCAAGCACGTGATCTACAAGGAAGCGAAGATCAAGTAACCGCGAGCGCATCGCAGAAACAAAAAACCCGCCTTTCGGCGGGTTTTTTTTACTCGATGAGAACTTGGCTTACGCGCGAACCGGCACCAGCGAATAACCGCGCAAACGCGCAGCGAAGTCCTGCAACGCGCGAATACCCGTCGCTTCCGCTTCGTGACACCATTCCTGCAAACTGGCCATCATCGCTTCCGCACCGCTGTTGCCGCGCTCAAGGACATTGGCCAGGCGCGCGCGAAAATCACACACGGTCGACAGCAGGGGGCGTTCCTTCACGATCGCATGCAAACGCTCGCGCGAATGGTCGTCGAGCCAGCGGCCGCCGTTGCCGAGCGCCTTGCGCAACGAGCGCGGCAGCGCTTTCAGGCTTGCACCGGCATGCGTGGCTTCCTCGCGCAACGTCGGCGCGATAACGCCTTTGAAGTAATCGGTCATCACCTGGAAACGATGCGTCAGCAACGCCTTCAAAGTCTCGGCGTCGGGCAGCGTAATGTTCGGACGCACGTCGAGCGACGGCGCCACGCGCAGCACTTTGGCGAGCTTCAGCTTCTGACAAACGCTGATCAGCGCCCAGCCGATATCGAACTCGAACTTGCGCAGCGCGAACTTAGCCGAACTCGGGAACGCGTGATGATTGTTGTGCAGTTCTTCGCCGCCGATGAAAAAGCCCCACGGCGTCAGATTCGTCGCGGTGTCGCTGGTTTCGAAATTGCGATAGCCCCACCAGTGGCCAATTCCGTTGACCACGCCCGCCGCCCAGAACGGAATCCACACCATCTGCAACGCGGCGATGGCGACACCCCAGATCCCGAACAACGCGATATTGATGATGAACATCATGGTCGGGCCGGCATAAGGATGCGCCGCGTACAAATGACGCTCGATCCAATCGTCCGGCGTGCCGCGGCCGTATTTTTCGATCGACGCCGAATCGGTGGATGCCACGCGATACAGATCGACGCCTTCCCACAACACTTTGTTGATGCCGTAAATCTGCGGACTGTGCGGATCTTCCGCAGTCTCGCACTTGGCGTGGTGCTTGCGATGGATCGCGACCCATTCTTTAGTCACCATGCCGGTGCTCAGCCACGACCAGAGCCGGAAAACGTGCGCCAGGATCGGGTTGAAATCCACACCGCGATGCGCCTGGCTGCGATGCAAGTACAAGGTGACGGACAAAATGGTGAACTGCGTGACCACGAAGAAATAAACCAGCTTGGTCACCCACGACGCATGCAGCGCGCCCTGGTTAAGAAAATTCAGGATTAATTCAAACATAAAGTGCTACCGCGAGAGGAAAGGGAACTATACGTGAGCTACTCCGCGCTCGCCAGTGACGGCGACCCGAAATCCGTCTCGGTCTTCAAACATGCGGGCGTGCTTGCCGCAACTCAATTGACAGGCAACAATTGCGCCAGTTCCGTGGATTTTGCATGCCCGACACGACACTTTTGCGACTGGAAAACGTTAGCCGCCGGTTAGCCGGGCGACGCATTGTCGAAAATGTCGCGTTGAACCTCGATAGAGGAAGCGTGCTCGGACTTCTGGGCGTCAACGGCGCCGGCAAAACCACGACGTTGAAGATGATCTGCGGCGTGCTCGCGCCGAGCGAAGGACGCGTTCTCATCGACGGCGCCGATATTCGCGAGGATCCACGACGCGCCGCTAACGCACTGGGATACCTTCCGGAGATTCCGCCGCTCTACGCGGAACTGCGCGTCGTCGAATTCTTGACGTTCTGTGCTCGCCTGCGCCGCTTGCGTGGCAAGGCGCTCGACGCAGCCGTAGCAAAGACGATCGAGCATTGTGGACTCGGCGATGTACGGCAACGGCTGATTGGCAATCTGTCGAAGGGATACCAGCAGCGCGTCGGCATCGCGCAAGCGATCCTGCACGAACCCGCGCTGATCGTTCTCGACGAGCCGGCCTCCGGCCTCGATCCGCTGCAATCGGCCAACATCCGCACGCTGATCCGCGAACTGGGCAAGGAACGCGCGGTTATTCTCTCGACGCATTTGATCGCCGACGTGAACCAATGCTGCGACCGCGTCGCGATCCTGCACCACGGCCGACTTCGTTACGATGGCTCGGTGCAGCAACTCGCCGAATCGAATGCCTGGCTCGTGCGCACCGCGAAAGTGCCGATGTGGGACGCGATTGCGGGCGTGCGATCCGCGAACTTCGTCGACCCTTACTGGCACATCACGACGAATCTGTTGCCAGCGCAACTTGCCGAAACGATCGTCGCCAAACGCTGGGAATTGACCGAGTTGCGTCCGCAGGAAACCAGCCTGGAACAAGTATTTCTGCGCATCGCGAGCGCCGACGACGCGGCGCAAGCCGCATGAGTCTCATCGTCGCACGCAATGAACTGCGCCGCCTTTTCCTCACGCCGCTGGCATGGGTGCTGCTCGCCGCATTGCTCGCCGTGCTCGCCTATTTCTTTCTGCTCTCGCTCGGCGCGTTCCTTACGTTGATGCCGAAAATCGCGGGCATGGCCGACGCGCCCGGCGTCACCGATCTTGTCGTGCTCCCGCTGCTGCGCGCGACGGCGAGTCTGTTGCTGCTCGTCGCGCCGCTGCTCGGCATGCGCGCTATCGCGAGCGATCGACAGAACGGCAGTCTCACGCTGCTGCTTGCCGCTGGTGTCGGCGATGCGCGGATCGTCGCCGGCAAGTTTGGTGGACTGCTTGCGTTCGCGGTCGTGCTCATTCTGTTGTCCGCGATCGTCGCGTTGAGTCTGGATATCGGCACATCGCTTGATCTCGGCCGCATCGGCGCGGCAACGTTCGGACTCATCCTGTTCGCCGCTGCGTTGATCGCGATCGCGATTGCCGCTTCGGCGGCGACGCCATCGGCGCCGCTCGCGGCATCGATCGCGCTCGTCATCAATCTGGTGTTGTGGATGCTCGATGCCGGCGCACGCTACGAAGGCGTGAGCAGCACGTTCATCAACTATCTCGCTCTGCCGACGCATCTCGAACCGTTCCTGCACGGCATCGTCGCAAGTGTCGACGTGATCTATTTCCTGTTGATCGTCGTCGTCGCGCTGGCGCTGGCGGCGCGCCGCGTTGCCGCCTTGCGCACGCGTGGCTGAGATGGGCGAGCGCATTCTCGACGCATTGTTCGCGCTGCTGCTGCTCGCCGCCGCAGTGATGATCGCGTTTTTCAGCACGCGATTCGGCTGGCAGCACGATTTCAGTTTCGCGCAGCGAGCGAGTCTCGATTCACGCACGCGCACGTTGCTCGAAAAACTCGATGCGCCGATTGCGATCGTTTCGTTCGCGCCGCCCGACAACCAGCTTCGCAGCGCGATCGCCGATTTCGTCGCGCGCTACGAGCGCATCAAACCGGACATCTCGTTGAACTTCGTCGATCCCGATGCGAATCCGGCGGCGACGCGCGAAGCCGGCATCCAGGTCAACGGCGAACTCGTGATCCGCTACAAAGGACGCAGCGAGCAACTCAAAGTGTTGACCGAGCGCGAACTGGATAACGCGCTGCTGCGACTCGCGCGCGAGCACGAACGTCTGGTTGCGTTTCTCGCGGGCGACGGCGAGCGCAAGATCGACAGCATCGCCAATTCGGACTTTGGCAATTTCGGAGCGCTGCTCAAAGCGCAAGGCGTACGCGCGATTGCGTTCACGCTCGCCGGCAACGTGCACGTGCCTGAAAACGTCGATGCACTGGTCATCGCCGCGCCCAGCGTGGCGCTCGGCGATGCCGTGGTGAAGGAACTGATCGATTACGTCGAGCGCGGCGGGAATCTTTTGTGGCTGATCGAACCGGGCGAAAAAACGAATCTCGATGCGTTGCTCAAGACGATGTCGCTGCGCGTATTGCCGGGCGTGGTCGTCGACGGCGCCGGATCGCAATTCGGCATCGGCGATCCGAGTTTCATCGCGATCGCGAAATATCCGGCGAATCCGATCACGCGTGGATTCGCGCTGACGACGTTGTTTCCGCAGTCGGCCGCGCTTGCGAAAGTCGACGACGCGCAGTGGAGCGTGTCGTCGCTGCTCGAAACGACGACGAAATCGTGGACGGAAACCGGTGAAATTCCGAAGCAGGGCGACACGACCACGATCAGCTACGACGAAAGCAAAGGTGAAATACCCGGCCCGCTCAACATCGGTTTTTCGCTGACGCGTCTGTCGCCGAGTCCGGTCAAACGCGAGCAACGCGCCGTCGCGATCGGCGATGCGGATTTTCTATCCAACGCATTTCTCGGCAACGGCGGCAATCGCGAATTCGGCCAGCGCGTCTTCGACTGGCTGCTTCAGGACGATGAACTCGTCGACATCCCCGACAAAGGTGCGCCGGACCGTCGGCTCGATATCACGCAAGGCGAACTCGGCGTGATGAGTTTCGGTTTTCTGATCGCATTGCCCGCCT
>CAZZYA010000213.1:0-6145 GCA_964658115.1 uncultured Rudaea sp. | reverse complement strand
CTTGAGCCAGTTCTGCCGTACGAAATCCGCATCGAACAGGTAAGCATCGATTCCTTCAGCGCGCAACAGGCCGACGACGATGTGTGCTTCCGTCAGGTCGAATGTCGTGTCGACCCGGCGCAGCGACATCAGCGCTTGTCCGCCTTGTCCAACCAGACTTCCAGCCCTTGTGCGTTCAGTTCGATATCCATCGCTAGCAACTCGCGAACGTCGGCAGACGACAGAGTGCAGCCGTGCGCCATCACGCGTCCGACATAAAGCGCACTGAGCGCGTCCTTGATGCGATCGTGGCGTTCGTCGACGAACGCGTTCGTGCGTGCAATCTCGACCATGCGGTCGATCTGCACGTGCAGATCGCCAGCGCAGCGCTTTACTTCATCGATTCGTCCGAAATGCGTGAGGAACATCTGCGTCGGATCGAACGTCAGCATGCGATCGATCGAGGCATGCAACGCATCGGGTTCGAACTGCACCGGCGACGTCGTCGGCAGGATGAACGGACCGCGCTCGGTATCGAGTTCGCGATACGAAAGTCCGAAGGTGTCGCCGGTGAAAAACGATCGGCTTTTCGGGTCGTGGACGACCATGTGATGCCGCGCATGGCCCGGCGAATCGATGCACAGCAGTGGACGTCCGGCGAGATCGACGGTGTGATTGTCGGCGGCGATATCGACGCGCGACGCATCGATCGGTTGCAGTACGCCGTAGCTACGTTCGATTTCTTCCGCGCCGTACACGGCTTTCGCGCCGGCGATGAGCCGCGCGGGATCGATCATGTGCGGCGCACCGCGCGGATGAATCACGGCGCGCGCGTTGGGCAGTTTCGCCATCAGCGCGCCGGCGCCCCCAGCATGATCGAGATGGACGTGCGTGAGAATGACGTAGTCGACGTCGGCGACATCGATATCGCGTTCGGCCAGTGTGTCGAGCAGAAGCGGCACGGAGTAGTTGGTGCCGACATCGACAAACGCGGCGCGGCCATTTTCGACAATGAGATACGCCGCATCGAAGTTCGGCCGGAAGAAGCCGGTGTCGATCGCATTAATGCCGTCGCCGTAGGCGATCACAGCTTGCTCTCCGCGAATTCGAGATTTTTTCGCACGCGCGGACGCTCGTGGTCGGGCAATGCCGGATTGTCCAGAAGCTCGCGGCACAGCCGCGCGCTCAGTGTGAAATCGCCGGACCAGTAGGCGGAAATCGACCATTCGTCGCGAGCGCGCCATTGATAGGCGGCGTGATCGACGAACAGCAGATCGTCGTTCGGCGCGAGGTTCGATGCGATCTCGGCGAATTTCGTCGCCAGATGCCAGCGTTCGCGAAGCCGAAAGAACCGCGCGGCTTCGACAGGCGCGTCGGCGCGCACGGGTCGGAAATCGTAGGCATCGAGGTACGCCGCCACGATCTCCGCGTAGGGCGCTTCGACTTGTTCTTTCAGCCGGCCGAGCTGCAATTTGGAATAGTATACTTCCTCGAACCAACCGCCCATCGCGACGCGGCGTTCGTAAGCGGCGATAGCTTCCTGCGGGCGCAGTGCGTCGCGCAAACTCTGCGCGAGATAAAACGCATAGCGTGCATTCTCGGGTTCTTTTTCGAGCGCCTGGCGCAGCGTTTCCGCATCCTTGCTGAATTTTTCCTGCTGCGATTGTTGGCTGCGCGCGCCATCGGTGAACACGCGGATGCGCAGCCCGGGCAAGTATTGCGCTTCCGGATAACGCGGCGACACGAGCACTTCGTGCAGCACGCCGCGCCATTCCCACTGCTCGTCGAGTTTCACCACGGCGATGCGGCGATAGCGCATGTCGTGGAAGATGAGTTCGAGGAGATAGCCAGGCGCGGTCGTCGATGATGGCCACGCGAACGCGGATTCCGCCTCGAAGATTTCGTCGGCGTCGATGATCAGCGCGAAATCGCCGTGGCGTTTGGCGAGTTCCAATGCTTCGTTGCGGTTGTGCGCGAAATCGACCCACGGCCGCTCGATCAGTTCGCCTGGCAGATCGCCCATCACGCGTCGAATGACGTCCTGCGTGCCGTCGGTGGAACCGGTGTCGGCAATCGCCCACGAATGGATAAACGGTTTAGCCGAGCGCAGGCATCGCTCGATGACGCGCGACTCGTTCTTGACGATCATGTTGAGACAGATTCGCATCGCGCGATTATGCCTCAGCGATTACTTCACCGGCATGCCGGGCTGCGCGCCGTCGTCGGCATCGAGCAAAAACAATTGATCACCGCCGCTTCCCGCCGAAAGGATCATTCCCTCCGAGACGCCGAAGCGCATTTTTCGCGGCGCAAGGTTGGCGATGAAAACCACATTGCGCCCGACCAGTTTTTCGGGCGATTGATAAGCGGCGCGAATGCCGGAGAAAATCTGGCGCTTGCCGAGATCGCCCGCGTCGAGTTCGAAGCGCAGCAGTTTGTCGGAGCCTTCGACGAATTCGCAGGCGAGGACTTTCGCGACGCGCAGGTCGAGTTTAGCGAAGTCGTCGATGGAGATGGTCGGCGCGGTGTTGGGAACAGCCGCTGCCGGCGCCGGCACGGCGGCGGGTTTTGCTGGTTGAGCTGGCGCGGATGTCTGCAATGATTCTTTGGAATTTTCGATCATGGTTTCGATGTTTTTGGGATCTACGCGCGACGCGAGTAGTTTGAATTCGTTGATTCGATGTGAGAGCAGCGGTGTAGTGGCACGATCAAAACGATCGTAGTCGCTTTCGTTGAGAAAATCGGCGGCCGCTTTAGCGAGCGACGGCACCACCGGTTTGAGATATATCGAAAGTAGCCGAAACACGTTCAACGCCACAGTGCAAACATTGTGCAATTCGTCTAGTCGACTAGTTTTTGCGATCTGCCATGGCCGCTTTATCTGCAGCCACGCATTGATTTCGTCGGCTACGTCAATGAGCGGAAGTAAAGCACGCGCGAATTCGCCGCCGAGTTGTGATTCGCCGCTGTCGTGCGATTGTCCACGCGATCGCCCGAGATAGTAGTACTCCGCCTGCTGACATTTATCGTTGAGAATACGTTGATAAAATGCGTCGCCGTCGGCGCCAAGCGAATTCGCGAGATTTCCGTCAAAGTGGTTGTGGATGAATCCCGCACAACGACTCGCGATGTTCACCCACTTGCCGACGAGGTGCGAATTCACGCGTTCCTCGAACGCCTTCAAATCCAGATCGACATCGACCGGCGCGGCCGTCAACATCGTCGCGAAGTAATACCGCAAATAATCAGATTTCAACCCGGCATCAAGATACGTCCGCGCCATGATGAATGTCCCGCGCGACTTCGACATCTTCTCGCCGTTCACGGTGAGATAGCCGTTGACGTGCAGCGCATTCGGCGTGCGCAGCTTCGCGCCTTCGAGCATCGCCGGCCAGAACAGTCCGTGGAAATTCACGATGTCCTTGCCGATGAAGTGATGCATCTCGCGCGCGAGTCCGTTCGTGCCGACGGAACCCGGACGCATGAAATCGTCGAAGTACGCGTCGCCGAGTGCGGCTGTCGTCGCGCAATATTTCTTGAACGACGCGAGATAACCGACCGGCGCGTCGAGCCAGACGTAGAAGAATTTTCCGGGCGCATCCGGAATCGGAAAGCCGAAGTAGGGCGCGTCGCGCGAGATGTCCCAGTCGCGCAGGCCGCCTTCGGCGTCGAGCCATTCTTTCAGTTTCGCTTTCACCGACGAATGTGCGACGTCGCCCGACAGCCACTGGCGCAGGAACGCGGTGAAATCGCCGAGCTTGAAGAAGAAATGTTCCGAATCGCGCAACTCGGGCGTGGCGCCGGAGACGACGGACTTCGGATCGATCAGATCCGTCGGCGCATAGGTCGCGCCGCAATTCTCGCAATTGTCGCCGTACTGATCCGGCGTGCCGCAGTTCGGGCATGTGCCTTTGATGTAGCGATCCGGCAGGAACATTTGCTTGAGCGGATCGTAGAACTGCCGCACCGCGCGCGTGGCGATGTGGCTCGGTTTCGCATCGCGCAAAGCGCGATAGATGCGTTCGGCCAGTTCCCTGTTTTCGGGGGAATGCGTCGTGTAGTAATAGTCGTGATCGACGCCGAAATCCGCGAAATCCTTTCGATGACCGATTTCGATTTCCGCGATGAAATCCTCCGGCGTTTTGCCGGCTTTCTCCGCCGCGAGCATGATCGGTGTGCCATGCACGTCGTCGGCGGCGACGAAATGCACCGTGTCTCCCGCCATGCGACGCGCGCGGACCCAGATGTCCGTCTGGATGTAGCCGAGCATATGGCCGATATGCAGCGGCCCGTTCGCATACGGCAAAGCATGAGTGACGAGGATTTCGCGCGGCGCGGTCATGCCGTTTTCCGGTGACGTTAACGCCGAATTATCGCATGTCCGCTGACACTCGGTTTATTGGCGTCGTTTCCGCAGTCAATGGCTCTCGATAGAATACGTTGTCGTAAGTTGTGATGAGCTACGTTTGTTGAGCCGAGAAATTCCGCAGAGAACGGCGGGTTCTACTGCTAACACTCGCGTAGCCCATCACACACTCTCCAATTGTTCACCAGCAAGATTAACTACTCTCCGGGTGTTCCAAGCCATCCGCAAATACCCAAGATAGCGGCCCCCTGAGATACAAGCTTGTCGGCGTCCTCTTCAGACACGATTTTAGTCTCGTTGAATGCGCGTTGCTTCTTGCAAATCACCTCATCGAGGGAAATCGGTCGATGCTTCGCGCGAGGTAAGGACTCCGTTATGTACAAGCCATGCTCCAACGATTGGAGAATGTCCAAGAAAATCTGATCCGTGTGCCGGAGCGACGCCAGGTGCCCGTCGTTTGGATAAACACGATAGCGAACAACGTTCGGAAAGGCAGCTTGTTCGCTTTCCGGCATCGAGATGGGTACCGTTATATCTTGCAGTCCGTAGTAGATGAACACCGGAGTTTGGACATGTGCGAGATTGCCCACGGGGAAGTTACACTCTTCGAAGATGTCGTACGACGCGCCCCTCGAATCCGGCGATGTGATCATCGTTCGATCAAACCAATCCGTTAGGCCAGGAACCGAAGAGGCGGTGGCGAAGTCGCGAGCGGGGAAAAGTGTCCAGATGAGTGGAGGATTTAGATAGAAGGGTTCCAACGCTTGTTGGTAGCCTAACGGCGTGACGGGCGGATTTGCGCAGAAAGCTCGAGTTCCTGATGTGTCCAACGCGGACGCTAAGTGGAGCGAGAGAACGTCACGCCAGTGATCGTGCATAAACCAAAGCGCGTAGATTCCGCCTTCCGAGACAGCAAATAATGAATACCTGCGATATCCCAGCGAATGCATCAGATCGGCCCAGTCGTCGGCGTAATCGCTGGGAGTGATGCACGTCGGGTCTCCGACGCCAGCGCAAGGGATATAAGGTGTCAGCCCTGTACCGATCCGTTCGGGTTGAATGACTCGAATGTTGAATGTGTTCAATAATTCTTCATAAGGAGCCAGCCAACCGACTCCCGTCCAGTCAGAAGGATTTCCGTCGGCCCAAAGCACCGGTATCCCATGTTTGGGTCCGATGGTTCCGTAGTGAACTGTTCTTCCGGAAGATGCAGTAAAACTAAAGGCCGTTGGTAACTCCGTTTGTACCGGATCGAAATTTTCTTGAAGCGGCTCCGGACCGCGCCATTCATTCGGTCGCGCATCGCTCGCAACGCCGAAAGCGATGACCAATACAATCGCGTTCGTGAAACGCGTCAATCTACTCTTGAGGCTACTAGTCACGTGCTTTACCCCCTGCGCGGGTGTTCGCCTCATGCGACTACGCGCGCCTTTCGGTGGAATCAGGAATCCTTTCTTGATCGAAAAGAAAGATTCAACTTCTTTTAACCTCCGTTTCATTCTAGGAAATGGGCAGGAATACATTCGGACAGTAAGAGGACATGTTTCGGACATTTATTGACTCATTCCTACCCAATAAGACAACGCCCTCAGGTCTTGAGGATGAGTACCGAGCGCGCAGCGTTATTGCATAGCTGAGACCGATGGCTTTACGATCGTTCACTCGACTTGGGCAGCGCATGAAAATGAGAGCTCTATTGGCCGCGGTGGGTTTGTCATTAACCGTGCAGCTGGCGTGCGCTGCTAACGCCGCGCCGGATGCCGCCACGCTGCTGGCTATCTACGCGCAGATGGCCAGGGA
>CAZZYA010000212.1:0-6178 GCA_964658115.1 uncultured Rudaea sp. | reverse complement strand
GGCCGTTTGCATCGCTCCCGATGCGGGCGGCGTACTGATCGGCGGCATGGACGACGCGGGTTGCGCAACCGCGCTCGACGTCGTTGCAGTCGAAGCGGTGCCGCTCGGCGGAACGACCAGTTCGGCGCTCGTCGCAGGAGCTTCCAAATCCGGCGGGACTTCGAGCGGGCGCGATTCGACCGCCCTCGAATAATAGTTGTCGTGATGATGGAACATACTGCATCCGCTGAGCACGGCTGCCAACGCGACGAGCGAAACGGTACAGCGGAACGAAGTGCGGATCACGGCGATTCCTATCGAGAGAAAGTGGTGAGGCAGCCGGCAAATATCACGCCGCGTCGCTGTGCCGCGGCTGAACCGCGAGACCTAAGTCGCGCAGCGCCTGCGCGATTCGGGGACGATGCGCGGCGGTGAGCGGTAGCAACGGCAGACGAGGTGTAGCGTATCCAAGTCCCAATTCCTGCAGCGCCCATTTTACCGGAATCGGGTTCGGTTCGACGGCCAGCAGCGCATTGAGCGCAATCAGGCGGTCGTCGGCTGCTTTCGACGCAGCACGATCACCCCTGCGGGCGGCGTCGCACAAGGCACGCACGGCTGCCGGCGCAGCGTTCGCAGTCACCGATACGACGCCATCGGCGCCAGCCAGCATAGCAAGCATGCACGTCGGATCGTCGCCGCTGAGCACGGCGAAATTGTCGTTCTTCAATGCGACCAACGCATCGACGCGTTCGCTTTCGCCGCGTGCTTCTTTTATGCCGATGATGTGTTCGTGCGGCGCAAGTTTCGCGGTCGTTTCCGGCAAGAGGTCGCATCCGGTGCGGCCCGGCACGTTGTAAAGCACGATCGGCAAGCCGCCGTGATCGGCGACCTCGACGAAATGCCGATGCAATCCTTCCTGCGTCGGACGCACGTAATAAGGAGTGACGACCAGCGCGGCATCGACGCCCAGGTCGCGTGCGCGGCACGTGAGCGCGACGGTTTTGCGCGTGTTTGCAATGCCGGTTCCCGCGATCACGGGAACACGTCCAGCAACGTGCTTGACGGCGAACGCGATCAGACGATCGTATTCGTCGTCGTCGAGCGCGTGCGCCTCGCCAGTCGATCCGGCGACGACGAGCGCTTGCGTGCCCGCATCGAGTTGGTAATCGAGCAGCGCTGCGAATGCGTTCAGATCGATGGAATCGCCGTCGAACGGCGTAGCGAGCGCGCAGATGCTGCCGAAGAGCTTGTTCAAAGGGAAAATCCGCAGAAAAAATCAAGGGTTCGCGCGGCTGGCGATCTTACTTGCGGGTCGGGAACGTGGCAAGTATTCTGCGTACAGAGCCCGCCGCGAATTCAAGAACGACGGCGCCCTCGTTCACCTGCGGAACCGCACGCTTTGACCGACACCGCCGCACGCCCCGCCACCAACGAAAATTATCTGCTGATCAACGCGTTCGCGCCGCAGGGACGCTCGCCGCTCTCGACGCTTGCCAAACGCATTGCCGATGCCGGCTGCAACATTTTCGAGACGCGCGTTGCCGCCGTCGGTAGCGAAGTTTCCGTGCTCGTGCTCGCGGTCGGTCCGTGGGATGCGATCGCCAAGCTCGAGACAGCACTCGTCAGAGTCGAGCGCGACGATCAGGTTCGGCTGCTGCATTTCCGCACCAATCCAAAACCGGCGCAGCCGAATCTGCTGCCGTACGTCGTCGAAGTCGTGGCGGCGGATAAGCCCGGTATACTTTTTCAGATCGCCGAATTCATGCAAAAGCACGGCATCGCGATCGAGCAGTTGCAGTCGACGCGTTACCGCGCGATGCAGACCGGCGCGGACATGTTTTCGGCACAGATCAGCATCGGCATTCCATCGAATACGCACATCGCGGGATTACGCGACGACTTTCTGGAATTCTGCGACGGGCTCAACCTCGACGCGATCATGGATCCGATGAAATACTGATGACGAAGAAATCGTGATGGTGAAGGTCGGCAACCTCGCGCCCGCACTCGGCGGAGACAGCACCGCTGGCAGCCTGAAGTTGCGCGATCTGCGCGGCCAATTCGTCGTCCTTTATTTCTATCCGAAAGACAACACGCCCGGTTGCACGAAAGAGGCACAGGATTTTCGCGACCGCGCCAAAGCATTCAAGAAAGCGAACGCCGTGGTGATCGGCGTGTCGCGCGATTCGATCGCCACCCACGAAAAGTTCCGCGACAATCAGTCGATAGATTTCGCGCTCGTTTCCGATCCAGACGACGTTTGGGGCAAGGCCTTCGACGTTATCCAGGAAAAATCCCTGTACGGACGCAAGTTCATCGGCGTCGTGCGCAGCACGTTCCTGATCGATCCGGCCGGACGTCTGATCGCGGAATGGCGCAACGTACGGGTTCCCGGTCATGCAGATGTGGTATTGGAGGCGATCAAGACCGCATCGCAATGACGTTATCCTTTTCCACAAATCATTGGTGAGCATCGCATGACCCGAGGCAAGCGTATCTACGTTCTGGACACCAATGTTTTGATGCACGATCCCACCGCGCTTTTCCGCTTCGAAGAACACGATGTGTTTCTGCCGATGACGGTTCTGGAAGAACTCGACGCGGCGAAAAAGGGCAATTCCGAGGTTTCGCGCAACGCGCGCCAGGTCAGCCGCTTCATCAACGAACTGATAGAGCGAACGGGTCAAAGCCGCATCGACGAAGGTCTCGAACTGAGATTGCCGCAGGGCATCCAGCTCGACCGCAAATCGCAAGTCGGACGTCTTTACTTCCAAACGCAAAACATCGACACGAATGGCGCGGGCGGCAAGAAACGGACGTTGCCCGACAATCTGATTCTCGCCTCGGTGATCACGCTGCGCGAGCAGAAACCCGACGTGCCGGTGGTGTTGGTGTCGAAGGACATCAATCTACGCATCAAGGCGTCCATTCACGGCATCACAGCCGAAGACTACGAAAATGATCGTGCACTCGACGACTTCAGCTTGCTGTTCGCCGGCCACGACGTGTTGCCGAAAGATTTTTGGGACCGGCATCCGGAAGTGCGTTCGTGGTCGGAGCGCGGGCACACGTTTTACGAAATGAAAATCCGCAAGGACGAGGATTGGTATCCGCATCAATTCCTTTACATGCCCGACGAGAACGACATCGAACTGCGCGTACTCGCCATCAAGGATAAAGTCGCGACGCTGCAAATCGTCGACGATTATCGCCATAGTTCGCACACGGTATGGGGTGTGTCGGCGCGCAATCGCGAGCAAAATTTCGCGCTGAACGCACTGATGGATCCGGACGTCGATTTCGTCACGCTGCTCGGGACGGCCGGAACCGGCAAGACGCTGCTCGCACTCGCGGCCGGTCTCGCGCAGACGATGGATACGCAGCGTTATCGCGAAATCATCATGACGCGCGCGACTGTTTCCGTTGGCGAGGACATCGGTTTTCTCCCCGGTACCGAAGAAGAAAAGATGACGCCGTGGATGGGCGCGCTCACCGACAATCTGGAAGTGCTCGCCACACCGCAGGAAGGCGGCGGCTGGGGACGACAGGCGACGAACGATTTGCTGGCGTCGCGGATCAAGATCCGGTCGCTGAACTTTATGCGTGGGCGTACGTTTTTAAGTCGCTACGTCATTATCGATGAAGCGCAGAATTTGACGCCGAAGCAGATGAAGACGTTGCTTACGCGCGCCGGCCCGGGTAGCAAGATGGTGTGTCTCGGCAACGTCGAACAAATTGATACGCCGTATTTGACGGAGACGACGTCAGGGCTGACGTATGCGGTTGATCGGTTCAAGGATTGGGCGCATTCGGCGCATGTCACGTTGCGGCGTGGGGAGAGGTCGCGGTTGGCGGATTATGCTTCTGAGATACTTTGAGTTGTTTTTTGGGTTTTGGAGCAAGAGCTTCCGCCGCAAGCGGCGCAGATAGCGGAAGCACTTTTTCAAAACCAAAAAAACGCTAACCCCAGAAATGAAAATGGGAGCCGCAGCCCCCATCCTTATTCCCCGACTTTCATCGCGCCATCAGAAGCGCGTAGTCCACAATAATTCGTATTCGAGCTGATTACCGCCGTTGTTGTCGCGCAGGCTAAATGTGCTGGGCAAACCGAGCACAAACTCGGTCGGCGCGTACATCATCGAGAAGCGAACGTTCGAGAAATCGCCGAACGCATGGGCGAGTCCGAATTCCACATCACGTGACGACAGGAACGGTTGAAGCGCGTTTTGCAAAAGGCGTGATGTCGGCAGCGGCTGCTCGCGCGTACTGTAGTGCAGCGACCAGACCGTGTCGCTCGGATCATGCCACGTAAATCCGACGGAATAGACATTCAAATCCGCCCACGCGAACGCGGGTGAGACTTCACTGCCAAGCAAGATGAGAAAACGTGTCGGCAACGCATTACTGGTAAACGGCGTGATGCCGCCATACATGACACGCTGCACACCGAGATCGAGTTTGAAATCTTGCGTGAGCGCGTAGCCGAGGCCAAGATCGGCGCTGGCGGGAATGTCGAACGTTCCTGGATCCGAATACACGCCGCGGTATGCGTTGAACGCATCCATGTTAACGCGCGACTGATATCCCACTTGCCAGCTCAAGCGGTCGGTGATCGCGTTGTTGAAATCCACGCGCATGCCGACACCGTACGAACCATATGGATTGCGCCAGCCGTACGGCTGCGACATCTGTGTGGCGAGATCGTCCTGCGGCAACGCGGACGTGTTCGTATCCGGACCCAGACCGAAACCGGCGAAGCGTTCGTAGGCGAAAATCGCCGCGACGCTGACTGCGCTGTTCTCGCCGACGCGTTGCGTCATCGATGGGGAAAGGATGTAGCGCTGCAGGCCCGGCATGTAATCCTGCATGAGCTGCGGGACTTCGGATGGCGCATACAGTGGCGTGTCGGACACGCGCATTTTGGCGTAGGTCACCTGCACGGATTGCGGCGCGACCTGCGAGCCGTTGAAACGCGAAGCAGGTTCTGACAAACGCGCGTTGCCACGATCGAACAACGACGGAGCCGTCGCCGCGATGGATTGCGCGCTGGCCCAGGAGAATCCGGTACTCAAATCTGCCAGCGCATAGTTGCGCCAGGCATCGATTACACTCTCTGCGCTCGCAAATTGGGCGAACGACGTCGACACCGCGGCGGGTTCCGCAGAATGCTTGTCGAGCGATGGTGTGGCGGCGAAAGAAAGAGGGAGCGCAAGGAAAGATCCAAGCGCTCCCGCAATTTTTGCCAATTTCGCTGTTGACCGACGCATAGCCCTGAATGCGTTAGGAGAGTGATGTCTCCGCACGCATCTTGGCAAAAAAGCCACAGTCGGTCAAGCGGCACGCGCGATGTAACTTGCTTGAAACTTTAGAGTTTTTCGACCGGTGCGTACACTAAATGCCGACCCCTCGATCAAATGTGTCTCCAAAATCCGACAAACGGAAAGCGCGTTCAGTCCGGACAATGCGTTTACCGTGTGTTTTGTCGATCGCGGGGGCTGATCCCACCGGTGCCGCGGGCATTCACGCCGACCTCCGGACATTCGCAGCGCTGAAGGTGCAAGGCCTCGGCGCGATCGCTGCCGTGACAGCGCAGAACAGCCGACGGGTGATCGCTACACACGCCGTCGCTGCAGCTCTGCTGGATGATCAACTCCGCGCGCTCGCCGAAGACTTCGACATCGTCGCGATCAAAATCGGCTTGCTTGCTTCATTGTCGAATATCGGCGTCGTTTCGGCATTTCTTCAAAGCAATAGGTCGCGCAACGTCGTGCTTGATCCCGTGCTCGTTTCGTCCAGCGGCGCCGCGTTACTGCCGGAGACGGCGCAACGCGCGCTGTTCCGGATGTTGCCGTTAGTGGATTTGGTCACGCCCAATCGGCCGGAAGCCGCCACTCTGCTCGGCCGCTCGCTACCTGCGAAACACGCTGCCCGCGCTTTGCTCGATCTCGGCGCGCGCGCCGTGTTGTTGAAAGGCGGTCACGCACGAGGAGACGTCGTCGTCGATTGTTTCGCCGACAGCGCCGGCATCCGTGAAATCCGTCATCCGCGCTTGCCGTTTAACGCACGTGGCACGGGCTGCGTATTGGCGTCAGCTATTGCCGCTTATCTCGCTCTCGGATTCGAAATGGGCGCAGCCGTAGACGCTGCGGAAGAATTCCTGCAGCGCACACTGCGAAATAGCCGCGCAGCCGCGCATAGT
>CAZZYA010000211.1:0-6182 GCA_964658115.1 uncultured Rudaea sp. | reverse complement strand
CAGGTCGATCAAGGCGTGACGGCCGGCGTGGCGACGGTCAATCAGTTGACCAAACAGATCGCCACGCTCAACCAGCAGATTTCCACGCAATCGTCGTCGACCGGTCAACCGCCGAACGATTTGCTCGATCAGCGCGATCAGCTCGTTCTGCAGCTTTCGAATGCCATCGGCGTGACGACGACCGCCGGCGACAACGGCTCGCTGAGCGTTTTCACGACAGGTGGGCAAGCGCTCGTTCTCGGCGATCAATCGCAACAGCTCACGACCGTTTCCGATCCGTATCAACCTGCGCGTCATAGCCTGGCGCTGAGTTCTGCGGGTGGCGCGATCCTGCTTCCGGACAATTCCATCAGCGGTTCGATCGGCGGACTTCTGCAAGTGCGTCACACCGTCGTCGATCCGATGGAAGCGCAACTCGGTCAAGCCGCAGCCGGACTTGCGAGCGCGGTCAACGCGCAGAATCACAGCGGCATTGATCTCTACGGCAACATGGGGGGCGACGTGTTCAGCACGCCGACGCCGGCGGTATTCGCCAGCTCGAAAAATACCGGCAGCGCAACGCTTACGACGAGCGTCGGCAGCGCCGGTTCGCTGGGCACCAGCAATTTCGTGTTGCAATACGATGGTGCGAACTGGAGCGCGACCGACGCAACCACCGGCGCGGCAGTTTCGCTGAGCGGCAACGGTACAGCCTCGTCACCGTTCGTGGTGAATGGCGTGAGCGTCGTCGTCGGCGGCATTGCGTCGGCGGGTGATAGTTTCCTCGTGCAACCGAGCGCGCAAGCGGCCGGACAACTCGCCGTGACGATGACCGATCCGAATCGACTCGCCGCTGCGAGTCCGGTTCGAATCGCCGCTGCGACCGCGAACACCGGCAATGCCAGTGCAGGGGCGTTATCGATCACCGACGCGACGAGTTCGAGTCTGCAATCGCCGGTGACGATTCAGTTCACGTCGGCGACAACCTACTCGATCAACGGTTCGGGTTCGTATGCGTACACGAGCGGATCGCCGATCTCGTATAACGGCTGGTCGGTCGCGATTTCCGGCACGCCGGCGATGGGCGATCAGTTCGCGGTCAGCGCCAACGGCGCGAATTCCAGTGACAACAGCAACGCGAATCTGCTCGCCGGTCTCGACAGTACCAACTTGCTCAATGGCGGTACGACATCGCTGACGCAAGCGGTGAGTCAAATCACATCCAACGTCGGCAGCATCGCCAGTCAAGCCGATTACGCGCTCAGCGCGCGCACGGCCATCGACACGCAGCTCACGACGCAGGCCAGCACGACGTCGGGCGTCAATCTCGATGAAGAGGCTGCCAACATGGTCAAGTATCAACAGGCGTACCAGGCCGCGTCGCAGATTATCAACATCGCCAACGAAACCTTTCAGACGCTCATCGCCGCGGTGCACACATGACCGATCGTATCGCCACCGCCACGATGTACACGCAAAGCCTTTCGTCGATCATGCAAGGCGAAGCGGCGATCACGCGCACGCAGCAGCAGATTTCTTCCGGCAAAAAATGGGAGAGCGCGGCGGACGATCCGGTCGGCGCTGGTCTGGCCGTGCTGCTCGATCGCGCCAATTCGCAATTGACCGCGTTCGGCAACAACGCGTCGACCGTGGGTAACCGTCTCAATCTGGAAACGAATGCGTTGTCGACCGTCAATACGCACATCACGCGCATTCAGGAACTCGCTATCGAAGCGTCAAACGATTCGCAGTCGACGGCATCGCGCTCGGCGATCGTGGCCGAACTGAAACAGGAATACTCGAGCCTCGTCGCGCTCGCGAACAGCAGCGACGGAACCGGCCGGTATCTGTTCGGCGGCACATCCGATGCCACGGCGCCCTTCTCCACCACGATCAGCGGTGTCACGTATAGCGGCGATCAGACGCAGCGTCAGATCGAAGTCGGTCCGAACGTTTCGGTCGGCGACAGCGACAGCGGCAGCGATGTGTTCCTGCGCATTCCGACCGGCAACGGCAGTTTCGCCGCGCGCGCGTCGAACGCGAACTCGGGAACGGCGGTCCTCAGCGCATCGAGTCTCGACGCGAACACCGCGTATACCGGCGGCACCTATTCTGTGACGTTCGACGGCGCCGGAAATTATCAGGTGCTCGACGCGAGCAACAACGTCGTCAGCGGCGGCGCGTACACGGCCGGATCGGCGATCAGTTTCGCCGGCGTGAATCTCACGATCAGCGGACAACCCGCCGCGGGCGACAGCTTCAGCGTGAAGCCGGCGCCATCGCAGGATCTGTTCACGACGGTGCAGAGTCTCATCGATACGGTCGGCGCGGCTCCGACGACGCCGTCGCAAACCGCCGCGCAACGGAATGGTTTTTTTGCATCGATCGAAGATTTGCAACAGATCTCATCGCACATCGACGACGTCAATGCCGGCGTCGGCGCGCGATTGAACACGCTCGATGAAACGGCGAGTTCACGCAGCGACCAGAGCACATCGCTGCAGAACACGCTGAGCAATCTGCAGGACGTCGACTTCGCGCAAGCCGCGAGTCAGCTCAGCCTGCAGAGCACGGCACTACAGGCAGCTCAATTGAGCTTCCAGAAAGTGCAAAGCCTTTCGCTTTTCCAGCTTCTGAAATGATGCGATGGTGCTTTGAAAACGGCATTGCGACGCCATTCCAGGAGATTTGTTCCACTTTTATACTTCTGCACTAAAGTTTCCAAAAGACGGACCGATAAATAACCCAGCAGCGACAACGGCCTCGGATGAAAAGGCCCGCACACTGCGACAAACCCGACAACCGAGGAGAAATTCCAATGCTTACCATCAACACCAACATCATTTCCCTGATGGCAGAAAACAACCTGTCCACGACGCAGTCCTCGTTGGGCACGTCGATGCAGCGTCTGTCGTCCGGCCTGCGCATCAACAGCGCCAAAGACGACGCCGCCGGCCTCGCGATCACCGATCAGATGACCGCGCAGATCAATGGCCTCGACCAGGCCGGCCGCAACGCCAACGACGGCATCTCGCTTGCGCAAACCGCCGACGGCGCGTTGCAGTCGATCACGAACAACCTGCAGACGATTCGTCAGCTCGCCGTGCAGTCAGCCAACGCGACGAACTCGTCGACCGATCGCGCCGATCTGCAGACCGAAGCGTCCAGCTTGCTGCAGGAAATCGACCGCGTCGCCAACACAACGCAGTTCAACAACGTCAAACTGCTCGACGGCAGTTTCACCGGCGCCACGTTCCAGGTCGGTGCGAACGCAAATGACACGATTACTGTCGCCTCGCTCACCGATGCGAACACCGCCGCGCTGTCCAGCGTGACTGCCGCCAACGGCCAGTCGTCTTCGGTGACGGGCATCAGCAGCCTCGGCGCCGTCGGTGCGGGCAAGCTCGTGATCAACGGCGTCGATGTCGGCGCGTCGATCAGCGCGGCCGGCACCAGCCAGCAGCGCGTGTCGCAAGTCGTTGACGCGATCAACAACTACTCGACCACGACCGGCGTAAACGCGGGGTACGATTCGTCGACCGGCCACATCGTGCTGAGCTCGGCTGCGAGCATCGCGGTCACCGGCACGGACGACGGCACGGCAACAGGCTTCAATGCGGCGGCTGCCGGCGGTTCCGCCACGGCCACCACCACGACCGGCTTGACGGGTCTCGACCTGAGCTCGTTCTCTGGCGCGACGCTCGCCATCCAGCAGGTCGACAGCGCCCTGCAGCAAATCGACACGGCCCGCGCCAACTTGGGTGCCGTCGAGAATCGCTTCAGTTCCGTCGTGTCGAACAACAGCTCGATGGAAAACAACCTCACGTCCTCGCGCAGTCAGATTCAAGACACCGACTTCGCGAAGGAAACGGCCAACATGACGCGCGCGCAGATTCTGCAACAGGCGGGCGTGGCGATGCTGGCTCAGGCCAACCAGGTTCCGCAAACCGTGCTGAAGCTGTTGAGTTAATCGCGACATCCGGCGGCGCGGGAGCAATCCCGCGTCGTTTCGGCGTAGGAGCGCGCCGAAGGTGATCCGCTCCATCGATCGTTCGAGGAAAGGTTATGACGACGTCCGTTTCGACCACAGGCTCCATCAGCAGCGCCGGCATCGGCTCCGGACTCGATGTAAACAGCATCGTGAGTCAGCTGGTCGCGGCCGAGCGTTCGTCGACGGATACGCAGATCAGCAACCAGACCTCGGCCGTCAACAGCAAGGTCGGCGCGTACACGTCGATCAAGCAGGCGCTCACAAATTTGCAGAACGCGACGCAGGCGCTGCAAGGCGTCAATAGCGCGTTCAACAGTTTCTCCGCGACGTCGTCGGACAGCAGTGTTTTCACGGCGACCGCAAGCCCATCGGCCACGGCCGGCACGTACGACATCGAAGTCGATTCGCTGGCGACAGCACAAAAGCTCGCCTCGACCGGATTCGGCTCGACCGCGGCGGCCGTCGGTACCGGCGCGCTGACACTGTCGGTCGGCGGCAAGGCATTCACCGTCAATGTCGACGGAACCAACAATACGCCATCGCAGTTGGTCAACGCGATCAACAACGATTCGAGCAACACAGGACTTACCGCGTCGCTGGTCACCGCCGACGACGGCACGCACATCATCTTTCAATCGAACACCACCGGCGCGGACAACGCCATCACCATCACCGCGAGCGGCGGCGACGGTGGCTTGAATGCGCTGGCTTACGATCCGGCGAACGACAACACGCAGCTCACGCAGCTCACCAAAGCGACGAGCGCGAGTGTTTCGATCGACGGCTACGCGTACACCAGCGATTCGAACCAATTCAGCGACGCCATCCCTGGCGTTACGATCAATCTCGCGTCCGCCCAATCCGGCACGACGCTGCAATTGAACGTCGCCTCGAACACGAGCGGCATCGATAGCGCGATGCAGGCGTTCGTCAATGCCTACAACGCGGTGGCGAGCGTGATCGGCAACGCCACGGCTTACGATTCGTCGACCAGCACGGCGTCCGCGCTGACGGGCGACTCGCTCGCCACGCAAGCGCTGTCGCAGCTTCGCAGCGCGATGATGTCGACAACGCCCGGAAGCACCGGCGGCGTGCGTTCGCTGTTCGATCTGGGCATCAGCACGAACCAGGACGGCACGCTGGCGCTCGACACCGACAAACTCAACACCGCGCTCGCCAGCAATGCGCAAGCAGCAGCGAATCTGTTTTCCACATCAGGCGCGCTCGGCACGTCGCTTGGCAACATGTTCACCGGCTATCTTTCCGCCGGCGGATTGTTCGACACGCGCAACACCGCGCTGCAGTCCCAACTCACCGATCTGTCGAAACAGGAAGACGCACTGAACACGCGCATGAGCGATCTGACGGCGCTGTACACCAAACAGTACAACGCGCTCGATACGCTGATGTCGCAAATGAGTTCGACGAGCGCCTTCCTCACCAACCAGTTCGACAGCACCAGCAGCAAATCCAGCTCGTAACCGGCGAACCGATCATGGCACGCGCACAAGCACTTCTTTCGCAATACCGCAGCGTCGGCACCGCATCGCGGGTCAACGATGCCAGTCCGCATCGTCTGGTCGCGTTGCTGCTCGAAGGCGCGCGCGACAAGATCCGAACAGCGACCGCAGCGATCGGCTGCAACGAACGCGCGCGCAAAGCGACCGCGATCCAGAGTGCCTACTCGATTCTCGAAACGCTGCGCATCACGCTCGATCACCGCGCCGGCGGCGAGATCGCCGTCGGACTCGATGCGATTTACGAATACTGCAATCGCCGGCTCGTCGAAGCGAATGCGATGAATGACGTCGAACGTCTCAACGAAGCCAGCGGCCTGCTCGGTGAAGTGCAGGAAGCATGGTCCCGAATCGGAGTGACAGTGTGATGAGGCATCCGCTGATCCAAGAATTGGATGCGATCGACGCGATGGTCGATAGTGCCGCGTGGGAACGCGCACTGAATTCGCTCGTCGCCTTCGACGCACGATTGCGCCGCGATCCAGAACCCATGCGGCATGCTGGCGAATCCATCCGCCGCGAACTGATCGATCGTCATCGCGCACTCGCGCTGAAGCTCGCTTCGCTGCGCGCCGAAACGGCGTTTCGTTTACAGCAACTCGGGCGCGGTCACAATGCCGCGCGCCGTTATCTTTCGGCGTCGGCCGCATGAACGCCGTCGTGTTTTGGTTCAAGCTGCAGCTGGTGGATGGCGT
>CAZZYA010000210.1:0-6361 GCA_964658115.1 uncultured Rudaea sp. | reverse complement strand
GCGAGATCGGAGCTGAGCGAAGCCGGAAATCCGGCATCGATCCACTTCTGTTTGTCCGCTTCGTAGCGGGCCTGCTCGCGCGGTGTGATCGCAGCGGCGAGACACGCGCGCAGCGAGCGCATGCCGGCATGATATTTCTGCACGGCGGCGGCAATATCGAGTGTCGCTTGCGTGTGGTTGAGCAGCCAGCGCGTCTGATTGCGCAACGCCGACCAGATCACGAGCAGCGCTTCGATCTGCGTTTTCCCATTGACCTTGCCGTCGAGCGCTTCGATCTGCGCCCACATTTCGCGCGCGTCGAGCACTTCGCGGGCGATGTTGAACGCGCGCGCGACTTGCGCCGGCGTTTTTCCCGTGTCCTCACCCATGCGCAGCACGAATGTGGCGCCCATGCGGTTGACCATCGAATTGGTCACCGCAGTCGCGATGATTTCGCGCTTCAAGCGATGCCGCTCCATGTGCTCAGCGTATTTGTCCTGCAACGGTTCAGGAAAATAACGACGCAGTTCCTTCGACAGAAAACTGTCTTCCGGCACATCGGATTCGAGCAATTGCTGGAAAAGTACAATCTTGGAATAGGATAAAAGTATAGAAAGTTCGGGACGCGTCAGGCCCACGCCGCGCGCTTTGCGTTCGGCGAATTCGGCTTCCGACGGTAGGAACTCCAGGCCGCGATCGAGCAGACCTTCGGATTCGAGCGTCTTGATGAAATGCTGTTTGGCGCCCAGACGCGACACCGACATGCGCTCCATCAGACTGATGGCCTGATTCTGGCGATAGTTGTCGAGCAGCACGAGACGTTCGACTTCGTCCGTCATCGCCGCGAGCTGCGTGTTGCGCGCGTCGTAGGTCAGTTCGTTGCGCTGGACGGCGTCGTTGAGCAATATTTTAATGTTGACTTCGTGATCCGACGTATCGACGCCGGCCGAATTGTCGATGAAATCGGTGTTCAGCAGCACGCCATGATGCGCCGCTTCTATGCGTCCGCGTTGCGTGCAGCCGAGGTTGCCACCCTCGCCCACCATCTTGCAGCGCAGGTCGCGACCGTTGATGCGAATGGCGTTGTTGGCGCGATCGCCGGCATCGGCGTTCGTTTCTGCTTCGGCTTTCACGTATGTGCCAATACCGCCGTTCCATAGCAGGTCGACCGGGGCTTTCAGGATCGCGCGCATCAAATCGTTCGGTGCGAGCGCGGTTGCGTCGCCTTCGATGCCGAGCACGGCTTTGATTTCCGGCGAAACCGGAATCGACTTCGCGCTGCGCGCGAAAATACCGCCGCCTTTGCTGATCAAGCTCGCGTGGTAATCGGCCCACGACGAGCGCGGCAGTTTGAACATGCGTTCGCGTTCGACGAACGATTTTTCCGCATCGGGATTCGGATCGAGAAAAATATGACGGTGATCGAACGCGGCGAGCAAACGCGTGTGGCGCGACAACAGCATGCCGTTGCCGAACACGTCGCCGGACATGTCGCCGATGCCGACGGTCGTGAAATCTTCCGTTTGGCAATCGCGGCCGAGCGCGCGGAAATGTCGTTTGACCGATTCCCACGCGCCTTTCGCGGTGATGCCCATCGCCTTATGGTCGTAGCCGACCGAGCCGCCCGAGGCGAATGCGTCGCCGAGCCAGAATCCGTGTTCCGCGCTGACCGCGTTGGCGATGTCGGAAAACGTCGCCGTGCCTTTGTCGGCGGCGACGACGAGATACGGATCGTCGCCGTCGTGACGCACGCAATTTTGCGGATGCACGATCTTGCCGTCGACGATGTTGTCCGTGATATCGAGCAGCCCGTTGATGAAAAGGCGGTAGCACGCCACGCCTTCGGCGAGGATCGCATCGCGATCACCTGCTACCGGCGAACGCTTGACGAAAAATCCGCCTTTCGATCCGACCGGTACGATGACGGTGTTTTTCACCATCTGGGCCTTGACCAGCCCGAGTACTTCCGTGCGGAAATCCTCGCGGCGATCCGACCAGCGCAACCCGCCGCGCGCGACCGGTCCGAAGCGCAGGTGGACGCCTTCGACACGCGGCGCGAACACGAAAATTTCGCGATAGGGTTTCGGTTTCGGCAGGTCCGGCACGCGCAGTGGATCGAACTTGAAGCTGATGTATTCGCGATGCCTGCCGCCGGGCGTCTGGAAGAAACTCGTGCGCAGCGTCGCCTGAATCACGCCGAGCCAGCCGCGCAGGATGCGGTCTTCGTCGAGGCTGGCGACGCGATCGAGCAGCACTTTCAGCGCGTCGACGATCGCCTTTTGTTGCACGTCACGCGATTCGCCACGCGCGTTGACGATGTTGTCGACCACCTGCGGATGCGACTTGGCGACCTCTTCCGGCAACAGCGTTTCGAGCTGTTTGCGCAGACGTTTGCGCGCGCCTTCCTCGACCGTGCGGCCGCCATCTTCGCGATGCGGATCCAGACGCGCCTCGAACAATTCGACCAGCAAACCCGCGATCAGCGGATAGCGGTTGAGCGTTTCTTCCATGTACGTCTGCGAGAACGGCACACCGGTCTGCAACAAATATTTGCACAGGCCGCGCAACACGGCGACCTGGCGCGCGTCGAGCTGCGCGGACAACATGAGCTGATTGAAACTGTCGCTCTCGATTTCGCCGCGCCACACCGCTTCGAAACCCGACTCGAAACGATCGCGGACGTGCGAGAGATCGAAATTCATCGCCGACGCCGCTTTCACTTCGAAATCGTGAATCGTCAGCGGACGTCCACTTTGCTGCAATGTATACACATGCTCGGCCTGCATCTTCAGGCCCATGTTTTCGAGCATCGGCAGCGCGTCGGACAGCGGAATCGGATCGCCGAAATGGATCACCTTGAAGCGCAATTCGCGCGTTTCCGGATCTTCATAAAGAAACAGGCGGATATCGTCGGCATCCTGCAACGTCGAAAACGCGCGCACGTCGCCCGCCGCGGATTCCGGCGAGACTTCTTCGACATAGCCGGCCGGCAGATCGCGCGCGAACCGGTTGATTAGCGAGGCGGCTTCGTGTTCACCGACCTCGGCGACCAAGGCTTCGCGCAGACTGTCGTGCCAGTTGCGCACGAGCGCCGCGATCTTGCTTTCGAGTTCGGCATGATCGTAGTGCGGCTTTTCGCCGGCACCCGGACGGATCACCAGATGCAAACGCGCCAGCGGCGATTCGCCGACGAGAATCGATGAATCGACGCGATCGCCGTGAAACGCATGCTTGAGCAGCGCTTCGATTTTTTCGCGCACGTCGGTGGTGAATCGATCGCGCGGAATATAGACGAGACACGAAAAAAAGCGGCCGTATTTGTCACGACGGACGAACAGGCGCGAGCGCGTGCGGCCTTGCAACTGCATCACGCCCATCGATGTGGCGAACAGTTCGTCTTCGCCGGCCTGGAACAATTCCTCGCGCGGCAGCGTCGCGACGATGTGACGCAGCGCCTTGCCCGAATGCGAGTCGCGGCGCAGACCCGAGCGGTTCATCACCGATTCGAATTTCTGACGCACCAGCGGAATCTCCCACGGCCGGCGCGTATATGCGCCCGACGCGAACAGACCGAGGAAACGCTGCTCGACGACGGCCGTGCCTTTCGCGTCGAACTTCAACACGCCGATGTAATCCATGTAACCCGGACGATGCACGCTGGAGCGCGCGTTCGTCTTGGTCAGGATGATCGCATCGAGCGCGCCGGATTGCGGCAGTTCTTTCGCCGCGAGCGATTTCAACGAACGCGGCGCGGAGCGCTCGCCGCTGCGCAGAATGCCGAGACCGGATTTTTCATCGGCGAGCAGAACTTCTTCGCCGTTCTGCGTGCCGACGCGATATTCGCGATAGCCGAGGAACGTGAAATTGTCGTCCGCCACCCAACGCAGGAAATTCTGCGCTTCTGCGACGCCGTCGGCGCTGATCGGAATGTTTTGACTCGGCAGGTCGTCGGCGATGGCGAGCATTTTGTCGCGCATCGCTTTCCAGTCGCGCACCGAATGCGCAACGTCTTCGAGTGCGGCGAGTATCGACTGCTCGATTTTCATGCGATCGTTGGGCTCGCCGATTCGATCGATTTCGAAGTGCATCAGCGATTCGGTTTTACCTCTGCCGCCTTCGGCACTCAGCGACAGGATGTGTCCGCCCGGATCGCGCTCGACGCTGTAGACCGGATGCACGACCGAGTGAAGTTGCAAGCCCGCGTTAGACAGCGCGATGCTGACCGAATCCACGAGGAACGGCATGTCGTCGGCGATGATATCGATCGAGGTGCTCTGCGAATCGTAACCGTCATGCGACTGCGTCGGATTGAACACGCGCACGCGTGGCGCGCCGGGTTTGCGCACACGCAGGAAATCGTACAAACCCGCGACGACGGATGTCCACGATTCCGGCGTCCGCGTGGCGATGTCTTCGTCGCTGACGCGTTTGAAAAAATGACTGGCGAAACCTTGCGCCTGCGTGCCTTGCGCGGCGCCGAGGCGTTGTTTGAGTTGCTGCAAAATGGGATCGACCGCACGCGTGGCGGGAATGGGCTGAGCGTTCATGAAGGAGGGTCCGAAAAACGTGTTTTCGAGGGGCGCTAAGGATAGCGCTGGGGCAGTTTAATAACCACCTGCATCAGGGGCATGACAGGCTGTCATTCCACTGCGATAACCTGCTTCAGGCGCGTCCGGGCTTATGCGGTGCTTGTACGGGCGATGACTGCCTCGCGTAGACACGAGTAACCATCCATCGTCTCGCAAGAAACGCAAAATTTCGCCGACCTTCATCCTTGAATGCCGAAACTACTTCGACAGCACACCACGTTCAGCTCAGCGCAACCCGGTCTCATTCCGCGCAATCACGAGCCGTTGAATTTCGCTGGTGCCTTCGTAAATCTCCGTGATTTTCGCGTCGCGGAAATAGCGTTCGAGCGGCATTTCCTTCGAATAACCCATGCCCCCATGGATCTGCACGGCCTGATGCGTGATCCACATCGCGGCTTCCGACGCGGTGAGTTTCGCGACCGCCGCTTCAGTGGAGAATCGTCCGCCTTTTTGCTTCGCCCACGCGGCGCGCAATGTCAGAAGTTCCGAGGCATCGAGCCGGCATTTCATATCGGCGATTTTCTGCTGGATCATCTGGAACGAACCGATGGATTGTCCGAAGGCCTTGCGATCGCGTGCGTAGACCAGCGACGCTTCATACGCGGCTCTCGACAACCCGACGGCTTGCGACGCGATGCCGATGCGTCCCGCGTCGAGCACGCCCATCGCAATCTTGAAACCGTGGCCGACTTCGCCGATCACATCGGCGGCCGGTGCGTGGTAATCGGTGAATTCGATTTCGCACGTGGCCGATGCGCGGATACCGAGTTTCGGTTCGGTCTTGCCGCGGTGAAATCCTTCGCGGGCGGTGTCGACCATGAAGGCGGTGACGCCGCGCGCGTGTTTGTCCGGATCGCTCATCGCGAACAAGAGGATGTATTTCGCGACGGGACCCGACGTGATCCAGCTTTTCTTGCCGTTGATGACGAAGCTGCCGTCGGCTTGTTTCACGGCGCGGCAGCGCATGGCCGTGGCGTCGGAACCGGACTGCGGTTCGGTCAGCGCGAATGCGCCGATGGCTTCGCCGCTCGCGATCGGTCTGACGTATTTCTGTATCTGTTCTTCGCTGCCGAATTTGAGGATGCCGTTGCAATAGAGGGTGTTGTTCACCGACATGATGGTCGAATGCGCGCAATCGGCTTGCGCGATTTCCATCATCGCCAGCGAATAGGAAATCGCATCCATGCCCGCGCCGCCGTACTCGGCCGGCACTTCGATACCCATCAGGCCGAGTTGTCCCATTTCCTTGATGTTCTCGAGCGGAAATTCGCCGGATTTGTCGAATTCCGCCGCAACCGGCGCGATGCGCTTCTGCGCGAAATCGCGGGCGATCGCCTGAATCTGCAGTTGCTCTTCGGTGAAGCCGAAATCCATGAGAAACCCTCGGCAGTTTTGCTCTCGCTCGTCATTCCCGCGAAACAGGAATGCAGCGACTGTTCTTTTCGGTGCAAGTGCAGGCACTGAATTCGCGCTTTCGCGAGAATGACGAGACTGATGAGTATGTCCGACTATTCTAGCGCGACAACGTTCCGGGCGGCGGCAACGCATCGAAATCGCAGGCGGCGTGCGGAAGTTTGTGGTCGAGCATCCACGGCAGCAGCTCGGGCGTCGCGTACGCCTGCTGCCAGATGACATGTTCCTGATTCGCGTACTCGGAATATTTCGGATTCGCGCCGAGCGCGCGAAGCGCTCGCACGACCGCGCGCGAGCCGACCATCGCGCCGCCGTAGCCGGTTTCGATGTTGGTGTCGTTGTCTTTCTCGCCGTGGAAAATCCATTCGGGAATGTCGGTT
>CAZZYA010000209.1:0-6367 GCA_964658115.1 uncultured Rudaea sp. | reverse complement strand
TACGCCGGCAGCGCGATGGCGGCCAGAATCGCGATGATCGCAACCACGATCATCAATTCGATGAGCGTAAAACCCTTGCTGTTGGTCCCCATAGCACCCCCGCGCATTTTGGAACACTCATGCACGGCGTATGCCAGTGATATGCTATACGATCAGTCTATACCCAGCTTTTTTAGCTTGTAGCGAAGGGCTCGGAACGTGATGCCGAGCTTTTTCGCCGCTGCAGTTTTGTTGTAGCGGGTTTCCTGCAAGGCTTTCATGATGGCTTCGCGTTCCAGGTTGGAAATGTAGCTATCAAGGCCGCCGGCGCTCTCGCCGGCGTCACCCGATTCGTCGATGTCCTCTTCCTGAGGCGGAGCCTCGCGAGCAGAGGGGGGAGACAGCCGCAGATCTTCCGATCGAATCACGTTGTTCTCGCACAACGCGACAGCGCGCTCGAGCACATTCTCGAGTTCGCGAACGTTGCCGGGAAACGGATAACTGAGAAGAGACGCAAGCGCCTCCGGCGTCAGCTTGGCTGGTGATCCGCCACCGTCTTGCGCGAGTCGTTCGAGCACCCTTCCGGCCAGCTTGGGCACGTCTTCGCGGCGCTCTCGCAAAGGCGGCACACGAAGCTCGATCACGTTGATGCGGTAATAAAGGTCTTGGCGAAAATTCGCGCTATCGACGAGCTTCGCCAGATTCTTATGGGTTGCCGAGAGAATGCGCACGTCGACGGGCACTTCGGCGCGGCCACCGATCGGACGAACCGCTTTTTCCTGAATGACACGCAGAAGTTTCACCTGCATGTGAATCGGCAGTTCGGCGACTTCATCCAGAAACAACGTTCCGCCATTGGCGACTTGAAACAAGCCATCCTTGTCGACTTGCGCGCCGGTAAAGCTGCCTTTCTTGTGGCCGAAGAATTCCGATTCCATCAATTCGGAAGGAATCGCGCCGCAGTTTACAGGGACGAATGGGCTAGGCGCGCGAGGACCTAGTTCGTGGATCAACCGTGCAACCAGTTCTTTGCCGACGCCCGACTCACCGCTGATGTAGACCGGCGCCTGACTGCGCGCGAGCTTGCCTATCGTGTTGCGCAATTCGTGAATCGCCGGCGAATCGCCGAGCATTTTCGCCGCGCTTGCGCTCGGCGGTTCGGTCTTGCGTTCTTCGGACAGTCGCATCGCCGTTTGCACTAGACGACGCAGAATGCTGATGTCGATCGGCTTCGACACGAAATCGAACGCACCGGCTTTCAAGGCCGTCACCGCGGCATCGACATTGCCATACGCCGTGATCATAGCGACCGGCGTTTTTGGATAACGCGCGGAGATCAATTCGATGATCTCCTGACCGTTGCCGTCCGGCAGATTCATGTCCGTGAAGCACAATGCGAAGCTGTTTTCCGCGAGGCGCTGTTTCGCTTCGGCGACGTTGCTCGCCGTTTCGACCATCAATCCCATACGGCCAAGCGTGATGGTGACAAGTTCGCGAATGTCGCGTTCGTCGTCGATGATCAAAGCGGTAGGTTTATCCATGGGGCGTGACGATAAGCGAAAACCGCGGGCAGGTGAAGCGGAGATCGCTTTTCTCCATGACTGCGATCATGGTTTCGATGGCGGTTGTCGTGTGCGTTTAGCGTCTCGCGTGATCGCTTCGAGCACACGACGACGGCGCTCGCGTTCGTCAGGCGCGAATTGTTCGAGTGCGCGCTGCGCCAGGGTCTGCCCCTCTTCGAAGCGGCCTTGCGCAATCAGTAACGCGGCGAGTTGCATCGTGGCATTGGGATCATCGGGGTCCGTGGCGATGGCGTCGCGATAAGCGTCTTCGGCGCCGACCGAGTCTTTTCGCAATTCACGAAGCTCACCCGTTGCGAGAACATATTGATGAAAGAGCGATCGATCGGAAGCCAGCATGCGGCTGGCCTCAATTCGCTTCAACGCCTCGGCGGCCATCGGTTCGTCGCTATCGTGCAACGCCAGAAACGCGACGTTGATCATGCAATTCGGACAACGCACGTTTTTGTCGATAAATTGTCGCGCCAGTACACGCGCATCCGCATAGTCTTCTCGCATCAAGTACATTGACAACAGATGATCCTGAGCGATCAACGAATTCGGTGCCACGCGCGTGGCCCATTGCCAAAGTGCACTTTCGTCGGACCACAGCGGAATCGTCGCGCGAACGTTCACGGTGGCCAGGATCAGCCAGCCAAGCGCGGCGAGACCGAACAGCCAAATCATGATTTTGCGCCGAGGCAGCAGGTCGCTCGCCGCGGGCGCCAGCCATGCCGCGCTGACGGCGAGCGGTAGCGTCAAATAACGCTCGTGATACGCGCTTTCGACGAATGGGATCGGAATGATGTTCAACACCGCAATCAGTGCGATGGTAAATGAAAGGATCAGGGCGCCCACCGGATGTCGGCGCAAAAAACAGATAACGCCAATGATCACGAGCACGAGTGCCGCGAAATCCTGGCCGATCAGTTCCCACGAGAACGATCGAAAATAGTTTTGATCCATTTCGTGCAGCGGTGCCAAACCGCTCATTGGCCAGACCGCCAAGCGAGCGTAATTCGCCAGCGTAAAACAGACTTTCTGAAAATGCGCGATCGACAGCGCATCATTTCCCGGATGAGGCGCGACAGCGACGCCGAGCGCGCATATGCGCAACGTGATGTACAGCGCGCCAGCTATAAGAAGCGCTACGTACACGCCGCGTTGATGCCGCCATGTGCTTCGTAGTACATCCGTCCACGATGCGCGTCGTTCGACCGCCCTCGAAAAAATGTCGAATAACAGAATCAGCAGCGGTACTGCGACCGCGGACTCTTTAGTGCACGCAGCAGCGAAAAACATCAGGCCGACGACGACTGGACGCCATGTATTCGAGACGATCGATGCGTTTGCCAGCAGCGTCAACAATGCCGTCGCTGTCACCAGCAGCTCGTTTTGACAAGAGATCCAAACCACGGATTCGACCAATGCCGGATGCAAGCCGAAGATGAGCGCGCATGCTGCAAGCAACGGCGCGGAACTGTCGGGCCGCAGCCGCCGCGCAAGCAGCCAGACAAGCATCGTGTTGAACAGATGCACAGCCAATGAAACGAGATGCATCGGTCCGGGCTGGGCATCGAACAGACGTAGCTGGACAGCGAACAACGTCGCCACGAGCGGTCGAAAATAATTGACGTAGCCGTTGAATCCGTTGACGAGAAAGGTCAGCCACGAATCGTCGTGGCGAAGTGCGGCGACGTCGTGAAAAAGAATAATGTCGTCCCAGACGAATTCCGCATGCCGGACTGGCCAGTACGTGATGCCGACGACGAGCACCAACAGACCACAAAGTACGGTGCTTCTCCGTCGCGTCCCACTCATAATGCGGCCGGCGTAAACGAGAATTGGGCGACAAAAAAAATCATAGCTTAAAAGTATTGGAAGAACGCTCAAGCCAGGTCATTGGGTGCTAATGCCGGCGCGTTCGTGAATTGCGCTGTCAAACTCTTGTTGGCGACGCGCGCGTTCGTCGACGGGCGAAAGTGAAAGCGCCACGTGCAGGGCAGCCTTCGCTTGCTCGACTTCACCGGTACGTGCTTTCAACAGCGCGAGATTCATGGTTGCTTCTGGGCTTAGCGTGTCCATCCTCATCGCGGCGCGATACGCTTCTTCTGCGACCTTGGGATTGTTGCGTTGTTCTTCAAGATTTCCCTTCGCCAATGCAAATCCAATGACGAGGTTCTTCGCGGGCGGCGTGATGCGCATAGCTCGGTCAGCTGCTTCCAATGCTTCCCCGGCGCGCGTAGTGTCGTGTTGCATCAAACGCAGGTACGCGACATTGAGCATGCATTTACTGCAGTCGGGGGCGATCTGCATCAGACGGTCGGCTAGCGGCGCTGCCAACTCCGACTCGCGGCGTTCGACGTACGTGGCCAGCAATGCATCTTGAATGAGCCGGGAACCAGGATTCTGTGCAAGCGCCCAACGCCACAGATAAAGTTCGTCCGACCACAACGGGAGAGTTACACGGATGTTGAGGGCGGCGAACAGTAGCCATACTACCCCCGCAATCGATACCACTGCGCGATAGAACCGACGCGATAAAGCGCCTTGCGCAACGGACCGCACAGCGATCGCGGGCAACCATGTACATAGGATCGCGACCGCGAACAGGGCGTAGCGATCGTGATACAGCGTTCCGTCGAAGTCGATTGGAATGATGTGAAGCGTCGGAAGTAACGCGACGCTCGCTATGCCTAACGCGGCACCCAGAGGATGCCTTCGCCACAGCAGAAAGCAGGACGAAACTGCTACTGCGACGGCGGCAACGTCCCCGGCGAAAGAAGTCGGATCAAGTCGTTCCAATTGGGACTCGGAAATCGAATGCAATGGCCCCAATCCGGCCATCGGCCAAATGATCAATTTCAGATAAGCCGTGTAAGTAAGACAAATTTCCTGAAAATGAGCAAAGGAAAAAAACGCGACTGTTTGCGACGTGTCGATCAGCGCTCCCAGCGCCCAGCGCCGGATAGCTAGATACAAGGCGCCGGTGCAGAAAACTCCGACATAAATTGGCAGCTGACGCCGCAGCTGCGCTCGCAAGCCGTCGGGAGATATCATCCAGTCGAACAAAAAAAGTATCGGCGGAAAGACGACGGCCGATTCTTTCGAGAACGCTGCGAGGAGGAAGCAGCTTGCCACGAAACCACAGCGGAGCCAGCTGGTCTCGACGCGAATATTGGCCAGCAGACCAAGCAGCATAAAAATGGCGACGAGCAAATCGCATTGACTCGAGATCCAAGCCACCGGCTCGATCAGGGCAGGATGAAATCCGTAGATGAGCATGCATCCATACACGAAAGGGCGACTGTATGCCGCGCTCTTTGGCGCCACTTCCAGCGCCAGTTTTCCAACGAGCGCCGTACTCACAAGGTGTAGAAACAACGACGTCAAATGCATAAGCGCTGGCGCTGCGCCCAAGATTCTCAACTGCAGCGTGAAGAACGCTACACCAAGTGGGCGGAAATAAATTTCCCAGTTAGGCAGTCCGTGGAGGGCAAAGGTCAGCCACGCATCACCTTCGCGCAACCAAGCCCGATCATGGAGATAGAAGCGATCGTCCCAAACTAATCCGGCGTATTGAAGGGGCCAATACACAGCCACGATTAGCCCGATAATGGACAAAGCCAGAAAGTACGACCGTCCGCGCTGCATAAACGATGTTACCTAGCGCTGGCGGCGCTGGCGACTGGGCCTGATAGCGTAATCCGGAAACAGCTCCCGCCACCGGCCACCGGCACGTATTCCAGCGTCGCCTGGTTCGCATCGCACATCGTTCGTGCCAAATACAATCCCAATCCGGTGCCGTATTCGTGCGTCGTGAAAAAAGGTTCGAAAATCTGCGCTGCGACTTTTGCCGGAATTCCCGGGCCGCGATCGATCACTTCGATCAACGGCGGACCTTTCTCGCCCGCGAGCCTGGGCACCACCGAAACGCGCGCCGATTCGCCCGGCAGGCGTCCATAGCGAAGTGCATTCTGGACCAGATTCCACACGACCTGCTGCAACTGTTGCGGATCGGCCAGCGCCTCTACGTGGCGGCCCTGGATGACGGCGCGCAACTGGTCGACGCCGATATCGTTTCCACTTTTATACTCTTCCACAAAATGCTGCGCCCACAACGATAGGTCGATGCTTTCCGGCCGCGACCGTTCGCGCCGCGAAAGCTGCAGAATGTTCTCGACGATCTCGTTCACGCGGCTGCAGTGGTTATTGATGATCTCGACCATACGTTTGTCCGCATCGCTCAATTCCTCCGACTCGGCGAGCAGTTGTGCGGAATAGCTGATGGCCGCGAGGGGGTTGCGGATTTCGTGTGCGATCGAGGCCGACAAGCGTCCGAGCGACGACAGCGTCAACTCTTCCGCGCGTCGCGAAACCAGCGACGTGTCATCGAGGAAAATGAGGACGTTGTTGTCGTCGTTCGACGCCAGTTTGGTGAAGCGCGGGATGATTTCCGGTACGCCCTCGGCGAGCGCGACAGCGGTGGTTTCGATCTTTCCGGTCGTGCGCCAGTGATAAAGGCGGCGCGAAAGTTCCGGCGCGACGCTGCCGAGATCGCGCTGGCCCGGCTTCGGATTTCCCATCAATGCCCACGCCGATTCGTTCCAGCGGTGCACACGGTTCGCATCGTCGACGACGAGCACGCCGGTTTTCATGCGACGAATGATGAGTTCGTTGATCTGCGCAAGGTTCGCCAGATCGATGCCGCGTTGTTCGGCCAACGCCTCGGTTTCGCGCATCTGCTTGCCGAGAACGAAGCACAGCGTCGCCGTGGCGAAGTAGCTCAGTCCGTACAATCCCGCTTCGAGCAGGTTGCGGTCTTCCTG
>CAZZYA010000208.1:5753-6384 GCA_964658115.1 uncultured Rudaea sp. | reverse complement strand
AAGCGATAGTCAGCGTGCGAGTCGTTATCAACATGATCCCTCCCAAGAATAAGTTCGACGGTAGCAATAAGATCACCAAGTACGATAATACAGGTACGACTAGACAGGTACGATAGTCCTCGTGTTTAAACTGTTTTGCGTGTGGCGAAAGTATGGTTACCAGATGCGGCGAGGCGAAGAATCGTTGCAAGGCCGTGACTTCCGGCCTAGCCGTAACGCTGCGACCGTCGATTTGGACTACCCTGCGATCGCTGCCCGAAAGGGAAGGAGGCTTGTCATGACCCTGTCTTGCGAAAGCGAAGTCGAGAGCGGCTGTCTGAAACTGCGCGTGACGGGCGAGTTCAAGTCGCGCGAGGAAACGTTCCGCGTGATGGATCGGCTCAAGATAGAAGCGACCGCGCATCACTGCACATGCGCAATGCTGGATCTCACGACCGCGGTGGGCCGCACGACCGACATCGACAAGTTCTATCTCGGCGAATACGCAGCCAAGCTGTTCGGCAGCGCGTTGAAAGTGGCGGTAGTGTTTCCGGCCGAAGGAATCACCAAGTTCGGCGAGACGGTGGCGGTGAATCGTGGCGCGCGGTTGGCCGTGCTCGCCACGGAAAAGGAAGCGATGGACTGGCTGCGG
>CAZZYA010000208.1:0-5743 GCA_964658115.1 uncultured Rudaea sp. | reverse complement strand
CAATCGCGTTGAACTGGCCGGCTTAAGCCTCGCCTAAGATTCGACGCGTAGGCTTCGCGAAGGGAGCATCGACGGCGCGTGCGAATCTTGATCGTAGAAGACGACTCGTTATTGTCACGAGGCATCGCCGAAGCGCTGCGCCGCTGGACCTACGTGCCCGAATGCGTGGCGACCGTTGCCGCCGCGAAACGAACATTGCAGGAAAGACCCTTCGACGCGGTTCTGCTGGATCTGAAATTGCCCGACGGCCACGGCCTCGACGTATTGCGGACGCTGCGAAACTCTGGCGACACCACACCGGTGATCGTCGTCACCGCGCGCGACGCTGTCTCCGATCGCGTCGCCGGGCTTGATGCCGGCGCCGACGATTATCTGATCAAACCGTTTCATCTCGACGAACTCGCCGCGCGCCTGCGTTCGATCCATCGCCGCTCGCGCGGATTGAGCAACAACGTCGTCGTCGAAGGGCGCCTGATGCTCGACACGATCAGCGGCGAAGCCTCGTTCGACGGCCAGCGCGTGGGTTTGTCCAAACGCGAATTTCTGTTGCTGCGCGCGCTGGCCGCACGCGCCGGACGCGTTGTGCCGCGCGGCACGCTCGAAAACGCGTTGTTCGGGAATGATGGCGTGGACAGCAACGCACTCGAAGTACATGTGCACGCACTGCGCCGCAAACTCGCGCGCGACAGCATTCGCACCGTGCGCGGTTTGGGCTATATGTTCGTCGGCGAGACGCCGGCATGACATCGCTGCGCACGCGCGTCGTTGCGCTCGTGCTGGCCGCGATTGGCGCGCTGTTCGTGCCGCTGGCGATCGGCAGTTACCTCTTCATGATGGAGGAAGTGGACGAATTGTTCGACGCACGCCTGGCGCAGAACGCGAAAACGCTGGTCGCCTTCGATGTCGTCGCGACGCCGGAAAAACAGGAAGTGCCTGCCGTCACCGTGGCCTCGTCGCAACCGCGATCGGAACGGCATCGTCTGGTCGTGCGCGGGCATCCGTACGAAAATCAGATCGGGTTTCAGATCTGGAACGACGCCAACGAACTGCTGATGACGACCGCCGATCTCACCGATGTCGCGATCGATGCGGCGCCGGCGGGATTCGCCGATGTCACCGTGGCCAACCACCGCTGGCGCATGTTCACGATGCTGGGCGACGATCATCGCTGGATCCGCGTCGGCGAACGCTACGACAGCCGGCGCGAGATCGGCCGCGCATTGGCGGTCGAAGCGGTTATTCCGATTCTGATCGCGTTCCCGCTGCTCGCATTGCTCGTTGGCGGGGCGGTGTATCGCGGACTGCAACCGTTGCGGCGTCTCGCCGAACAACTTTTGGTAAGACGCAGCGACGATCCGAATCCGATCGGCGGCAATTATTTCGACAAGGAGCTCTATCCTGTTGTCGGCGCGCTCAACGGATTGCTGCGGCGTTTGCAACAGACACTTGAAAGCGAGCGCGCATTCACGACCAACGCCGCGCACGAATTGCGCACGCCGCTCGCCGGCGCACTGATTCATCTCGAGAACGCGCGCAGCACGACCGATCCGGAATCCGCCGACGCCGCGTTGCGCGATGCGCAGCACGGATTGAACCGTCTTTCGCATCTGGTCAATCAGCTGCTTGATCTCGCGCGCTGGGATTCGCATCAAACGCACCCGATGGCGCCAACGGATTTGAACGCATGCATCGATGAAGAACTCGCGCTGCTCGGCGTTGCGTTGTCGGCGAAAAACATCCACGTTTCGTGGCGGCCGTCCCCCGTGCCGCGCGTGCTGGGCTGGGCGCCGGGTCTGCAGACGGTCGTGCGAAACCTGCTCGACAACGCGATCCGATTCAGCGCCGACGGACAGTCCATCGAGATCGTCACGTTCGCGCGCGATCGAGACGTCGTGCTGACGATCACCGATGAGGGACCGGGAATTGCGGCCGATCAGCGCGCCGCCGCGTTCCAGCGCTTTCGGCGCGGCGATGTCGACACGGCGGGGTCGGGCATCGGCTTGTCGCTGGTCGCGCGTATCGTCGAAGTGCACCGCGCGCGTGTCGAACTCAGTGATGGACCGGATGGCCGCGGCTTGCGTGTCGACGTGCGTTTTCCGGCCAGCGTCGCCGCGACATGAAAGATCCGTCATTGATGTCGCTCGCCGCGTCGTCGCGCAGAAAGATTTCTGCGATCGCATTGGCGCTGTAAAAGATGGCACGCGCTTCTTCATCGATGCGGCTAATCGAAAGCAACGCTCCGTTGCGTCGTTTCGCACCGTGGATCGTCGCCGCGAGTGTGCTGATTTACGCGTGCGCATTCCAAGGCGTTCGCGGCATTTATTCGCCGGACGAAGGGCGATATACCGACGTCGCCATCGGCATGCTCGACGACGGCGACTGGATGCGTCCGATGGTGCATCCGGAATTCGTGCACATGACCAAACCGCCGCTCACGTATTGGGCGATCGGTACGAGCCTGAGCATATTCGGCCGCTCCGAGTTTGCGGCGCGGTTGCCAAATGCGTTGGCGCTCGCCGGCACTATTTTTCTTTTGTTCTGGATGGGACGACGCGTTACACCGCAGCAGCGTTGGTTGCCGGCGCTCGTGTACGCCACGTTCGTGTTTCCGTCGCTCGCATCCAACATCGTCACGACCGATACGCTGCTCACATTTTTCGAAACGTTGCAGCTCGCCGCGTTCGCCGCGTGGTACTGGAACGAACAATCGAGTTCCGAACGCGCTGCGCGGATGCTGATATGGTTCGGCGCCGCACTCGCGTTCATGACCAAAGGGCCGCCCGGCTTGCTCGTGCTGTTCGGGTGTCTCGTGTTCACCGGAATCGACGGCGGTGTCGCGCGCGTGCGCGCCGTTCTGCGTTGGGAAGGATTGCTGGTATTTGTCGTGGTCGGCGGAAGTTGGTATGGCATCGAAATCGCGAGCGATCCGACCATGCTGCATTATTTTCTCGTCGATGAAGTCATCGATCGCGTCGCCACTGACAAGATGCATCGCAACGCCGCCTGGTATGACGGCTTCAAGATCTATCTACCGACGTTGCTAGTCGGAACGTTGCCATGGCTACCCGTTGCGTTGTGGGTTGCGCGGAAAAAACGGCGCACGCCGAAAATGTTCTGGCGAACGTCCAGCGTGTTTCGGTGGCTGACCTGTTGTTTCTGCGTGCCGCTGGTTGTTTTCATGATCTCGCGATCGCGCTTGCCGCTATACATCCTGCCGCTGTTTCCCGTGCTGGCGTGCCTGCTCGCGCTTGTGATCGAACGCATCGACTCGCGACGTTTGGGATTGATCGCGGCGCTCGCGGTGTGGGCGGTTGCGCTGGCCGGCGGTCGCGTCGTTGCCGCGTATTACGATACGAGAGACGACGACAGGAAATTCGCGCAATCGCTGACCGACGTGCTGCCGGCGCTGCCGTCGGAAGTCGCTTTCGTCGAAGTGCCGCCGCGTTACGGTCTGCGATTTTATCTCGACGCCACGATCGAGCGCCTCACATTGCCGGGACGGCGCAAGTTGCCGGCGTCGGAAAACTTCGCCGAGGAAATGCAGGAGGACGAAGGCTGCCGCATTCTCATCGTCGGCATGTCGAATCTTGGCGCGACGATGACGGCGCTCAATGAGCAACGCATTGCGTATCGCCGCCTGCGCGACGTGCGCGGTTACGCCATCCTGGTCGACGAGAGTGCCGATTGTCCGGCATACGCATCGACGACCGCGCGATAAACTTTTTCGCGTCTCAGTTTTTCTTCTTGGCGCGTTTGGCAGAAGCGGCGATTTTCTTTGCAGGTTCGGCCTCGACGTGCGGCTGCATTTCGCCGTGCAGCGAAAACAGCGATTCCATCAAGCCGTCCTCCGCGCTCGAACACACGGCCAGCACGACCGCTTCGTCGCATTTCTCAGCGACATAGGCGTGTCCCATATTGCTGTCGATGTAAATCGATTCGCCCTCGGCCAGCACGACCGGATCGTAGAACTCCGTATGCACTTTCACTTTGCCTTCGAGCACGTAGATGAATTCCTCGCCGGAATGACGCACCAGTTCGCCGAATTCTTCCACGCTTTTGGCGCGTATACGTGTATACACCGGCACCATTCGCTTACGGCGCAGTTCGGGGCATAGATAGTAATAATCGTAGTTCTTGGTGTTGACGCGCACGGCGTCGTCGCGATCGCCCAGACTGCGGCGCGCGGTGACGGCGGTGTCCTGTTGCGTAGCCGGATCGGCGAACAGCTCCGACATGCGGATGTTCAGCCGCTGACTGATCTGCAGCAGTTTGTCGTACGTCAGCGTGAGCCGGTCGTGCTCGACCTTGGAGAGCGTGGACACCGGAATATCGGTCTGCTTGCTCATCTCCGCGAGCGTCCAGCCGTTGCGGTTGCGCAGTCCGCGCAGCAAGCCGCCCAGCGTGGAGTGTCGCGTTTTCATGTCCATGGCGAGATTCTAGCAGGTTCACCGTTTATGTCCTGGTTAGAGAATTTATTTGACATTTCTCTTGCCAGGCTCATACTCGCCAAATCGGATAATTTTGTCATAACACGTCTATGGAGGGCGGAATGTCCGGTGCGGGGCATTTTCGGGAAATGCACCGGTGCGGATGGCTCCGATCATCCGCGCACACTCGATGACTTCGCCGATGCACAGCTTCGCCGCAAATACAGCGCCGCCGACATCGAGCTCATTCCCAACGTCCATTGTCCGCTCGCGCGGGCCGACATAAAAAACCGACCGAGGAGAGAAAATCATGATGACCCACAAGAAACGCCTCGCTCACGCGATTTCGTTTGCGCTTTTCGTCGCTACATCGACAGCGGTCGCTGAAGACGCGACAAGCGATCAGTCCACGCTCGGCACGATCATCGTCACCGCCGAAAAACGCAGCGAGGACATTCAGAACGTGCCGATGTCGATCGGTGTGATCGACGAATCGCAAATCGAAAATCAGCACCTGACGCAACTGTCCGATATCGCCGGCTATCTGCCCGGTTTTACCGTCATCAACGGCGGCTCGCCGGGACAGGCATCGCTCGGACTTCGTGGCATCTCGCCGTTGAGCGCGGGCTCGACCGTGGCGACTTACATCGACGAAACGCCGCTCGGCACCAGCGGCAATTACGGCGGCGGCTCGACCGAAGTGCTCGATTTGTTGCCGTACGATTTCCAGAGCGTCGAAGTGTTGCGCGGCCCGCAAGGCACGCTGTATGGCGCGAGTTCGCTCGGCGGCGTGGTGCGGTACGTGACCAAGCCGCCGGACCTCGATCAGTTTTCCGCGCGCGTCGGCGGCGATGTGTTCGAGCAATCCAACGCCGGTGACGTCGGCACCCAGGAACGCTTCAGTTTCAATGCGCCGCTCGTGCCGGGACAACTCGCGCTGAGCGCGAGCATCGCCCGCCAGCAGTCGCCCGGCTACACCGACAACGTGAGGACCGGCGACAAAAATCAGGACGACTACTGGCAGCAAGCCGCGCACGCGACGCTGCTGTGGAAAGCGAACGAAGACGTGTCGGTGAAATTTTCGGTGCTGCAATCGGTCGTCGATTCGCAAAGCAGTTCGATCACCGCGCTCGATCCGATTTCGCTGAAGCCGATCTACGGCGATCTGAAGGACGACAATTATTTTCTGGAACCCTTCCGCCGCACCGTCGATTATTCGAACCTCGACATCAACTGGAATCTCGGCTTCGCCGACTTCGTCTCGTCGACGAGTTACGAGCACAACGAAGCCAATTCCACCCTCGACGCATCGCTCG
>CAZZYA010000207.1:0-6398 GCA_964658115.1 uncultured Rudaea sp. | reverse complement strand
CAAATCGTCTTCGCTTATGTTGAAGACGACGGTGATCGGCGCGAGCTGCGTGATCGGTTCGCATTGCGTCGTCGGCGCTCAATCGCGATTGAAGGCTCGCGTCACATTGGTCACGCGCGTCACGCTCGGTAAGCGCGTGATCATCCATTCCGGCGCCGTGCTCGGCGCGGATGGTTTCGGATTGGCGTTCGAACGCGACCATTGGATCAAAGTGCCGCAACTCGGCGGTGTGCGCATCGGCGACGATTGCGAGATCGGCGCAAACACCACCATCGATCGCGGCGCGCTCGAAGACACCGTACTCGAAGAAGACGTGCGTCTCGACAACCAGATTCAGATCGCGCACAACGTGTACATCGGTGCGCACACCGCCATGGCCGGCTGTTCCGCCATCGCCGGCAGCGCCCGCATCGGCCGCTACTGCCTCATCGGCGGCGACGCGGGGATACTCGGGCACATCACGATCGCGGATAATGTTCGCATCACCGCGAAAGCCATGGTCACACAATCGATCGACAAGGCCGGCGAATACTCGTCGGGATTGCCGTCGCAGGAATCGGGCGCGTGGCGCAAAAATGCCGTGCGTTTCCGCCATCTCGACGAGCTGTTCCGCAGGGTCGCGCACCTCGAGAAAGGATTCAAACAATGAGCGAAAAGACAGGTTTCAAGCTGCCTGTGAACGTCGAAGAAATCCAGCAGCTTCTGCCACACCGCTATCCGTTCCTGCTGGTGGATCGCGTGCTCGAACTCACGCCCGACAAACACGTCAAGGCGCTGAAGAACGTCACCATCAACGAACCGTTCTTCAACGGTCATTTTCCGGGACATCCGGTCATGCCGGGCGTCCTGATCGTCGAAGCGCTCGCACAAGCGTGCGGCTTGCTCATCTTCCTTTCGGCGCAAGAAAAAAACAGCAAACGGCTGTTCTATCTCGTCAAGGTCGACAACGCAAAGTTCACCGCGCTCGTCGTGCCCGGCGATCAGCTCATTCTGAACGTGGAACTGCGCCGGACCATCCGTAAAATGGGCCAGTTCATCTGCACGGCACACGTCGGCGACAAGAAAGTAGCGGAAGCCGAACTGCTGTGCGCGGAGCGCCCGCAGTAATGGCCACCACGAGCGGGCTTACGAAAAGCGCGGCGCAGCACAACCCGATCCATCCGACGGCGATCATCGATTCGTCCGCCCGACTCGGCGCAAATACGAGCGTCGGTGCGTACAGCGTCATCGGCGCGGACGTCGAAATCGGCGACGACAGCGTTATCGGTCCGCACGTCGTAATCCAAGGTCCGACGAAAATCGGACGCGAGGCACACATCTTCCAGTTCGCATCGATCGGCGCGGACCCGCAAGACAAGAAGTTCCGAGGCGAACGTTCCGCGCTCGTCATCGGCGATCGCAGCATGATCCGCGAATTCGTCACCATCAATCGCGGCACCAGCGAAGGCGGCGGCACCACGCGCATCGGGAACGACAACTGGATCATGGCGTATTGCCATATCGCGCACGATTGCCAGGTCGGCGACAACGTCGTTTTTTCCAACGGCGCGACGTTGGCCGGTCACGTCGAAGTCGGTGATCACGTCATCTTTTCCGGCTATTCCGGCGCGCATCAGTTTTGTCGCATCGGCAGTCATGCCTTCCTCGCGATGGGCACGCACCTCAACGGCGACTTGCCGCCGTTCATGCTCGCCGGCGTCGAATACGGTCGGCCGCGCGGCATCAACAGCGAGGGATTGAAACGGCGCGGTTTCACGCCCGAGCGCATCGCGTCGATCCGCCGCGCGTACAAAACCATCTACACCTCCGGCCTCACGCTCGAAGAAGCAAAGGCGGAACTCGCCCGCTCCGCCTCCGACGCGCCCGACGTCCAAGCCATGCTCGATTTCATCAACAACGGACAGCGTCCGCTGTTTCGATGACGAGTGACGCGAGTCCACTCTTCGTTCTGGTGGCAGGAGAAGCGTCGGGCGACCTGCTTGGCGCGAATCTGATCGAAACCTTGCTCGAGCGTTTTCCGACCGCTCGCTTCGCCGGCGTGGCCGGCCCGAAAATGATCGCCGCGGGCATGAAAGCGTGGCAGCCGAGCGATGCGCTGAGCGTGATGGGCTTCGTCGAGGTGATCAAACATCTGCCGACGCTGTTCGGCGTTCGACGCGACGTAATCGATCGCACGCTGCGCGAGAAACCCGCGGCGTTCATCGGCATCGACGCGCCCGATTTCAACTTGCGCCTCGAACGCCAACTCAAACGCGCCGGCGTGCGCACGATTCATTACGTCAGCCCGTCGATCTGGGCCTGGCGCGAAAAACGCGCCGACAAAATTCGCGACAGCGCCGACCGCGTGCTCTGTCTGTTTCCGATGGAACCGCCGATCTACGCGAAGCACGGTGTCGATGCGCGCTTCGTCGGCCATCCGTTGGCGCAACAGTTCGCGATGGAGCCCGATCAGAGGAGCGCGCGGCATGAACTCGCTATCGCCGTCGAAACGCCGATGCTTGCCGTTCTGCCCGGCAGCCGGCTCGGAGAAATCAACAGACTCGCGCGCATCTTTTTCAAAGCCGCAAAAATCCTGCGCGAGCAAATTCCCGATCTAGCCATCGTGGTTCCTGCCGCGAATGCGAAATGCCGGCGCGCGATCGAAACGATCGCTGCGGAATTTTCATCGCTGGACGTGCGTATCGTCGACGGCCAGGCGCGTAGCGTGATGATCGGCGCCGATGCGATCCTGCTCGCCTCCGGCACCGCCGCGCTCGAAGCGATGCTCGCCAAGCGGCCGATGGTTGTCGCCTATCGCATTAATCCGCTGACGCACTGGATCGTCAAGAAGTTCGGCATCCTTCCCGCAAATGTATACTCTTTGCCAAATATACTCGCCGGCCGCATGATCGTCCCCGAACTGATGCAGAACGCCTGCACCGCACCCGCGCTCGCCAATTCCCTTCTGCCGATGTTGCGCACGCGCAGTATCGATCCGGAGCTGCTCGTCACGTTCCGCCGCTTGCACGAAAGCCTGCTCGCGCCACGCGGCAGCGCCGCCGCGACCGTTGCCGAACTTCTCGCAGCGGACGTCGCGCATTGAAGATAAATTTTCGCCGCTCCGCCGAGGATCGCAAACGCGAAACACCGGCGATCCGTCGCGCGCGGTTCGCGACCATCCTCTCGGCCACGGCGTTCGTGCTCCTGCTCACCGCAGGGCCGCTGACCAACGGCGATGTTCTGGAACAACTGTTCGGCGTCGCGCTCGTGCTCGATATCGCACTGATGCTCGCTTTCGCGACACGACGCATTGCATTTTCCCTCGCGCTGGCGAGCATCGTGTTCGGCAGCCTGCTCATCGCCGGCACGCTCAAGTTCCACTATCTCACCACACCGCTGCTCGCGCCGGATCTCATCTATTTCGTCAACAAAGATCTTCTCGACGTCGCCACGCGTTACCCGAGCATCATGATCGCGCTGGTGGGCGGCGCCATCCTGATTCCGGGGTTGGCGATCGTCGCGTGGTGGCTCGATCCGCCGCGCCTGTTCGCATCGCTCGGCGCGAAAACACGGCGCATCGTTCAATCGGTCGGCGTCGTCGCGACGATCGCGCTCATGCTCGTCATCGATTCGCCGCAAGGACCGTTCGATGACGTGTTCGCGAAAGGCATGTGGGCGTTGATGAACGACAAGAACTACCTCGTCGATTTCTTCACCTCGTTCTATCAAACACAAATCCACATTCCGCCGGTGCTGACCGATGCCGATACCACGCTCGGATGGAGCCAGATCGCGAGCGACAACCCGCCGACCTGCCGCGATCATCCATGCACGCAAGACGACAAACTCGCCACGACGCAGGATTTGCCGGACATCGTCGCCATCCTCGAGGAAAGCACGTTCGATCCGCACATGTTGCCGGTGTGCACGCTGGCGCAATGCAGTCGCCACATGTTCGACGCCGACGGCCGCACGCGCGCGCACGGACCACTCACCGTGCACGTGTGGGGTGGCGGCACATGGACGAGCGAATTCGCGCTGCTCACCGGACTCAATCACGACACATTCGGCGAAGCGGGACTCTATGCGCCCTACAACCTCGCGCCGCTCACGACGACATCGTTGCCACGCGTTCTGAAAGCGGCCGGCTATCGCGCGATTGCGATCTATCCGATGAACGGCGAATTCATCAACGCGCGCAACGCGTACAAGGCGTATGGATTCGACACGTTCTACGACGGCGAGGAGTACGGCTTGTCGTGGGAATCGCCGGACAGCGATCTGGTGCAGGTGTTCGATCGCATCTACACCGACGAGAAAGCAAAAATCGGCAAGCAGCCGCTGTTTGTCATGATGCTGACGTTGCGGCAGCACGGCCCGCACATGACGCCGCTGGAGAAATTGCCACCGCCGTACAACCGGCCGTTGTTCATCGGGAAATTCTCGCCGAAAGGACTCGACGACTGGCTCAACATCAATCTCGGCAATTATCTGCAGCGGCTCGAAGGTTCCGACGTCGCCATCACGCACATCGAGAAGACGCTGCTCGACAGTCCGCGGCCCGCACTGCTGTTTCACTTCGGCGATCATCAGCCATCATTTGACGGCGCCATCCGCAGCATCGACAAGAAAGTTCCGGCGACCGTCAACGATCCGAATTTCATCACGTATTTCATTTTGAAGACCAACTACAAACCGGCGCGCGAGTACAACTACGACGCGATGGATCTGAGCTTTGCCGCGAGCGTGATTCTAGATATCGCCGGCGTGAAGAAAGACGACGCGTTTCAAGCCAACGCGCTGATGCGCGACCGCTGCAAAGGCTATTATCTGGATTGCGCGAATCAGCCCATGGTAGATTCGTATCACAACCGACTGTTCCACGAATTGAACGTGCTGCATGAGTAAAACTTGGCCGCTGATGACCGCCGGTGTCGACGAAGCCGGCCGTGGCCCGCTCGCCGGGCCGGTGGTGGTTTCCGCGGTAATCCTGAATCCGCAGCGGCGCGTGAACGGCCTCGCCGATTCCAAGGTTCTCACCGCCGACCGACGCGAAACGCTCGCCGCGCGCATCCGCGAACGCGCGATCGCATTCAGCGTCGTGATCATCGACGTCGATCACATCGATCGGCTGAATATTTTTCACGCAACGATGCTCGGCATGACGCGGGCCGTGGAACAGTTGAACCCGCAACCCGAACTCGCGCTCATCGACGGCAATCACGCGCCGAAAACGATCAACGTCAACAAACGCGCGATCGTCGATGGCGATGCGCTCGAGTACTGCATCAGCGCCGCATCGATTCTGGCGAAGGTCGCGCGTGACGCGATCATGCGAGATCTGGATCTCGTCTATCCGGGATATGGGTTCGCGTCGCATAAAGGGTATTCGACGCCGGAGCATTTCGCCGCTTTGACAAAGTTGGGGCCTTGCCCGGTGCATCGGAGGAGTTTTGCGCCGGTACGCGCCAGCGCCACGTGCGATTTGTTCGCCGAGATTGCAATCCCCGCGCCGCCGCCCATAGAAGTGCCCGCTACAGCGTAGCGCGCACTTCCGCAGCAGTTTGCGCAAGCCAGTAATCTACCCACGCGTACGTGCCGGGTATTACGCGAGGATTCAAAACCAAAGTGCCGGCGTTGTAAGGCGCGCTTTTCGCGCGTGGTGTGGTGGCGGGAAACTTCTCGACAAAACGCACCGCGTATTTTCGCCAGGCGTCACTGAAACGGCCGATGGATTCGTGCCAGACGATCAGATCCAGTGCGACCGCGCAACGAAATCCGGCGAGATACGCGCGATACGACTGATCGATGTCGTAGAGATGGAATCCGTCGAACGTCTCCGCGTCGTAGGGCACCATCTCGAAGACATGCCGCTTGCCCGCAACGAATACGCCATCGAGCGCCTGCGCTTGCGGCATCGCGCCAACGTCAACCCCAAACAGAACGGCGGTCAACTCCGGCGCCTGACTCGGCATCGCAACCCGGCTGGCACTGGTCAGCGCGCCGCCCCAGTGCCACGCGGGACCTACGAGACGCTGCGTGCCCGCGACACCGACCATATCGAAGGTCGCCAATTGCGTTCTCAGTTTTTTTTCGAAATCGTCGTTGACGATGCCGATGTCATCGTGGCAGAAAACGAGTATGTCACCACGCGCACGCTGCAAGCCGCGCATGTTCCCTTCGCAGAGCGAGCGCGCATCGTCGATGTGGACGAATTCGGTATCGGCATCCGAGAAACACCGCTGCACGTCACGCTGCAGACGCGCCAGTTTGTGCGGCGTAATACTGCACACGACAAAAGAGATTAATCCATCTATCGGCCTTTCGTCGGGTGGCACCGTCGCGGGTGGGGATTGTCCGCGCTGCGCGAGGTGCGCCGCGAACTCTCGGAAATCATGCGCGAAAGCATTGACTACGGT
>CAZZYA010000206.1:0-6407 GCA_964658115.1 uncultured Rudaea sp. | reverse complement strand
CGGCGAAACATTGCGGCCAGGTTTTGAGCGAGTCCCAGACGCCGGTGGCGCCGTCGGAAATGCCGGTGAGATAGATGCGCTTGGCATCGACCATCGGAAACCGCTTCAACGCATCGGCGACGACGGCGGCGACGCGCCGCGGCGGCCAATACGCATGCGTGGTTTCCGGCGCAATGTATACAAGTGGAATACTGTGGCGGATGGCATTGTCGACGAGCTTGAGCGATCCGTTGCCGTAACCGCCGAGCTGCGATTCGTTATTGGTTCCGTCCTGCCAGTCGCCATGCAGGAAAACGATCAGCGGCAGTTTCTCTTCGCCGATGCGGCCCGGCGTGACGATCGCGCGGTACGGCACATTCTCCGCGTCGGACGTCCAGAATTTGCCGAGCGCATTGAGCTCGACCGCACCCGCCGGCGATGCGAGCACCGCCATCATCAGAAATAACCACCGCTTCAAACGTAAGCCTCCGAAAGCCGTCTTCGACCGCACCGCAACGATCAAGTTCGGGCCGTGAGCGGACGCTGAATCGTCGCCCGCGCGATTGACCCATTTGGCCGTCCAGCGTACCATTCATCTCTTGATCAAGATGAAAGGATAGACGTTGGACCTCGCGGCGACCTCCGCCCTGCTCCGCTTGCTCTCGGACCCGACGCGCGTGCGTTTGCTCGCGTTGCTCGAGCGCGAAGAGTTGACCGTGGCCGAGCTGTCGACGGTACTGCATCTTGCGCAGCCGCGCGTGTCCACGCATCTGGCGAAATTGAAGGACGCCGATCTCGTGCGCGATCGTCGTGCCGGCGTTTCCGCCTACTATCGCAGCAACGACGATCTCGATCAGAAATCGGCGGCGCTGCTCGCTGCGCTGCGCGCCAACGTCAGCGATTCGCTGATCGCCGACGACTTGCGTCGTATGCCGACCATCCTCGCGAAACGCGCGCACGCCGAAGGCTGGGCCGACAGGGTGGCCGGCGACATGGAGCGGCACTATTCGCCCGGACGCACATGGGAAGCGCTGGCACGCGCGCTGTCGAGTCTGCTCGATTGCGGCGATGTGCTCGACATCGCATCCGGCGACGGCGCGCTGGCCGAACTTCTCGCGCCGCGCGCGGAATCGATCCTGTGTCTGGATGCGAGCGAACGCGTGGTTGCCGCTGCCAAGGGTCGCTTGAGAGGATGCAAAAACGTCGAAGTTCGCGTGGGCGACATGCATGCGCTGGACATCGGCCAGCGCCGTTTCGACCTGGTGTTGCTGATGCACGCCCTCACCTATAGCGAGCAGCCCGGCAAAGTGATCGCAGAAGCCGCGCGCGCGCTGAAACCTGGCGGCCGTCTGCTCGCGACCACGCTGGCGCAGCACGCCCACCGCACGACCGTTGCGCCGTTCGATCATCGCAATCTAGGCTTTACTGTCGAGCACTTGCGCGAATTTGCGCAAAAGGCCGGATTGAAAGTTTTGCGCTGCGATCCGATCACGCGCGAACGACGCAAACCGCATTTCGAAGTTTTGACTCTGCTGGCACGGAAACCGACGCGATGAATGTATTGCCCTATCTCGATCCACCGCGCACGCAAAAACTGCTCGACGCCGTGAAGCGCCGCATCCTCGTTATCGACGGCGCGATGGGTACGATGCTGCAAAGCTACAAACTCGACGAAGGCGGTTATCGCGGCGAGCGTTTTTCCGACGGTTGCGACGCGCATCATGCGCATGGCACGGCGTGCGATCTGAAAGGCAACAATGATCTTCTCACACTGACGCAACCGGACATCATCAAGGCAGTGCACACCGCCTATCTCGATGCCGGCGCCGACATGCTCGAGACGAACACGTTCAACGCGACGTCCATCAGTCAGTCCGACTATCACCTCGAACATCTTGTCTACGAACTCAACCGCGACGGCGCGAAGCTCGCACGCGAATGCTGCGATGCCGCCGAATTGAAGACGCCTGAAAAACCGCGGTTCGTCATCGGCGTGCTCGGACCTACCAGCCGCACCGCATCGATTTCGCCGGATGTGAACAATCCCGGTTTTCGCAACGTATCGTTTGGCGAGCTCGACATCGCCTATCGTGAGGCCACGCGCGGTCTGCTCGACGGCGGCGCGGATGTGATCATGGTCGAGACGATCTTCGACACGCTCAACGCGAAAGCCGCGTTGTACGCCGTCGGTGAAGAATTCAAACGGCGCGGTGCGCGCGTTCCGATCATGATTTCCGGAACGATCACCGACATGTCCGGCCGCACGTTGTCGGGACAAACGGCCGAATCGTTCTACTACTCATTGCGTCATGCCAATCCGCTGTCGATCGGGCTGAACTGCGCGCTCGGTGCGACGGAACTTCGCGCCTACGTCGATGCGATTGCGCAGGTTGCCGATTGCTACGTCAGCGCGCATCCGAATGCAGGCCTGCCGAATGCGTTCGGCGAATATGACGAAACGCCGGAACAGATGGTGAAGATCATCGGCGAATTCGCGACCAGCGGACTCGTCAATTTCGTCGGCGGCTGTTGCGGCACGACGCCCGCGCATATTCGCGCGATCGCCGAAGCCGTGCGCGATGTGCCGCCGCACGCGCTGCCGCATCACGACGCGCGCGCCGCATGAACGCAACACCGCGCTATACGCGCCTGGCGGGTCTCGAACCGCTGGTCATTACGCCGGAATTGCTGTTCGTCAATATCGGCGAGCGGACCAACGTCACCGGCTCCGCGCAGTTCAAGAAACTGATCAAGGACGATCGCTACGAAGAAGCGGTCGACGTCGCGCGGCAACAGGTCGCCAGCGGCGCGCAAATCCTCGACGTCAACATGGACGAGGGTTTGATCGATTCCGAAATGGCGATGGCGAAATACCTCAACCTGATCGCCTCGGAACCCGACATCGCGCGCGTGCCAGTGATGGTGGATTCGTCGAAATGGACGGTCATCGAAGCCGGCCTGCGCTGTCTGCAAGGCAAGGGCGTCGTCAACTCGATTTCGCTCAAGGAAGGAGAAGAGATTTTCTTCGAGCACGCGCGCAAAGTTCTCGCGTATGGCGCGGCGGTCGTCGTGATGGCGTTCGACGAGCAAGGCCAGGCCGACACGAAATCGCGCAAAGTGGAAATTTGTACACGCGCGTATAAATTGCTGACAGAAGAAGTCGGCTTTCCGCCGGAAGACATCATTTTCGATCCGAATATTTTCGCCATCGCGACGGGCATCGAGGAACACAACAACTACGCCGTCGATTTCATCGAAGCGACACGCGAGATCAAAGCGAAACTGCCGCATTGCCATGTTTCAGGCGGCGTGTCGAACGTATCGTTCTCGTTTCGCGGCAATGAAACGGTACGTCAGGCCATCCATGCCGTATTCCTGTTTCATGCGATCAGGGCTGGCATGGACATGGGCATCGTCAACGCCGGCGCGCTGCCGATTTACGACGATCTCGACCCGGAATTGCGCGAGCGCGTGGAAGATGTCGTGCTCAATCGCCGCGCCGACGGAACGGAACGCCTGCTCGAAATTGCCGAGCGCTACAAAGGCAAAAAGGGCGAAGCGGTCGTCGAAACCCATGCATGGCGAGAACTGCCGGTGCGCGCGCGGTTGTCGCATGCGTTGGTGCATGGCATCGATCAGTATGTCGAAGGCGACACCGAAGAAGCGCGGCAACTATCGACGCGTCCGCTCGATGTGATCGAAGGCCCATTGATGGACGGCATGAATGTCGTCGGCGACCTGTTCGGCGCGGGCAAGATGTTTTTGCCGCAAGTGGTGAAGTCGGCGCGCGTGATGAAAAAAGCCGTCGCGTATCTGATTCCGTTTATCGAAGAAGAAAAACGACGCACGGGCGAAGTGCATAAATCGAACGGAAAAATCGTGCTCGCGACCGTGAAAGGCGATGTGCACGACATCGGCAAGAACATCGTCGGCGTGGTGCTCCGCTGCAACAATTTCGATGTGGTCGATCTCGGCGTGATGGTTCCTGCGCAGAAAATTCTCGACGCGGCGAAGCGAGAGCAAGCGGACATGATCGGATTGTCCGGATTGATCACGCCGTCGCTGGAAGAGATGAGTCATTTCGCGCGCGAGATGCAGCGCCAGGAATTCGCCGTGCCGCTGCTGATCGGTGGTGCGACGACATCGCGTGCGCACACCGCGCTCAAAATCGAGCCGCATTACAAATCGCCGACGGTGTGGGTGAAAGATGCCTCGCGCGCGGTCGGCGTGGCGCAATCGCTGATTTCGAAGGAACTCGTCGACGCCTTCATGGAAAAGGTTCGCGCCGAATATGCGGAGATCCGCGTGCGACACAAGGATCGCGGCGCGGCGAAGCGGCTCGTGCCACTGGCGCAAGCCCGCGCCCATGCGTTCGACGGCAAATGGAACGAATACACACCGCCGACGCCGAATAAACCCGGCATTACCGTACTCGATGATTATCCATTGACCGAGCTGGTTGCGTGCATCGACTGGACGCCGTTCTTCAACACATGGGAATTGGCCGGTCGCTATCCGGAGATTTTCGACGACACTATCGTCGGCCCGCAGGCACGCGAGTTATTCGACGACGCGCAGAACATGTTGCGCAAGATCGTCGACGAAAAATGGTTGACGGCGCGCGGCGTGATCGGATTTTTTCCGGCGAAACGCGTCGGCGACGACATCGAACTCGACAACGGCACCGTCGTGCATTGCCTTCGCCAGCAAGTCGACAAACCGCCTGGCCGTCCGGATTTTTGTCTTGCGGACTTCATCGCGCCGAAAGACAGCGGCGTGAAGGATTGGATCGGCGCGTTCGCCGTGACCGCGGGCATCGGCATCGAATCGCATCTGGAAACGTTCGAGCGCGCGCACGACGACTATTCGTCGATCCTGCTCAAAGCACTCGCCGACCGACTCGCCGAAGCGTTCGCGGAACGGCTGCACGAGCGCGTGCGCAAGGAATTCTGGGGTTATGCCGCCGACGAACACCTCGCCACCGAGGAATTGATCGACGAGAAATATCGCGGTATCCGTCCCGCGCCCGGCTATCCGGCGTGTCCCGAACACACCGAAAAGTCGACGTTGTTCCAACTGCTCGATGCGACGAAAAACACGGGCATCGAACTCACGGAAAGTTTCGCGATGTATCCGGCGTCCGCGGTCTCAGGCTGGTATTTCAGCCATCCTGGCAGCCAATATTTCGTCGTCGGCCGTGTGTCGAAGGAACAAGTCGAGGACTACGCGAAACGCAAACGCTGGTCGGTTGCCGAGGCCGAGCGCTGGCTCGCGTCGAACCTCGATTACGATCCCGAGTGATCGCTTAAGTCTTCCTCGGCGCCGCCGGCATTGTTGACTTCGGGTTTGTGATGACGGACGTGCGTGTAGAGGTTGTATACCGACACGAACGCGGGAAACAGGTTCGACATGACGCCGACCGAATCGTTTTTGCCCCACGTGAAATACGTCAGCAGCAAGAAACTGCCGGTAATCGACAGCCACCAGAACGACATCGGCATCACGACGCGTTTCATTTTTTTCGTCGCATATAGCTGCACGAACCATCGCGCGGTGAACAGGAAAACGCCCACGTAGCCGATCAGCTTCCACGGCGTCACGCCGATGTTGTGGATGTTGAACAGGACTTCATTCATGGCTACGGGCTTCCGGCGATATCGGCGGTTGTCATTTTACCAGCCGAATCCACGCGCGCTGCGGTGTCGCAACGAGTACGATAGCCGCACGCTGTAATCGGGGATTCAATGGCCGCCAAGAAGATCCGTTTCAAGCAACGGTCGGTGAATCTCGCCCTGCAGGGCGGTGGTGCGCATGGCGCTTTCACGTGGGGCGCCATCGACGCGATGCTCGAAGACGGCCGCATCGACATCGAGGCGGTCAGCGCGACGAGTGCCGGCGCGATGAACGCCGTTGTGCTGGCCGATGCGCTCAGCAGTGGCGATCGCGACACCGCACGCGAACGACTCGCCGCATTCTGGCAAGCGATTGCTGCGGCCGGGCGACAATGGAATCCGGTGCAGATGTTCGATGTGGGCCTGCCCATCGAACAGACGCCGGCCTATTGGATGTTCGACGCGATGGTGCGCGTGTTCTCGCCGTATCAACTCAATCCGTTCAACTTCAATCCGCTGCGAAAACTGCTCGAAGAACATGTCGACTTCGAACGGCTGCGTAAAACCAAAGGCGTGAACATCCATCTGTGCGCGACGAATGTCGAAACAGGCAAGGTGCGTATTTTCGAGCGGCCTGAAGTAAGTGTCGACGCCGTACTCGCTTCGGCGTGTCTGCCGTTCCTGTTCCAGACCGTCGAGATCGAGGGGGCGCATTATTGGGACGGCGGCTACATCGGCAATCCGGCGATTTTTCCGTTGATCTATCAGTCGCGCAGTTGCGATGTCGTGATCGTGCACGTGAATCCGATCGTGCGC
>CAZZYA010000205.1:0-6463 GCA_964658115.1 uncultured Rudaea sp. | reverse complement strand
GCGGAACTTGAGCGACGTTTGCGTTCGCGCGCGTCGGATTCGGAAGACACGATCCTGCGCCGGCTCGCCGATGCGCGGCGCGATCTGGAGCACGCGCGCGACTTCGATTACATCGTGGTGAACGACGATTTCGAATCGGCGCTCGATGAGATTTGCGCGATCGTCGATGCGCGTCGTCGCGGCGTCGAGAGTCCGAAACGCGACTATGCGCTGCTGCTGGCCGATCTGTTGCGCATCTGACGCTGCGCTTAACTGCATGCGCGTCAACGCTTGGCGCGCAGCAGGGCGTCGGGTAAGGTAGGCGTCCATTTTCGCGCCCGCGCGCACGCATGAGCGATCCCATTCGTCAGGAAGACACCGCCGCCGGCGATCCGTTGATTCGGATCACGGGCTTGAGCACCGTGCTCAACGGCAAAACCATTTTCGACAACGTCAGTCTGACGATTCCGCGCGGGAAGATCACGGCCGTGATGGGTCCGAGCGGAACCGGCAAAACGACGCTGATGCGCCACATCACCGGACAGCTTGCTCCGGACGCGGGCGAGATCGTCGTCGATGGAATGAACGTACGCACGCTCGATCGCTCGGCGTTGTTCAAACTCCGCGAACGCATCGGTTATTTGTTCCAGAACTCCGCGCTGCTCACCGATTTCACGGTGTTCGAGAACGTCGCGTTTCCGCTGCGGCAACATCTGGCGTTGCCGGAAGAACTCGTGCGCAACATCGTGCTGACCAAATTGGAAGCGGTCGGCCTGCGCGGCGCGGCCGAGCTGATGCCGAACGAACTGTCCGGCGGCATGGTGCGTCGGGTTGCGCTGGCGCGCGCGATCGTGCGCGATCCGATGCTGATCATTTACGACGAGCCGTTCGTCGGGCTGGATCCGATCGCGCTCAATCAGATTCTTCAGTTGATTCGCGTCCTCAACGACACGCTCGGCATCACAAGTATTCTCGTCGCGCACGAACTCGCGGCGGTACGTCGCGCGGCGGACCAGATTTATCTGATCGCCGGCGGCAAGATCGCCGCGCACGGCGATCCGGAAACGCTCGCGCGCGGCGACACGCCGTGGACTCGGCAGTTCTTCAGCGGCGAAGCGGACGGTCCGGTGCCGTTCCAATATCCGGCGCCCGATTACGCGCAGCAACTCGGTTTCGCGGGATCGAAGGCATGAGCGCGACGCGGCGGGAACCGTCACGTTTGATGAGCGGCATCGCGCAAGTCGGCGCAGTCGGCATTTTTCTGATCCAGATTCTGCGGGCGATTCCCGCGAGTTTGCGTCATATTGGCGAAACGGCGCGACAGGTCTGGTTCGTCGGTGCGATGAGTCTTGTCATCATCATGACGTGCGGCTTATTTGTCGGCATGGTGCTCGGATTGCAGCTCTATTATGTGCTGTCGATCTTCGGTGGCACGGCGGCGCTCGGCACGGTCGTTTCGCTATCGCTGTATCGCGAACTCGGGCCGGTGGTGACGGCGCTGCTGTTCGCGGGCCGCGCGGGCACATCGATCACCGCCGAAATCGGACTGATGCGCGCGACCGATCAGCTCGACGCGATGGAGATGATGGCGGTCGATCCGCTCGCGTTCGTCGTCGCGCCGCGTTTCATCGCAGGCATCATCGCGATGCCGATTCTCGCGTGCGTGTTCAATGCGATGGGCATTTTCGGTGCGCATCTGATCGGTGTGTCGTGGCTCGGGCTCGACAACGGCACGTTCTGGTCGAACATGACTTCCTCTGTCGATGTCTGGAAGGATGTCGTCAACGGTCTATACAAGACGATCGTGTTCGGCGGCGTCTGCGCATTGATCGCAACATTCCAGGGCTACACAACCGCGCCGACCAGCGAAGGCGTCGCGTACGCGACAACACGCACGGTCGTTTTTTCCTCAATTGCGACACTGGCGATCGATTTCGTCATGACCGCTTTCCTCATGTGAACGCACTCGATCTTCGAGGCTGATATGGCACAACAACGACAATCCTTTCAGATCGGCACCGGTCTTTTCATCCTGCTCGGCTTTGCCGCGCTGGCGTATCTGGCCACGCAAACCACGAGCCTCGCCAATTACCGGCAGGGCGCCAGTTACGACTTGAAGGCTCGGTTCACCAACATCGGTCAGCTCAAACTGCGCGCGCCGGTGAAAGTGGCGGGCGTGCGCGTCGGCAGCGTAAGCGACATCGTGCTCGAGCCCGACAAACTGGACGCGCTCGTGACGCTGTCGATCGACAAACACTTCGACAAGATTCCCGACGATTCCGCCGCCGCGGTGTTCACGAGCGGTTTACTGGGCGACCAGTACGTTTCGATGCAGCCGGGCGGCTCGCCGGACATGTTCAAGAACAACGACGAAGTAATACTCACGCAAAGCTCGATGCAGCTCGAGGAGCTGATCGGCAAATATCTGGTCGGCAACGATTCGGGCAAGCCGGGTGACAAGACCGCGCCGCCGAATGCGCAAACGCCGGCGTCGCCGCCCGCCGACAAATCCACGAAACCTCAGGAGAAGTAATCCATGAAGGACAACGCAATCGGAAAATTCTTCTGCGCGCTGATGTGCGTGCTGTTTCTCGCGTCGAGCGCAAATCGGGCTTTCGCCGACAGCGGGCAGCCGAACGAAGTGGTGCAGTCGCTGGTCGATAACCTCGCCAAGACGATGGAATCGCGGCGTGACGAACTGGCGAAAAATCGCGAGGCGCTGCTCAAGACCATCGATGACATCGTGTTGCCGCACTTCGATATCGACTACGCGTCGATTCTCGTGCTCGGTCCGAACGCGCGTTCGGCGACGCCGGAACAGCGCGCACGTTTTGCCAAGGCAATGTACAACTCGATCACGCACCGTTACGCCGAAGGCCTGCTCAAATACACCGAAGGCCGCGTGAAAGTGTTGCCGTTCCAGGGCGAGCTCAACGACAAGCGTTCGCTCGTTCGCACGCAGGTCGTGCTCGACGACGGCAAGACGGTGCCGGTCGATTACGCGTTCCGTAAAACCGCGCAAGGCGACTGGAAAGCGTACGACGTGATCATCGAAGGCATTTCGTACGTGACGAATTATCGCAATCAGGTCGACGCGGAAATCAAGAAATCGAGTCTCGATGCGCTGACGCAACGTCTCGAAACGCAAGGCGCGTCCGCGCTCGACAAGATGGAACAGGAAGAAAAGAAATAATCAGGTGAACCGAGCGCCGTTCTTCAGCGTCGAATCCGATACCCTGGGCACGCTGCGCGTGTCCGGGGCGATTTCGTATTCGAACGCCGCGTCGGCGCTCGCGCGCATGCCGCAACCCGGTCGTGCCGGCGGCACGATGGATATCGATCTCAGCGCGCTGGAAAAATCCGATAGCGCAACGCTCGCCGTGCTGATCGCGTGGGCGGCGCGTGCGAACCAGCAAGGCGTAACATTGCGCTACAAGCGCGTGCCACAGGGATTGCGCAATCTCGCCAAACTTTCTGCGGTCGACAAACTGCTCGGAATGACCTGAGCGTCAGTGACCGTTCGGCGCGGTGGTCTTGGTTTTGTTCTCGTAATCCTGCTGTTCCTTCAGCAGCTTGTCGGCATCCTCGATGTCGTTCGTGCCTTGCAGGATCTGGATCGCCTCGATCGGCGGATTACCCCGATAGATTTCATAAAGACGACGCTGACGATACGCGTCCCGATAGAAAATGTACGGATCGTAGACACCTTCGAGCAGGCTTTCCGCGTCGATGCCCGACGAACGTAACGTGATGAGGTACAGCAACGTCGGCGCGTATTGCGCGTTGAAGTTGAGATCGTGACTGTCGGAATACCAGTGCAGCGGATCGAACACGAAATCGTCGACCGGAATACGGCCGACATCGCGTCCCGTCGTCGAACCATACAGCGGCAACACGAGATACGGACCTTCCGGCACGCCCCATTTCGCCAGCGTGACGCCGAAATCCGTCGCACTCGCCTGAATGTTCATTTCGCTGGCCGGATCGAACAGGCCCAGCACACCGATGGTCGTGTTGATGACGAAGCGCGCGGACGCTTTGCCCGCTTCCTTGACGTTCGCCTGCAGTAGATCGTTCGCGATCGTGACCGGCGATTCGACATTCGCGAAGAAATTGCTGACCAGCCGGCGCGTCGTTTCGTTCGTGACTTTGCGATATCCGACCGCCGCAGGACGAATCGCCACGCGATCGGCAAGGTCGTTGAACGCATACATTTTGCGATTGAAGTTCTGCAACGGATCGTCCGTGCGCGGCATGGGCGTCGCGCAGGAAGCCAACAGAACCGTCAACGAAACCAGGCCGAGTCGACGTAGCGTACTCGGCGAAAAAAAGAGCGAGCTGTGCATGCGATAGGTTATCCGTGTCCTAAGCGTTCCGACGCCGCCGCACTTACGCGTAGTTGCCGGCTACCGTTGTAAGCCTAATGCAAGCAACCCGTTTGAGACAGGGGCCTTTTGCAGGGCACAACTGGGACGCATATAGTACTGCCAAGCGGTTAAATTTGCTCGAATTGCCGCATTGCAGCTAGAATGTCAAGTTCGTAAACGCATGATACAGCGAAGGTTTTAGATATGGCACGTATTACCGTAGAAGATTGCCTTGAAGTCGTCGACAACCGCTTCGAGCTGGTGATGATGGCGACCAAACGCGCACGTCAGCTTTCCAAGGGCGCCGACTCGCTCGTGGAAGGATCGAGCGACAAGCCGACCGTGCTCGCCCTGCGCGAGATCGCGGCGGGCAAAGTCACCAACGAACTCATCTCCGAGATCGACAAGCAGGAGAAAGAGAAGGCCGAACGCGAAGCGATGGAATGGGCCGCGGCCGAAATGGACGACGATCTTTCCAAAGGCGGCGACGACCTGTAATGAAACCGACGGCTGCCGATTCGTCCCGACAGCGTCGCGCAACGCCGATGTGGCGCGCGACGCGTTGTCCGCGCGCGGCAGCCTGATCGCGGAGACGGCTGATGAACACGGCGTTGCAGGAAAGACTCCCTGCCGACGTGTTGGCTCTCGAAGACCGGCTGAATTATTTGCCGCGCGAGCAAATCGCGCGGATCACGAAAGCGTATCTGATCGGCGCGCAGGCGCATGCCGGTCAGACTCGCAAAAGCGGCGAACCCTACATCACGCACCCGGTCGCGGTCGCGGCGATCCTCGCCGATCTCGGCATGGACGCCGAAACGATCATCGCCGCGATCCTGCACGACACGCTCGAAGACACGCCGCTTTCGCGCGATGAACTCGAACGCGAATTTGGATCCACCGTGGGCGCGCTCGTCGATGGCGTGACCAAGCTCGACAAGGTCATGTTCCGCAGCCTGCAGGAAGCCGCGGCGGAAAGTTTCCGCAAGATGTTGCTGGCGATGGCGCGCGATCTGCGCGTGATCCTGATCAAACTCGCCGATCGCCTGCACAATATGCGCACGCTTGGCGCGATGGAACCGGCCGCGCGCCGACGCATCGCGCGCGAAACGCTCGACATCTACGCGCCGATCGCGCAGCGACTCGGCATGAACAAGTTCAAGTCGGAACTGCAGGAACTCGGATTCCGAGCGCTGCATCCGATGCGTCATCGCGCGCTCGTCGCGCGCATCAAAAGCACGTTCGGCAATCGCCGCGAAGTGATGTCGAAAATCGAGAACGCACTGTCGACGCGGCTCACCGCCGAGAGCGTGAAGAACCGCGTATTCAGCCGCATCAAATCGCCGTACAGCATCTACACCAAGATGCGCGCCGAACACAAAACCTTCGCGCAAGTGATGGATGTGTACGGTTTCCGCGTCGTCGTCAGCGCGACGATGGAGTGCTATCACGCACTCGGTGCGATTCACTCGTTGTACAAACCGCTCGACTCGCGCTTCCGCGATTTCATTGCCATCCCGAAAGCGAACGGTTATCAGTCGCTGCACACCGTTCTGTTCGGACCGTTCGGTGGCCCGATCGAAATCCAGATCCGCACCGAGGACATGGATCAGATCGCCGAACGCGGCGTCGCCGCGCACTGGACCTACAAATCCGCCGAGCCCGCCACCGCGGCGCAGACACGTGCGCGCGAATGGGTTGAGGGTCTGGTCGAAGCGCAGACGCGCGAAGCATCATCGTTGGAATTTCTGGAGAACGTCAAGGTCGATCTGTTTCCGGATGAGGTTTACCTGTTCACGCCGAAGGGACAAATCCTCGCACTGCCGCGCAACGCGACCGCGCTCGATTTCGCTTTCGCCGTGCACACCGATGTCGGCACGCATGCGGTTGCCGCGCGCGTCGACAAGAAACTCGTGCCGTTGCGTCAACGCCTGAATTCCGGCGAGACGGTCGAAATCATCACCGCGCCATCGGCACTACCTAATCCGCAATGGCTGGAGTGGGTCGTTTCCGCGCGGGCACGCACGGCGATCCGGCATTTTCTCAAACGCTTGCAGCACGAAGATGCCGTCGAATTCGGTCATCGCATGCTCGATCGCGCGCTCGATCTGCGCGGCATG
>CAZZYA010000204.1:2470-6477 GCA_964658115.1 uncultured Rudaea sp. | reverse complement strand
GAAGTTTCGGGGTCGCCTTCATCACGACGGTGCACGAGCGGCGCACTGATTTGCGTGTTCGGCGCCGGCGGCGAGCGCGATCAGGGCAAACGCCCGCAGATGGGCGCGATCGCCGAACGCCTGGCCGACCGCATCATCGTCACCGACGATAATCCGCGCGGCGAGAACGGCGACACTATCGTCGCGCACATTCTCGCCGGCCTGCATCAGCGCGAACGCGCGAACGTCCAGCGCGACCGCAACGCCGCGATCCGTGCCGCCGTGTGCGATGCGCGCGCCGGCGACGTGGTGCTGATCGCCGGCAAAGGTCACGAACCGTATCAGGAAGTCGGCGGCGTAAAACATGACTTCGACGACGCAGTCATCGCGCGCGGCGCGCTGGAGTCGCGGCCATGCTGAGCCTGCAACTTTCCGATGTCGCACTGTGGACACGCGGCAGCGTGCGCGGCAAGAACGTCGGCGTGCAAGGCGTGTTCACGGACACGCGCGCACCGAAGACCGGCGGTCTGTTCGTTGCGCTCAAGGGCGAAAATTTCGACGCGCACGATTTCATTGAAGCCGCAAAAAAAGCCGGCGCCGCAGCGGCGCTGGTGACGCGTCCACTTGCCATCGACATTCCGCAGGTCATCGTATCCGATACGATGCTGGCGCTCGGTGATCTCGCCAGTGCAGTGCGTGCGCAGCGCCGTGCGCGAGTAGTCGGAATCACGGGGTCGAATGGCAAGACGACGGTGAAGACGCTGCTCGCGTCCATCCTGCAATTGCACGGCAACACGCACGTGAACGCCGGCAACCTCAACAACGAAATCGGTTTGCCGCTGTCGTTGCTGAGCCTGCCCGAGGATGCGGAATTCGCGGTGCTCGAAATGGGTGCTGGCAAACACGGCGACATTGCGTATCTGGCCGCGATCGCGCGGCCTGACGTGGGTCTCGTCAACAACGTCGCGCCGGCGCATCTGGAGCGCATGGGTTCGCTCGAAGGTATCGCTGAGACAAAAGGCGCTTTGTATACATCGCTGCCCGCGCAAGGTCTCGTCGTGATCAATGCGGACGACGCGTTCGCGACGTTCTTCGGCAATCTCGCCGGCTCGCGTCGCGTGATTCGTTTCGGCGCAAATGCCGATGTGCGCGCCGAAAACATTCAGCTCGGCGCGCATGCACGCTTCACGCTCGTCGCGAACAGCGAGCGCAGCGAAATTTCGTTGCCGCTGAACGGGCGTCACAACGTACAGAACGCGCTCGCCGCCGCCACGTGCGCGATCGCGCTCGACGTGCCGCTCGCGCGGATCAAACAAGGACTCGAAGCGGCGCCCGCGGTGAAAGGCCGTCTGCAACGCTACGCAATGCCCGGCGGCTGGACGCTGATCGACGACAGCTACAACGCCAATCCCGGTTCGACCGCCGCAGCGATTTCCACGCTCGTATCCGAAGACGGCGAGGCGTGGCTCGTGCTCGGCGACATGCGCGAACTCGGCAACGACGCGCGCGCACTGCACGCGCAGACCGGCAAGCTCGCGCATGACAGCGGAATCGCGCGGTTGTACACCGTCGGCGAACTTTCCGCCGCCGCCGCGAAGGCGTTCGGCGAGACTGCGAATCATTTCGATGATCAGGCATCGCTGATTGCCGCACTTGCCGCTGATGTGAAACCGGGCATCCATGTGTTGGTGAAAGGCTCGCGCGGTTCGGCGATGGAGCACGTCGTTCACGCGTTGCGTGGCGAAAACGCGAAGACGGGAGGCGAGCGACATGCTGCTTGAACTCGCCGAACTTTTCCGAGGCCAATTCAATTCGCTGCATCTTTTTCAGTACGTGACGTTCCGTACGATCATGAGTGCGCTCACTGCGCTCGTCGTCGCGCTGCTGCTCGGCCCGGACCTCATCCGCAAACTCGCCGCGCTCAAAGCCGGACAGGTGATCCGCAGCGACGGTCCGCAGTCGCATCTATCGAAGGCGGGCACGCCGACGATGGGCGGTGCACTGATCATTCTCGCCGTCGTCGTCGCCACGTTGTTGTGGACCGATCTGCACAATCGCTATGTGTGGATCACGCTCGGTGTGCTCGTCGCGTTCGGCGTCATCGGGTTCTACGACGATTACAAAAAACTCGTGCTGAAAGACAGCCGCGGGCTTCCCGCGCGCTGGAAATATTTCTGGCAGTCGGTGTGCGGACTCGCCGCCGCGATCGGCATTTTCTACGTGATGAACGAAAATTCGCCGTCGGCGATCGCTTTATACGTGCCGTTGTTCAAGCAGATCGCGATTCCGCTCGGCATGATTTTTGTGCTCATCGGTTATTTCATCGTCGTCGGATTTTCCAACGCAGTGAATCTCACCGATGGCCTCGATGGACTCGCCATCATGCCGACGGTGCTCGTGGCGTCGGCACTCGGCGTGTTCGCATACGCGGCCGGTAACAGTATTTTCTCGACGTATCTACAGATTCCCGCCGTGCCCGGCGCGGGCGAACTGTGCATTTTTTGCGGTGCGCTGGCGGGTGCCGGGCTCGGTTTCCTCTGGTTCAACGCGTATCCGGCGATGGTGTTCATGGGCGACGTCGGCGCGCTTGCCGTCGGCGCCGCGCTCGGTTGCGTAGCAGTGATCGTGCGCCAGGAAATCGTGCTGCTGATCATGGGCGGCGTGTTCGTGATGGAAACCGCTTCCGTAATCTTGCAGGTGGCGAGTTTCAAACTCACCGGCAAGCGCATTTTTCGCATGGCGCCGATCCATCATCATTTCGAATTGAAAGGCTGGCCGGAACCGCGCGTGATCGTGCGGTTCTGGATCATCAGCGTCGTACTCGTCCTCATCGGCCTCGCCACGTTGAAGGTGCGCTGATGTTCGGATTCAACACACAAGCCATGCGCATCGACGAAACGAAAGGCCGCTACGACATGGGCCTGATCATCGCCGCATGCGGACTCGCGGCGCTCGGCGCGATCATGGTCGGGTCGAGTTCCATCGCGATCGCCGACGGCCAGCATGTCGGTTCGTTTTACTATCTGATTCGCCATCTGGTTTTCCTGAGCCTCGGCGTCGCGCTGTGCATCGTAATGATGCGCACCGAACTCGCCTGGTTCGAACGCAACGCGTTCTCGCTGCTGCTGTTCGCGATCATCCTGTTGCTGCTGGTGTTCGTGCCGGGACTCGGCATGCGCATCAACGGTGCGCGGCGCTGGATCCGTTTGGGCTTCATCGGCTTTCAGTCGGTCGAGGCGGTGAAGCTGCTGTTCGTCATCTACATCGCGAGTTATCTCGTGCGGCACGAGAACAGCGTGCACGGCAAACTGTTCGGCGTGGTGAAGCCGATCGGTGTGGCGGTCGTGCTTGTCGTGTTGCTGCTCGCGCAACCCGATTTCGGCAGTGCCGCGCTGATCATCGGCACATCGGTCGGCATGGTGTGGCTCGGCGGCGCGCGCATGCGCAACCTTTTTTATCTCGCGATTCCGGCAATGCCCGCGCTCGCGTGGGCGGCGATGACGCAGGACTATCGCGTCAAGCGGCTCACCTCCTTCCTCAATCCGTGGGAGCATCCGTTCGACGACGGATTCCAGCTCACGCAAGCGCTCATCGCGATCGGGCGCGGCGAATGGTTCGGCGTGGGCCTGGGCGCGAGCGTGCAGAAACTTTTCTACCTGCCCGAGGCGCACACCGATTTCATCCTCGCGGTGATCGCCGAAGAACTGGGCCTCGCCGGCATCGTGCTCGTCCTGCTGCTGTTCGCCGCGCTGGTCGGCCGCGCATTTCTGATCGGCCTGAAGGCCGTCGAGCGCGGACAGCGTTTCGCCGGCTACTGCGCGTTTGGCATCGCAACCTGCATTAGCTTGCAGACGCTTGTATCGATTGGCGTGAACCTCGGTGTACTTCCGACGAAGGGGCTGACGCTGCCGCTGATCAGTTCCGGCGGATCCAGTGTGCTGATGACCTGCGTCGCGGTCGGATTTCTGTTGCGCATCAGCTATGAAGTTTCGCGCGCACAAGCGCCTGCGAATGCCGAAACGCAATCA
>CAZZYA010000204.1:0-2460 GCA_964658115.1 uncultured Rudaea sp. | reverse complement strand
GTCGGCACTCGCGACGGCGGTGCGCGCATGAGCAACGCACCGATTCTCATCATGGCCGGCGGCACGGGCGGACACATTTTCCCTGGCATTGCGGTCGCTCAGGAACTGCAGTCGCGCAACGTGCCGGTATTGTGGCTCGGCAGCGTGGGCGGTCTGGAAACACGGCTCGTGCCGAAAGCCGGATTGCCCATCGAAACGCTCGACATCGGCGGCATTCGCGGCAAAGGCTGGCGTACGTTGATCGGGGCACCGCTGCGCATCATTCGCGCGATTTTGTCCGCGTCGAAAATCCTGCGTCGAACGAAACCGCGCAGTGCATTGTCGCTCGGTGGATTCGCATCGGGTCCGGGTGGCATCGCGTCGTGGTTGTCGGGTGTGAAACTCGTCGTGCACGAACAGAACAGCGTGCCGGGCGTGACCAATCGCACGCTATCTCACCTCGCCAAAAAAGTGTTGTGCGGTTTCGATGGCGCGATCGCGCACGGCGAATGGGTAGGTAATCCGGTGCGCAGGGAAATTTCGGAGGTGCCGCCGCCCGCGCAGCGTTTCGCCGAACGAGATGGCGCGATTCGACTGCTCGTGCTCGGCGGAAGTCAGGGCGCGACTGGCATCAACACGATATTGCCGCAGGTTTTGCGCGAGACGAGTCAGCGTCCGCAAATCCGCCATCAGTCCGGACCGAAGCATCTCGACGCCACAAAAAAGATATACGCGGATGCCGATGTCGATGCGCAAATTGATGCGTTCATCGACGACATGGCCGGTGCTTACGCGTGGGCCGATGTCGTGGTCTGCCGCGCTGGCGCGTTGACGCTGGCGGAACTTTGCGCCGTGGGACTGCCAGCGATTCTGGTTCCGTTCCCCGCAGCGGTGGACGATCATCAGACACACAACGCGCAAGCGCTCGTTGCGTGCGGCGCCGCGAAGCTGGTGCAAGAGGGCGACGGCTTCTCCACTCGACTCGGCGCTGCATTGCGCGATGTGCTCGCGGGCGATGCAAGCGACCGACGTGCGCGATTGCTGACGATGGCGCAAGCAGCGCGCGCGCTCGCCAGGCCCGATGCGGCTGCGCGTATCGCCGACGCTTGCCTGGCGGTGGCCGCATGATCGCGCGGAAACTTCCTATCGAGAATCGCCGTCCGCGCGACTGGATCCGTCAGGATTTCCATCGCGTGCATTTCATCGGGATCGGCGGCGCCGGCATGAGCGGCATCGCCGAAGTGCTGAAGAATCTCGGATACAGCGTGTCGGGTTCGGACAAATCCGAATCGACGGTGACGCGCCGTCTCACCGATCTCGGCATCAGGATTTTCAAAGGTCACACGGCGTCGAACGTCGCGGATGCGGATGTGATCGTCGTATCCAGCGCGATCAAGGCCGACAACGCCGAACTGATCGCCGCGCGCGAACGCCGCGTGCCCGTCGTGCCGCGCGCGGAAATGCTCGGCGAACTGATGCGCTTCCGGCGCGGCATCGCTGTCGCCGGCACGCACGGCAAGACGACGACAACGAGCCTCGTCGCCAGCGTGCTCGCCGAAGGCGGACTCGATCCGACGTTCGTGATCGGCGGTCAGCTTCTCGCGGCCGGCACGCACGCGCGGCTCGGCACGGGCGAATATCTGGTGGCCGAAGCGGACGAATCCGACGGATCGTTTTTGCTGCTCAATCCGGTCATCGCGATCGTCACCAACATCGACGCCGATCATCTGGAAAATTACGGCGGCGACTACGCCAATGTGAAAAAAGCCTTCGGCGATTTCCTGCATCGTCTCCCTTTTTACGGCATCGCTGTGGTGTGTATCGACGATGCGGAAGTCAGCGAACTCGCCGAAGCGACGGCACGTCGTGCGATCACTTATGCGATCGATAAAAAAGCCGATGTGCGCGCGACGAACGTGCGTCAACACGGCAATCGGATGCATTTCGCGCTGCAGCTGCCCGATGCGGAATCGGCGGTCGAAGTGACCTTGAATCTGCCCGGCCTGCACAACGTGCAAAACGCGCTCGCAGCGGCGGCGGTCGGCTGGCATCTCGGCATCGACATCGAATCGATCGCGCATGCGCTGAGCGAATTCCAGGGCGTCGGCCGTCGTTTTGAATTGCGCGGCGAACTGGCGCTCGACAAGGGAAAGGCGCTGCTGGTCGACGATTACGGACATCATCCACGTGAACTCGGCGCGGTGTTTGCGGCAGCGCGCGGCGGTTGGCCGGAGCGCCGGCTCGTGGTGGCGTTCCAGCCGCATCGCTACACGCGCACGCGTGATCTGCTCGACGACTTCGCGAACGTGCTGTCGGATGTCGACGTGCTCGTGTTGACGGAGGTTTATCCGGCCGGCGAAGCGCCGATCGCGGGTGCTGATGGTCGCGCACTCGCGCGCGCCGTGCGCGCGCGCGGCAAGGTCGATCCGGTGCTGATCGATCATCCGCGCGAGTTGCGTGGCGCGCTTGCGGCGTTGCTCG
>CAZZYA010000203.1:0-6577 GCA_964658115.1 uncultured Rudaea sp. | reverse complement strand
TGGTGCTGCAACCGTCGAACAAAACGCCGGCGACGCCGTCCACCAACAACTGCGGATTCCCTGGCACACCGAAGCCGAAGTCCGACAAATCGGCGATCAAGAAATAATGCTCAAAGCGGTCGGACTGCAAAAAAGTTTCAAGGGACGAACGGTCGTCCGCGATTTCGACTTCGAATTATCGCAAGGCGAAGTCGTGGGCCTGCTCGGCCCGAACGGCGCCGGCAAGACGACCACGTTCTACATGGTCGTCGGCCTCATCGGCGCGGACGCTGGCCGAATCACGCTCGACAAACACGACATCACTCAAATGCCGATGCACGTACGCGCCAAACTCGGCGTCGGTTATCTGCCGCAGGAACCGTCGGTTTTTCGCCGCCTCAGCGTAGCCGAGAACGTGCTTGCGATTCTCGAACTTCGCGACGATCTCGATGCATCGGGCCGCCGCAAGGAACTCGAATCCTTGCTCGACGAACTGCAGATTGCGCATATCGCCGACAGCAAGGGGCTTAGCCTGTCCGGCGGCGAACGGCGGCGCGTCGAGATCACGCGCGCGCTCGCGGCGAGACCGCGATTCATGCTGCTCGATGAGCCGTTCGCGGGCATCGATCCGATCTCGGTCGTCGAGATTCAACGCATCGTGCGTCAGCTCAAAGCGCGCGGCATCGGCATTCTCATCACCGATCACAACGTGCGCGAGACACTCGGCATCTGCGATCACGCCTACATCATGAGCGACGGCGCGGTGCTCGCCAAAGGTCCGCCCGCGACGGTGCTCGCGAACGAGCAAGTGCGTGAAGTGTATCTGGGCAAGGAATTCCGGATGTGATGCGGGAAGGCGCGTCGACGAAAACACGGAGCGCCAAGATTTCGCGCGCGAAACGCGAAAAAAATTTCAAAATGAACTCACGCTGAGGCGTGTTCTATCGCGGGCAGTATATATCTGAATTGCCGATTGACGAAGCGCCCCGATCCGGCATTATCCTTGCTACCGGACTTCGTTGCAGGATCATCGCTTGAAACCCGCGCTTCATCTTCGTCTCAATCAACAACTCGCGTTGACGCCCCAATTGCAACAGGCCATCCGCCTGCTGCAACTGTCGAGCGTCGAGTTGGAAATGGAGCTACAGGAAGCGCTGGAATCGAATCCTCTGTTGGAGATCGAAGATCCGTCGAACGCCGAAACCGACGGCGCCGATGGGGCTGAGAGCACCGACGTCACCAACAGCAATGAGCAAGCGCCTGCCGAAACCGCGAGCAGCGAAACGGAAGTCGTCGCCGCCGATATCGAATACGGCGACATGGAAATGGGCATGGATCGCTTCGACTACGGCGGCGGTCCCGCGCCCGACGACGCGGAAAGCATGGAGTCGCAGGATCAGGAACCGGAAGATCTGCGCGACCACTTGTTGTGGCAATTGAATCTCACGCAGTTGTCGCCGCGCGATCGCGCGATCGGCGCGGCGATCATCGAAGCCATCGACGACGATGGCTATCTGCACGAAAGCAACGAAGTGCTGCAGCAGATCCTCGCCGGCATGGATCATCAGGCCGATTTCGACGAGATCGAAGCGATGCGACATCGCATCCAGCACTTCGATCCGATCGGCATCGCGTCGCGGAATCTGAGCGAATGTTTGCTGGTGCAGCTCGATCAGTTCGACGCCGCCGAATCACCGGGGCTCATCACCGCAAAATTGATCGCGCGCGAACATCTCGAATCGCTCGCGCGCAACGACCGCGTTCGACTGTGCAAACAACTCACGGTCGAGATGGACGATCTCAACGCGGCCATTGCGCTGATTCGTTCGCTCGATCCAAAACCAGGCGCGCAGATCAATCCCAGCAAGACCGAATTCGTGGCGCCCGATGCGTACGCGCAACGCACCGGCGGCAAATGGGTGGTGAGCCTGAGTCCGCACTGCCAGCCGAAACTCGCCATCAACCAACACTACAGCTCGCTGATTGCGCGTGCGCGCCGCGATGACGCGACGTATCTTCGCGGTCAGATGCAGGAAGCGCGTTGGCTTATAAAAAGTCTGCAGACGCGCGCGGAAACGTTGCTGAAAACCGCGACGGCGATCGTGCGTGCGCAAAGTGCGTTCCTTGAATTCGGTGCGGAAGCGATGCGGCCGCTCGTGTTGCGCGACATCGCCGAAGAAATCGGCATGCACGAATCGACGGTGTCGCGCGTGACGACTCGCAAATATCTGCACACGCCCCGCGGCACGTTCGAGTTCAAATATTTCTTCTCGTCCGGCGTCTCGACCATCGATGGCGGAGCGGCGTCGGCTACGGCGATCCAGGCGATGATCCGAAAACTCATCGACGAAGAAAAACCCGTCAAACCGCTATCGGATCAGGCGCTCGCCGCCGAACTGAACCGGCGCGGCATCGAAGTAGCGCGGCGCACCGTCGCGAAATACCGCGAAGCGCTGCACATTCCGTCATCGAACGAACGCAGCCGGCTGGGCTAAGGGGGATTTCGCGGGAACCCGCGCTACGCACGCAGGTCAAAACAGATGTCGCGGCGTTGATTGCGACGCCGGACGACCCCGAACCAGTTCAGGAGGTAGTTATGCAGATCATCGTCACGGGCCATCAGGTCCCTATCACCGACGCATTGCGCGATTACGTTACGGCCAAACTCGAGCGCGTCGGCCGACACTTCGATCATCTGAATAACGTTACCGTCGTGTTGAGTGTGGAAAAACTTCTGCAGAAGGCCGAAGCCACCGTCAACTGCGTCGGCCATAAGACCATCCACGCCGACGTGCAAGCGGCCGATATGTATGCCGCCATCGATGCGCTCGCCGACAAGGTCGACGCGCAGATCAAGAAACACAAAGCCAAACTCGTCAAGCACCGCCGCGATCCGATTCGCGAGGAACGCTACCAGCAGTGATTTCTAACGCGGCTGCGCGCGAAATCGCGTGCGGCCGTTTCCATTACGTCTTGACGCGATAGCACGGCACGTATTCCTTGCCGGGCAACTTCATGCGCTGCTGCGCGACGAAACTCGCCAGCAGTTTGTCGAGGGCGCGCATGATGTCGTGATCGCCATCGATGACGAATGGACCATTCGCGGCGATCTCGCGCAATCCGTCTTCCTTCACGTTGCCGGCAACGATGCCAGAGAATGCGCGGCGCAAGTTCGCGGCGAGCAGATGTCGTGGCTGATCGCGATGCAGATTCAGCGCGGCCATGTTCTGGTGCGTCGGACGGAACGGCTGTTGGAATTCGTGCTCGATGGTGAGCGCCCAGTTGAAGAAGAACGCATCCTGATTGTGCAGGCGATATTGGCGGACCTCGTGAATGCCTTTCGCGACGAGGCGCGCGGTCGTGCCCGGATCGCCGACGACGATGCGATAGTGTTGCGACACCGAATCGCCGAGCACGAGCTTGAGGAACGCATCGATCTGTTCGAAATACGTCGCCGATTCTTGCGGACCGGAGAAGATCAGCGGAAACGGGATGCCGTCGTTCTTTGGATTGAGCAAAATGCCGAGCAGATACAGTATTTCTTCCGCTGTACCGACGCCGCCTGGAAACACGATGATGCCGTGTCCGGTGCGCACGAACGCTTCGAGACGTTTCTCGATGTCCGGCATGATCACAAGATTGTTGACGATCGCGTTCGGCGATTCCGCGGCGATGATGCCGGGCTCGGTGATGCCGATATAGCGCTTGGAGCGCAGACGCTGCTTGGCGTGCGCGATCGCGGCACCCTTCATCGGTCCTTTCATCGCACCGGGACCGCAGCCGGTGCAAATGTCGAATCCACGCAGGCCGAGTTGGTAGCCGACATCTTTCGTATAGTCGTATTCGAGACGCGAGATCGAATGCCCGCCCCAGCACACGACGATGTTCGGTTCGACGTTGGGCTTCAGCAATCGCGCATTACGCAGGATCTCGAACACGGCGTGCGTGATGCCGTGTGAATCGTCGAGCTGGAATCGCCCCGCGTCGACTTGCGTCGCGATGTAGGCGATGTCGCGTACCACGGCGAACAGAAGTTCGTTGATGCCCCGGATGATCTTGCCGTCGACGAAAGCGTTCGATGGCGCTGTCTTGAGTTCGAGTTTTATGCCGCGATCCTGTTGCAGCACTTGGATATCGAAATCGGGATAGCGCTGAAAGATGTCGAGCGCATCGTCGTTTTCGCTGCCGGAAGTAAGCACCGCGAGCGCGCAGCGCTTGAGCAGACTGTGCAGGCCGCCGTGACTGGCGTCGCGCAGACGTTTGACCTCGTTGCGCGAGAGGATATCCATGCCCGCGACGGGAGAAATGCGGGCGGTTACTGTGGCGAGTTTCGTGTTTGTCGTGTTCATCCTGAAAAGTTTAACGCAAAAAAGAAAAACGGCGCCCTTCGGACGCCGTGCTCTTTTCAGCAGTGCGGCCACGGATGGCCGCTTTTTGATCTTCTTCGCGATCAGGATGATCGCGCTAAAACGTATATCGAACCGTTACGAGCAACGACCAGCGCGACTGCGCATATTGATCTTCGAGCTTGAGCGAACCCGGCGCGTATTTTCCGCCGGATGTCGGCAGCGTATATACGAATTTGCCTGTCGCCGGGTCCACGCCGGCAAAGCTGGCGAGGGTGCGCGCGTACGGGAAATCGATGTCGTATACGTTGCCCCATTTCTTATTGAGCAGGTTGGTGAAATTCAAAATGTCGAACTTGATTTCGCCGCGACCTTTCCAGATGCCCGGGATTTCCTGACGAAAACTCAGGTTGATCTGGTTCACCCAGCCGGCATCGACTCCGTTGCGGCCCGCGTCTTGTCCGACGTGATCGCGCAGATATTTATTGCCGTTGATGAAATCATAAAACTGCTGGATCACCGTCGGGCTTGTACCGCTGGCGAATTCGACATCACCTTGACGTGGGATGTACGCCAGGCCGTACGGACAATTGCTCGAACTACTCGATCCGATCGTGGTGTTGTAGCAAATGCCGTTGACGTCGTTGCCGAACACCCAGCTATACGGCGAACCGGTGTGGCCGTCATAGAAGGCGGAGACGCTCGACAGGTAGTCGCTGAAGAAGTGATGCTGATACGTCAGCGAAGAAATCACGCGACGCTTGAAACTGTAGTTGCTCGGACTGGCTTCGTCTTCGTTCGGATTCAGCACGACGTTCTTGTTGAGGTTCGAAGCAGCTTGCGAGGACGTGCCAGGATTCACTTCAGTGGCATGGCCGGTCACAAAACCGACGCTGCCGAACCAGTCATCGCCGAACGGCTTGCTCAACTGCAGGGCGAGATAGTTCGCCATGCCTTTGTTGGTGTTCGTCAGATAAACGACGTCGTAGTACTTGGGATTGCGGTTCGGCGCAGGGCCGCTCGCGCTCGTGCATTTGCCGGTCGCATCGCACGTGTAGTAGGGATTTTTCCAATAGCTCACGCGGCCGTCCGGCAAGGTGCCCGTTGGTGCGCCGTAGTTGAGGTTCTCGTAGCGCACGCCGTTGATCGTGTTGAGGTACTGATCTTCGACAGTGAAAACAAGTCCCCACCACGGCAATTCGCGATCGAAGCCGACGCTGGCCTTCATCACTGTCGGCAGTTTGAAATTCGGATCGGTCACGTCGACTTCCGGCGCGGGTGGCGTGCCCGGCGGGGGAACCTGGGTGAACGGATCGGGGTTGAACGTGCCGCTGCTAGCGCCGGTGGTGAACAGCGTCAGGCCATTGTTGGTGTAGGGATTGGATAGCCAAACGCCCGGCGTCACGCTTTCGGATACGCCCGCGCCGCCCCGAAGTTGTGTTTTGTAGTCGGCGTCGAAGGTGTAGTTGAACGAGAAGCGCGGTTCGAGCACGCCCGTGTCCGGTGTGCCGTTGTTCGGCAAACCGAACGCGCTGGAAAACGCCGCGTTGTACAACGGCTTGCCCTGCGCCTGCGGTAGGTCGTAGCGCAGGCCGTACAACAATGAAAGGTTCGGCGTGATCTGCCAGTTATCCTGCAGAAACAATCCGTACTGATTGAGTTTCCATTCCGCGGCGATGTCGTTCAAACCGTAGCCGGGCGCCGGGTAGTACAGCGTATAAGCCGAGAATTTGCCGGCGGCGAAATCGGCGATGCTGTTGAAGGTGTAAGTGCCAAACTCGGTGCGACCGAACAGGTTGTAGAAACTGTCGCGCTGCCAGTCCGCTCCCGCTTTGGTTTGATGATCGCCCCACGTCCACGTGCCTGCGTAGAACGCGGTGGTCGTGTCGACATTCAGGACGTTGTAATCGCGAAACTGGTCTTCGCCGAGAACCACGCTCGCGTTTTGCGTCGACGGATCGTTGCGATCGACATACACAGTCACCATCGGTTGCTGCGCGAGCACCGTCGGAGTCGACTCGTATTTCGAGTAAGAAATCGACGCTTCGGTCGAGAACGTGCTGGTCCAGTCGTCATAAAAATTCAGCACGCCCTGACGCAGCTTGCGGTCCTGCGCATACCAGTAGCTCGACAGGCCGAGCGCTGGACTGGAACCGGTGAAGTTACCCTGTATGACTGGCTGCTCGCCCTTGGTTTCGTTGTAACGCGCGCTCAGGCGATGGCCGTCGGCGATGTTCCAGTCGATTTTGATG
>CAZZYA010000202.1:0-6669 GCA_964658115.1 uncultured Rudaea sp. | reverse complement strand
AGTTACGCGTATAGACGGTTTCCGCGCCAGCGCCAGTATTACCGCCGTATTCTTCCGGCGCCAGGATGTGTTGCCATTCCTGCAGATCGTTCGCCGGTCCGTTCCAGAAATAGCCGGAGTTGGACGCCAGTGGATTTTCGTTCGATTGCCAGAACTGGAACGCACCACCGATGTTGTATTGCGGCGCGGAGCGCGAGAACAAAATCTGCGCGTACAGCTCGGTAGTTTCGTTTAAATGGTAGGTCAGGTTCGTATACGCGCTCGCCGAACGGTTGCGATTGAGCAGCGAAGTAGCGCGATACTGACCCGTCGTGCCGCAGTAGTATTCGCTCTCCGACGGATTGCTCGGCACCGGGCGCGACGCATACGATGTCGTGCCGCCGAACAGATACGTCAGCGGTGCGCACGTCGCCGCGCCCGGATCGATGTACTTGCCGGTCAGACCGTCGAGAATCAGGAACGAGCGCGAAGGAATCGGCGCTGCGCCGTTGAGCGAAGGATTCGACGCCAGATCGCGCGTTTCCTTGCGATCGGCAGCGAAAATCGGTTTCTGGTTTTCAAACTCCAGCGAGAACATCGCATCGAGGTTGCCCCACGTGCCACCGCCGCTAAACTGCAGACGGCTGTTCTGACCGCCACCCGACGTGTAATCACCGTAGCGATAGTCGACGTCGAAGCCGGAGTATTTGTCCTTGAGGACGATGTTGACGACGCCAGCGATTGCCGCAGAACCGTAAATCGCCGAGTTGCCGCCGGGCACGATGTCGATGTGATCGACCATCGCCGTCGGAATGTTCGCAAGATCGGTGAACGCGTTGCTGCCGTTATAGGCCAGCGGATAGTTCGTCATCGGCTTGCCGTTGATCAGGATCAACGTGTAGTTCGGCGGCAGTCCGAAAAGACTGATCGTCTGCGCGCCTTGCGTAAATCCACCCGACGACTGGTTGCCCTGCACGCCACCATTTGCGACGGGCGACGCCTTCAGCGCATCGTAAATCGTCGCGAAACCTTGTCGCGAGATGTCCTGGGCCGTAATCGTGATCGTCGGCGAGGCCGTTTCGACCTGTGCTTGCGGGATCAGGGATCCCGTCACCGTCACCGTATCAAGCGTTTTCTTCTTGTCTTCGGTTTGATCGGCGGTTTGCGCCACGCTTGTGGTCGCATAAAGGGCTACGAGGATCGAAGAAGCCAGTACTTGCTGTTTCATTGAATTATCCCCAACGTAAATCATCGAATGGTGCGCCGGCGGCCGCCGGCTGGTAGCCGTTACGACGAAAATCAGCACAATCCCTGGAAAACTAACTCCCTCTGCTTGAACTTTTCAGCCATCGGCCCGCAGTAGAGGTCTTACCCCTACCCTCGAACGTAACAAATAGTTAACTGCAGTGTCAATTTCTGTCGAGTGGCTCTCGGATACCTGTCCCACCGCGGTTTAGGTGTGATACGAAGCATCTCGTATTTCAATTCCGACCGTATGCCGTTAAAATACGGGGTCCTGCAACGCCAACGCGGATTCAGCCGTCGTAGGGACGAAGCACGTAATCTTTCGTAAACGATATTTTCATGGAGAAAAGAATGCGAAATCTGGGGCTGTATGCGCTAGGCGCGCTCGTTGTTCTGGCCGGCTGCAACAAGGCGCCGACACCACCGCCCGCGGCGCCCGCGGCACCGATCGCCTCCAGCGTGAGCGGCACGGTTGCGCTGAAGGATCCGCATGATTTGAGCAACGATGCGAAAGTGGAATTGCGCGTCGTCGATGTTTCGCAGACGGCGACGCCCGTCGCGCAAACCACGATTCCGAATGCCAGTCATCCACCGATCGCATTCACTATCCCGATCGATCCGCATACGATCGATCCGAAGCGCACATATTCACTCGAAGTCACGCTCACCGACGGCGATCGACACTACTTGCCGGTGCTGCAGTATCCCGTGCTGACCAATAGAGCATCGGCGTCGAACATTGCCGTCGTCGTCGCGCCCGAAGCGACACCCTCGGAAAAATTGTTCGACGCATTCAATCGCGCATATGCGCAAGTCGGTTCGATGATCCATTTCAACGGTTCCTCGCAGGACGACAATTCTTCGACCGCGTGGGACGCATTCGCTTCGAACGGCAAGGTGAAGTTCGTGCGCGAAATAACCGATCTCGACAATGACAAAGGCCGCATCTCCACGCGCATGGCGTTCCAGAACGACAAGCCGTGGGTGGTAGTGCGAGAAGAATCCAGCGGCGGCAACGCGAAACCGTTCGCCACCACGCGCGTGGGCTGGGACGACAACGGCAATCTCGTTCTGAAAGACAAGATCGCCAACGGCCAGACGTCGGAAGTGTCAGACGCGGACGCCAAACAGCTTTACGACCACGCGACCAAGGAATTCAGCGCCACCAGCAACCGCGTGCCGAAAGCGCACTGAAATCATGAAGACCGTCGGCGGCGCGATGCCGCCGATTTTTTCAGGCAGCTTGACGCCGCTTGAGATGCACCAGCAACAATGAGATCGCCGCCGGCGTCATGCCGGCGATGCGCGCCGCTTGACCCACCGTTTCCGGCCGAACGCGCTGCAGTTTCTGCAACGCTTCCGCGGAAAGGCCGCGCACGCGCGCATAATCGAAATGCGTTGGAATGATCGTCGTTTCGTGGCGGCGTTGCCGATCGATCTCTTCCTGCTGGCGATCCAGATAGCCGGCATATTTCGCGGCGATTTCCACTTGCCCGGCGATCTGTGCGTCGTCGACGGCCGGCCCAATTCCGGCGACCCGCGTGATCGCCGCATAAGTCATTTCCGGACGCCGCAGCAAATCGAGCGCATTCGTTTCGCGCGTCAGCGCGATGCCGAGTTCGCTTTCGATATCGCCTCCCAACGCGTTGGCCGGCGCAGCCCAGATCGAGCGCAGCCGTTGCGTCTCATGCGCGACACCATCGCGCTTTCGGCAGAACGCGGCGTAGCGATCTGCATCGACACTGCCGAGTTCATGGCCTTTTTCCGTCAGACGTAAGTCGGCGTTGTCTTCGCGCAAGTGCAGTCGATATTCCGCACGCGAGGTGAACATTCGGTACGGCTCCGTAGTGCCGTTGGTCAGCAAATCATCGACGAGCACGCCGATATACGCTTCGTCGCGGCGCGGTGACCACGAATCTTTGCCGAGTGCGGCGCGAGCGGCGTTCAGTCCCGCGATCAATCCTTGCGCGGCGGCTTCTTCATAGCCTGTCGTGCCGTTGATCTGGCCGGCGAAATAAAGACCGTCGATGGCTTTGGTCTCGAGACTCGTCTTCAATCCGCGCGGATCGAAATAGTCGTATTCGATTGCATAGCCAGGCCGCGTGATGTGCGCGTTTTCGAAACCTTTGATCGAATGCACCAACTCGAGTTGCACATCGTAGGGCAACGACGTCGAAATTCCGTTCGGGTAAATTTCGCTGGTTTCGAGACCTTCGGGCTCGACGAAAATCTGATGCGATGTCTTATCGGCGAAACGAACGACCTTGTCCTCGATCGACGGACAATAGCGCGGCCCGATGCCTTCGATCTTTCCGGTATACAACGGCGAACGATCCAGCGCACCGCGGATGATTTCGTGCGTGCGCCCGCTCGTGTGCGTGATCCAGCAACTGATCTGGCGCGGATGATCCGCCGGCGAACCCATGAACGAAAACACCGGCATGGGCGTGTCGCCGGGTTGTTCCTGCAGTTCGCTGAAATCGATTGTGCGTCCGTCGATGCGGGGCGGTGTGCCCGTTTTCAGACGATCCACACGCAGTGGCAGTTCGCGCAAACGCTCGGCGAGCGTCGTCGCAGGCGGATCACCGGCGCGGCCGCCGGCGTAAGTCGAAAAACCGATATGGATCTTGCCGGCGAGGAACGTCCCTGCCGTCAGGACGACGTGCGGCGCATTGAACGTCAAGCCCATCTGAGTGACGACGCCGGTCACGCGATTGCCGCTCATTTTCAGGTCGTCGGCCGCTTGCTGAAAGATCGAGAGATTCGGCTGCGTTTCGAGTCGACGCCGCACCGCCGCCTTATACAGAACGCGATCAGCCTGACAACGCGTCGCGCGAACAGCCGGGCCTTTCGAGGCATTCAACGTGCGCCACTGAATGCCGGCGCGATCGGCCGCCCAACCCATGACGCCGCCGAGTGCATCGATTTCCTTGACCAAATGCCCTTTGCCGATACCGCCGATGGCTGGATTGCAGCTCATCTGCCCGAGCGTTTCGATGTTGTGCGTCAACAGCAGCGTGCGTGCGCCCAGACGCGCGGAAGCCAACGCCGCTTCGGTACCGGCATGGCCACCACCGACGACGATCACATCGAATGTTGAAGACGAAGCTGTCATTGCGCGCACCTAACGGGTACGCATTATACAAGCGTGCTTCGAAAGGACTTAAAGGGAATGAGGCTGGCGCCCGGCGGTCTTAGGAACAGGGGGAATCCAAGAGGACCGTATGCCGGGCGCCAGTGACCGGAATTCTTGCCGCGCAGAAGAAACGCGGGCGGTCTGACTAATCGCGGCGAATAATAACGCAACGCAGGGTTAGTGAAGTGTGAATCGCGTCATGCGAACCCGCAGATTGAGTGACACAACAATTGCTGCGTCACCTTTAGTCCCGGCGCGTCACCGAATAGTTGAAACCGACGGAAACACGCATGGTGGCAGGCCATCCTACGCGTTGGCACACCTCTAGCATTATCCCTTGCGTCACCGGAGACACGCTCCGGACTACTAACACAGGGGTTAGTGCCATGCTCGCAGTCGTCGATACGCTCAGTCTCAATCCGCTCTTCCTCCGTCATGACCTGATGATCGAAATGGGCCGTCTCGAAATGGCCATCGAACATGTTCGGTCTCAAGAATCCGCCAACGACGGGCGCGTGCTGAGCCCGCTCGAACAGCGCCTGGCTCGCGTCAATGAAGCGCTGAGCCGCCTGTCCGCCTGAATTCATCTCTCCAGGGACTCGTCATCCCTAAACCCCATGCGGATGCGAGCCGCGTGGGGTTTTTTTTGTCCTGAATTTCAGCGCACTTTGGTGTGATGCTGTTCGAGCACGGTCTTCGGCGGCGCGAAACTATCGGTCCGCGCCACATCCCAGAACACCTTGAACACCACATGGTCCGGCGTTCCGCCGATCAATTCACCGGGTTTGACGAAATGATAGAGCGCCGACAGTGAGCGCACTTCGGTCGACGACACGCGCCGGATGACGTGTTCGGGACCAATCTGATTCGGATGCGTCAAACCCGACGCGGCCAACAATTCCTTCAACGCCTTCAGCGTATTTTCGTGGAACATCTGCACGCGTTCGGATTTGTCCGGTACGTTCAGTTTTTTCCATCGCGATGGATCCTGCGTCGCCACGCCCGTCGGGCACCGATCGGTATGGCAGTTTTGCGATTGGATGCAACCGAGCGCGAACATGAAACCGCGCGCCGCATTGCACCAGTCCGCACCGAGCGCGAAGGTGCGCGCGACATCGAAGGCTGTGATGATCTTCCCGCTCGCGCCGAGCCGAATCTTGTCGCGCAGGTTCAATCCCACGAGCGTGTTGTGGACGAGCAGCAACGCCTCGCGTAGCGGTGCGCCGACGTGATCGGTGAATTCCAACGGCGCGGCGCCCGTGCCACCTTCGCCGCCGTCGATGACGATGAAATCCGGCAGGATGCCGCTTTCGCTCATTGCCTTGGCGATGCCGAACCATTCCCAGGGATGACCCAGTGCGAGCTTGAATCCCGTCGGTTTGCCGCCGGATTTTTCACGCAGATGCTGCACGAACTGCAACAACCCAATCGGTGTGGAAAACGCCGAATGCCGCGCCGGCGAAATGCAGTCCACGCCTTCCGGAACGCCGCGCGCTTCGGCGATTTCCGGCGTCACCTTCGCGCCGGGCAATACGCCGCCATGACCCGGCTTCGCCCCTTGTGAAAGCTTGATCTCGATCATCTTCACCTGCGGCCGCAACGCGTTCTCGACGAAGCGTTCTTCCGAAAACGTGCCGTCGGTGTTGCGACAACCGAAGTATCCCGAGCCGAGTTCCCAGCAGATGTCGCCACCCATCTCGCGGTGATAGCGCGACAGCGAACCTTCGCCGGTGTCGTGATAAAAATTGCCGAGTTTCGCGCCCGCGTTCAACGAGCGGATGGCGTTCGCCGACAACGAACCGAAACTCATGGCCGAAATATTGAACACGCTCGCCGAATACGGTTGCGCGCATTGCGGACCACCGATCGTCACGCGGAAATCGCGCGTATCGATGTTCGCCGGAGCCATCGAATGATTGATCCATTCGTAGTTGTCGGCATACAGATCGAGTTCGGTTCCGAACGGCCGCTTGTCCTCGACGTTCTTCGAGCGCTGATACACGATCGCGCGCTGCATGTGCGAGAAGGGCACTTCCTCGTAATCCGATTCCACCACGTATTGCCGCAACATCGGCCTGAAGAATTCGAAGAACGTGCGCACGTGCGCCGTGATCGGAAAATTCCGCCGCAGCGTATGCCGCCGCGCCGTCATGTCGGTTAATCCGAGAACAACCAGCGCCGCAAAGATTCCCGCGAACCAGCGCCACGCAACGCCGTCCCACACCATCGCGAGCGAAAGCGCGAGGCCGACCACGCAAATCCAGAACAACAAAAAACGAGACGGCACTGGTGTGCGCATCGACAGAACT
>CAZZYA010000201.1:0-6680 GCA_964658115.1 uncultured Rudaea sp. | reverse complement strand
GTGAGCGTGAGGTCCGCGCCCGGATCGATCGCGCGATCGGGGCCGTGGTACACCGCCACGCGGAGGCCGGGCCGAAAGCGCAGGGCCTCGTCGGCCCAGTTGTGCATCACGCTTCGCGGCGCGACCACCAGCGCGCGCCCGCGCGCGACATCACGACGGATTTGCCGCGCGATTTCCTGCCCGAAGGCGTCGCATGGGACGCCGCGCACAAGCGATTTCTCGTCAGCGGCATCCGCGAACACCGCGTCGCGTCCGTCGATCCGAACGACGGCCACTCGACCGAATTCGCCAATGCACCCGGCAGCGTGCTCGGGCTGCACGTCGATCGCGCATCGCAAACGGTGTGGGCCGCGTGGACGAGTTTCGGACACGCATTCAAAGTCAATCCGTCGACGGGCATCGCGGCCTGGTCGACACGCGACGGTCACCGCGTCGGCAACTGGCCGTTGCCCGAAACCGATCCGCGCATGAACCTTGGCGACTTGCTCATCGTCGACGCGCGCACGATCGTGACCAGCGACAGCGGTACCGGCGCGATCTGGCGGTTCGATACCGCCACGCATCGCTTCACGACGATTGTCGCCGCGGGAAAATTCGAATCGCCGCAAGGCATGGCGCCCGCCAAACAGCACGGCTCGATCTATCTGGCCGACTATTCGACCGGGCTGTGGCGTGTCACGCTGAAGGACGGCACCGCGACGCAACTCGCCGTGCCTGCTGGCGGCGAAGTGCGCGGCATCGATGGCCTGTACGCCTATCGCGATCAGCTCATCGCCGTGCAGAACGGAACGAAAACGCCACGCATACTCGCGATAACGCTCGGCGACGCCGATACGATCACCGACGTGCGCCGCTGGCGCGAAATGCCGGGCGAGGAACCGTGTCTCGGTGTCCTGACCAACGACACGTTCTGGTTCGTAGCCAACGGTCAGTGGAACGCATACGACGACGATCTCGCGCCCAAATCCGATGCCAAACTCGAGTCACCGCGATTGCGCGGACTGCCGCTGTCGGAACTAACCCACGAACGCTAACACCGCGCCGAGCACAAGCGCCGCATACGCGCCAGCAACGACGTCGTCGAGCATGACTCCAAGTCCGCCCGCGATGTCGCGGTCGGCCAACGAGACCGGCCACGGTTTCCAAATGTCGAAAAGGCGAAAAAGTATAAAATCGGCAATTATCCACCCTGCGCTGCGCGCTAGAATCACGAGCGGCAGCAGCGCGATCCATTGTCCGACGAATTCATCCCAGACCACGAACGACGGATCCTTGACGTTCGTTTTGCGCACAACCCAATGGCACGCCCACACACCGAGCGCGAACGTCGCGATCAAAAAAGCCGCATAGAAAACCGGATTCACGCCGCGAACGATCAGCCACGGCACCAGCGCCGCGAGTGAACCGGCAGTTCCCGGCGCCATCGGACTCAGACCGCTGCCAAAGCCCAGCGCGATCCATCCGGCAGGATGTGCCAGCAAGATTCGCCGCTGCTCGACGGTAACCCTCATGCGCGGAAATGATCCCAACCGGAAACGCCGACATCCACCAATGCACCATTTGCGTCGAAACCACGAACGCGCGATCCCGCAACGATTCTTCCAATGCGCGTCGCGGCGCATCCGCTACGCGCAAGATCGTCGAGCAGCGACTGCGCTATCGCTTCGGATGCCGTGAAGCACAGCTCGTAATCGTCGCCGCCGCCGAGTTGCAAACGACGACGCTCGTCGCGCGAGAACGCGGAAAGCAATTCCGGCGACGCCGGCAGACTGTCGACGTCGATCTCCGCGCCGACGCCGCTCGCCGCGCAAAGATGGCCGAGATCGGCGAGCAAACCATCCGACACATCGATGCACGAACGCGCGCGACCGCGCAGTGCGAGACCTTGCGCGACGCGCGGCGTCGGACGATTGAGCCTGCGCACGAGTGCGTCGTCGAGCGACGCCTCGGCGACGCGCCGCAATCCCGCCGCCGCATCACCGAGAGTGCCGGTCACGAACACGAAATCGCCGACATGCGCCCCACGGCGAAGCAGCGCCGCACCTTCGGGCACGAAACCGTGGATCGCAATCGTGACGGACAGCGGACCGCGCGTCGTATCGCCACCGACCAACGCCAGTTTGAACTCGCCCGCGAGCTCCGAAAATCCCTCGCAGAATTCCTCGATCCAGCGCGCGTCGGCATGAGGAAGCGTGAGCGACAGCGTTGCCCACGCGGGCGTCGCGCCCATCGCGGCGAGATCGGAAAGATTGACCGCGAGCGATTTCCAGCCGATGTCGGCAGGCGACGTTCCGAAAGGAAAATGCACACCGTCGACCAGCGTATCCGTGCTAACCACGAGTTGATGATTCGCCGGCACCGCCAACACCGCCGCGTCATCGCCAATGCCGACTGCGACGTCGTCGCGCGCGATCGCACAGCGTTCACGGATCAGATCGATGAGCGAAAACTCATCCACGCGACAATGTGTCGTTCGAGGCGACGTAGGTTTGGTCATCGGTCATCGCTACGACGACGATGATGTTGGTTGCGACGAATCCGTAGTTAACACGTGCGGCACTACGTTTCACCCAACTCAATCACGCGAATTGCGTTGCTCGACGCCGCGCCATTCCTTCGCTGCCTTATCAAGCACGCCGTTGATATACGTGTGGCCATGCTCGGCGCCGAAGCGTTTCGCGACTTCGATCGCCTCGTTCAGCACGACGCGGTACGGCACATCGGGGCGATAACGCAACTCGTAGGCGGACAAACGCAACACGGCGCGCTCGATCGGATCGACCTGGGCCATGTCGCGGTCGAGAAACGGCACGAGACCGGCGTCGATTTCCGCGCAATGCATATCGACGCCGCGCAATAAATCTTCGAAGTAGACGAGGTCGGCGATTTCCATGTCCTGCTCATGACGGAATTCGTCGATCACCGCGCTCATCGGATTGCCGCTCACCTGCCAGGCGTACAGCGCCTGCGTCGCGCGGCGTCGCGCGCGAGACCGCGCGGCGAGATCGATTCCATCGGAACGATGCGGCTTGCTCATAGCTTTTTCCACAAATCCACAATTTCAAGCGCGGCGCGCGCGACGTCGGCACCTTTGTTTCCGTGCGCGCCACCGGCGCGGACTTGCGCGTCTTCATGCCGTTCGACGGCGAGTACGCCGTTGAGCACCGGCAGTCGATGGTCGACGGAAACGCGCATGAGTCCTTGTGCGCAGCCGTCGGCGACATGCTCGTAATGACGTGTGTCGCCGCGCACGACGCAGCCTAGCGCAATGAGAGCGGCATAACGTCCGCCTTGCGCGAGTTTGGCGGCGGCGACGGGGATTTCCCACGCACCGGGCACGCGGATCAGATCGATCATCGCGTCGGCAACGCCATCCTCGCGCAGTGCGCGGCGCGCACCGTCGATCAATGCGTCGACGATCCCGGGGTTCCAGCGGCTGGCGATGATGGCGAAGCGCGCGTCGGCATGGACGCGCTGTTCGCCCGCGTAATCGGACATGGCGCTAGTTTACAGGTTGTTCGTAGCCGACTACGTCGAGACCGAATCCGCTCAGACCCAAAAATCGGCGTTGCGTTCCGAGCACGATCAAACGACGTGCGCCGAGATCGTGCAGGATTTGCGCGCCGAGGCCGTGGCGGCGCCATTCGCGGTTGGCCGCGTGCGCGGCGCCCGTGTCGGGATGTTCGTTGAGAACGACGACCACGCCGCGTCCGCGCGCGGCGACATGACGCAACGCGGCGGCGATGGAAATGCTGCCTTCGCCTTTCAGGTGCAGAACGTCCGGCAGAAAATCGTGCACGTGTACGCGCGCAAGTACGGGTTCGTGATCGTCGATGTCACCGCGCACGAGCGCGTAATGCACCAGTTCGCTCAGACGATCGCGATAATCGACGAGCCGGAACGCGCCGAACTCGGTTTCGACATCGCGCTCGCCGACACGCTCGATCGTCATCTCGGTTTCGAGACGGTGGCGAATCAGATCGGCGATGCTGCCGATCTTCAATCCGTGCGCGGCGGCGAATTTTTCGAGCTGCGGACGACGCGCCATCGTGCCGTCTTCGGCGAGAATTTCGACGAGCACGCCGGCCGGTTCGAGGCCGGCGAGTTGCGCGAGATCGCTGGCCGCTTCGGTGTGTCCCGCGCGGGTCAGTACGCCGCCCGGTTGTGCGGTGAGCGGGAAGATGTGACCGGGTTGAACCAGATCGCTGGCTTTTGCGTCGGCGCGTACGGCGGTGCGGATCGTGTGCGCGCGATCGTGCGCGGAAATACCGGTCGTGACGCCTTCGGCCGCTTCGATCGACACGGTGAAATTGGTGTGGTGCCGCGATCCGTTGTCGCTGACCATCGGCGGCAGGCGCAATTGGTCGCAGCGTTGCCGCGTCAGCGAGAGACAGATCAGTCCACGTGCTTCGCGCGCCATGAAGTTGATGTCTTCGGGTCGCGTTGTTTCGGCGGCCATGATGAGATCGCCCTCGTTCTCACGATCTTCATCGTCGACGATGACGACCATCCGTCCTGCGCGGATTTCGTCGATCAATTCGTTGATGGCCGCGAAACTCATGTCGATTCGCCGCGCAGGCGTTCCACGTAGCGCGCGATCAGATCGACTTCGATGTTTACCGCGTCGCCGGCTTTTTTGTCGGCGAACGACGTTACCGCGATCGTGTGCGGAATGAGGTTCACGCCGAACGTGTTCGCATCGACATCGTTGACGGTCAGACTGACGCCGTCGATGCTTACAGAACCTTTCGTCGCGACATATTTCGCGAGGTGCGTCGGAATTTCGAACCGCCAGCGCTGCGAGCGCGCATCGGGCGTAACGGAAAGGACGCGACCAAGCGCGTCGACGTGACCCGAAACGAGGTGCCCGCCGAGACGATCGGACAAGCGCAACGATTTTTCCAGATTCACACCGTCGCCGATGGCGAGCGAACCGAGCGTCGTGCGCGACAGCGTTTCGACGGACACGTCGGCGAAGAATCCAGTCGCATCGGGATCGATCGCGGTGAGACAAACACCTGCAACGCAAACACTGTCGCCGAGCGCGACGTCGCTCATGTCGAGATCGCCGGCCGCGATGCGCAACCGCATGTCGCCGCCGCGTTTTTCGACGCCGGTGATAGAACCTTTCGCGAGCACGATACCGGTAAACATGACTTAAGGCCGCAGCAGCAAGCGCGTATCTTCGCCGATGTGGCGGCGGTCCGCGATTTTCCAACGCGGCGCCTCACGCATCGACGTGAATCCGGGCAGCGTGAGCAATGGGCGCGACGTGTCGCCGAGCAGCGTCGGCGCGGTGTACAGCAGCAATTCGTCGACCCAATCGCCTGCCATCAGCGAGCCGCACAATTTTGGACCGGCTTCGACCTGCAATTCGTTGATGCCGCGTTCGGCGAGCAGTGCGAACGTCGAATTGAAATCGAGATTTCCGTTTGACGAAGGAATCGCCGCGAGCTCGACGTCGCGAAATTGATCATCGGGTTTTGCCGCCGCGTCGTGGATGATCAGCGTCGGCGCGGAGCCGTCGAGCAGATGCGCGCCGCGCGGCGTTCGCAGTTGGCGATCGAGAACGACACGCAACGGCGCGACGAACGGTTCATCGAGGCGCACTGTCAGGCGCGGGTCGTCGGCGAGGACGGTGCCGATCGCGGTGAGGATAGCGGAACTGCGCGCGCGCCAGCGTTGCACGTCGGCGCGCGATGCCTCGCTGGTGATCCATTTCGATTCGCCATTTGCAAGCGCCGTGCGTCCGTCGAGGCTCGATGCGAGTTTCGCGCGCACCCACGGGCGTCTTCGTTCGATACGCGACAAAAATCCACGATTGAGCTCGCGCGCCGCGTCGCGCATCAATCCGATTGCTACGACGATGCCGGCGTCACTCAGTTTCTTGAAACCGCCGCCCGCGACACGCGGATTCGGGTCTTCACACGCCGCGACGACGCGCGTGATTCCGGCTGCGATCAGCGCATCGGCGCACGGCGGGGTTTTGCCAAAATGCGCGCAAGGTTCGAGCGTGACGTACGCCGTCGCGCCGCGTGCTCTGTCGACGGCATCGCGCAACGCGAATATTTCGGCGTGCGGTTCTCCCGCGCGTTGATGCCAGCCTTCGGCGATGATTTCATCGTTGCGCACGATGACGCAACCGACGCGCGGATTCGGTTGTGTCGTGAACAATCCGCGTTCGGCCAGACGCAACGCGCGCGCCATATGCGCGTGGTCCGCCGCCGAAAATTCGGTCATTGCGCTTTCTTGCGCGGAAGGCGCGTATCGCCGAGCAGCGGCAATTGCAGACCTTCGAGTTCGGGCAAATCGCGTTCGAGCTTTTCAATTTCCTCGCGGAACGCCTGCACGTCCTCGAAGCGGCGATAGACGGATGCGAAACGCACGTACGCGACTTGATCGAGCCGCTTGAGTTCCGTCATCACCCATTCGCCGATCAGGCGCGAGGGCACTTCGCGTTCGTTGACCGAACGCAATTCCTTGATGACGGCACGGACGACATTGTCGACCGCGTCGCTCGCCACCGGCCGTTTCTGCAACGCGCGTTCGACGCCGGTGCGCAACTTGTGGTCGTCGAACGATTCGCGACGTCCGTCGCTTTTGACGATCGCCGGAAGTTTTATCTCGACCGTTTCGAACGTGTTGAATCGCTCGCTGCAATGCGGACATTCCCGGCGGCG
>CAZZYA010000200.1:0-6735 GCA_964658115.1 uncultured Rudaea sp. | reverse complement strand
GGCACGTATCAAGGCGTTCTCGCCCTGCTCGCACCACCCGTGCTCAGCGTCAACATCGGCAGCGCGACGATCAGCGGGCTAGCCGGCGTGAGTGGTGTCGGCATCGTCGACAACTCCGGCTACTTCAGCCAAGACCTCAGCACATCGTACGCACCGACCAAACGTTATGTGCTGAACGCGACCGTCGACGCGAACACGCCTCTCAATGTCGGCTTGCTCAGCAGCGCACAGGCGGGCATCGCCTTGACGCGCGGTACGACCGAACTCGCTTCCACGCGTGATGCGTCGCTGCTCGAGCTTTCACTGCTCAGCGGCACGAGCTACAAACTCACGCTCGTGTACGAAACCGGTGCGACGGCGAGCGGAAAGATCGGCGTGAAACTGTATTCCAATCCCCAGAATTTGCTGACTGCGAGTCTGTTGTCGTCCGTATCGTTCAGCGATGTCACGCTTCATGGCGGTCCGATCAACGCGATGCCGGCGTCGGTCGGCCCGGCGAGCGGCACGCCGCAATCGGCAATCATCAATACAAGTTTTGGCTCGCCGTTGACAGTCGAAGTGCTCGACTCCGAAGGAGACGGCGTGCCTGGCGTTACCGTTACTTTCGCGGCGCCGACGTCGGGCGCCAGCGCGACATTGTCCGCAACGACAGTCGTAACGGACGCCAACGGTCTAGCGCAAGTCACCGGCGTCGCCAATGGCGTACCCGGTGACTACACGGTTACCGCGACGGCCGGAGGATTGCCAGCGGCGTCGTTCGCGCTGACCAACGTTGCGGCAGTCGGTACGACCGTGAGCAATCCGACGGGTACGCCGCAGGCGGCGACCGTGACCATGCTGTTCGGCGATTCGCTCGGTGTCACTGTTACCGATGGCAGCGGCCATGCGGTCGCGGGCACACCGGTGGCATTTCAAGCGCCACTGGCCGGCGCGACGGCAACGTTCCCGGACGGGTTGATCGCGTTCACTGACCTCAACGGTCACGCCAGCGTCATCGCGCGCGCCAATTCCGTGGCAGGTAGCTACGTGGTCACCGCCAGTGTTCCGGGCGGCACAACCAGCGCATCGTTCGCTTTGACCAATGACGCCGGTGCCGTCGCCATCGCCACGCCGTTCAGTGGAACGCCACAGCGCGCGACTGTCTCCACGGCATTCGACGTACCGTTGTCCGTGAAACTCACCGACATCTTCGGCAACGCCAAACAAGGTCTGCAGGTTTCGTTTACAGCACCGGGTAGCGGTCCTTCCGCGACGTTCCCGCCCGACGGCAACTCGACGATGGTTGTCACCGATGCGAACGGCTTCGCCACCATCGATGCGGTGGCCAACGCGAACGCCGGCACGTATCTCGTCGCGGCCAGCAGCGACGGTTTGTTGACCGATGTGGATTTCCTGCTGACCAACACGACTCAGCAACTTCCGATCGTGGTCGAGACCAGCGGCAAAAATCAGGTAGCGAACGTTACCACCGCGTTCGAATGCTTGCTGCAGATCAAGCTCACCGATTCCGACGGCACGCCGATTTCAGGTGCGAACATCGACTTCTCCGCGCCACTGACCGGTCCGTCGGCCATTCTATCGAACGGCTCGACAAGCGGAATGACCGTGATGACGACCACCGATGCCACGGGTCTTGCCGGTGTCACTGCAATGGCGAACAGCATTCCGGGTTCGTACGCGATCTCGGCGTCAATGCAGGGTGACACGACGGTGCTGGGCGACTTCACGCTCAACAACCTCAATGACGGCGACATCATCTTCAAGAACGGTGGTGACTTCGAGGTATGGCCGGCGATTTGCCCGTCGCTGTAAATCAAGGCAGCACTCCGCGGATCGCGTCGTCACCGGCGCGATCCGCACATCGACTCTCCGTTTACCGGCGCCTCGCGACTCTGAGGCCAGAGCACGCGGACGGCTTTCCGCCATGGCAAATCCGTTCGCGGACGATAGCGCCGGCTTTTTTTAAACTCCCTCGCTACACACCCTTCGTCAACGATCGCCCCACCTGCGCGTTTGTCCAGGCGAGCTCGCGCGATGCGCGCGCCAGTCATCGATGACGACGGAGAAGACGAATGCGATCGAACGTTCTGGTAGTGGCTGCATTGACGATGCTGGCCGCAGCGACATGCCACGCTGCCGACGCGCCGGCAGCGGATCGCGCCGAGAAAGCGGGCGCGAAGTTGCGCGAGAAATTTGACGCCGCCGATATCAATCACGACGGACTGCTTACCCGCGACGAAGCCACCAAAGGCCTGCCGCACGCCGCCAAACACTTCGACGAGATCGACGCCAACCACGACGGTAGACTGTCGGTGCAGGAAGTCGCGCAGTACCTGCGCGCCAAGCGCGCGGCGCGCGCCGAAACGCCATGAACGCATTACCCCGCACGCTGCTCATCCTGCCGCTGATTTTGATCCTGGCCGCCGCCGCTGAAGGAATCTATTTGCAGCGCGCACGTCACCAGGCGTACGACTGGCGCTCATATTTCGCCTCGCTTGGCGATGCCATCGTGCGTGCTTTCGTCAACCGCTTTGTCGGTTTCGGCATCGCCGGCTCCGTGTTCGCGCTCGTCGCGCGCATTCGCATCGCGACGATTCCCATGAACAACGCTTATTCGTGGATCGCGCTGCTGCTCACGCTCGAATTCTGTTATTACTGGATGCATCGCGCCGACCACCGCGTGCAGTGGCTATGGGCCACGCACGCCGTCCATCATTCGAGCAACGCTTACAATCTGTCCGCCGCGTACCGGCTCGGCTGGACATCGGGTTTGAGCGGCGGCGCGCTGTTCTTCGCACCGCTCGTGTTCATCGGATTCCCCACGCAAGCAGTGCTCGCCGTCGCCGCGCTGAATCTGCTTTATCAGTTCTGGCTACACACCGAACTGGTGCCACGGCTCGGACCGCTCGAGTGGTTCCTCAATACGCCGCGCCATCATCGCGTGCATCACGCGCGCAATCCGGAATATATCGACAAGAATTTCGGCGGCGTGCTGATCGTGTTCGATCGTCTGTTCGGCACCTTCGCCAGCGATGTCCCGCACGCGCCGCTCGAGTTCGGCCTCGTGCATCGTGTGACGAGCCACAATCCGTTGCGCATCGCGTTGCACGCATGGATGCGGCTGTGGCAGCAACTGCGCGCCGTGACCGGATTTCGTCAGGCCGCACGCGTTTTGTTCGGACCGCCCGTCTGATTCGATCAGATGCCCGCGATCTGCCGCAACGCCTGCTCGAACACCTCCGGTGGTTGTCCGCCGGAGATGAGATGCCGATCGTTGATGATGACCGCAGGCGCGCCCTGCACACCGTTATTCACGTAGAACTGTTCCTGTTTGCGAACGTCGGCCGCGTACGCATCGGACGATAAAACGTCGCGCGCGCGATCAGCCGGAAGCCCGGCCGACGTGGCGGCGCGCACGAGAATCTCGCGATCGCTCACGTCCTCGCCGCGCGTGAAGTAAGCATCGAACAGCGCGTGTTTCAACGCTTTGCCTTTACCTTCTTCGTCAGCCCAATGCAGCAGACGATGCGCGTCGAAGGTGTTGTACGTGCGCTGACGTTTGTCCATCGCGAACTCGAAACCGAGTTCCGCACCGCGCGCGCGAATGTTCTCGCCGTTGCGTTTGATCTGATCCGGCGTCGATCCGTATTTCTTGTGCAGATGTTCGGCGATGTCTTCGCCTTCGGGCGCCATTCGCGGATTCAATTCGAACGGCTGGAAATGGATGTCGGCCTGAACCAGACCGTCCAGACGCGACAACGCCGTTTCGAGCGAGCGTAATCCGATCACGCACCACGGGCAGACCACGTCGGACACGAAATCGATTTTTACGGAAACCGGCGCTGCAGCAGACATGACTTTTCCCGACAAGACGCAAAGCTCCAATGTGCGGTCACTCGGCGCACAATCAATGCTGCGTCATCGATCGGCCAACGATGGTGGCGCCGCATCACTCAAATCTTTACCGATACGCACCGCATCCTCAACACCGGAATAGTAGCGATGCATCCTGTCGAGCGTTCGATAACCGCAAGCGCGATAAAAAGCTAGCGCTTCGGCGTTATTCGCACGTGCTTCCAGCCAGATCAAATCCACACCGGCGATAATCGCTGTCGTTTCCAGCCAGATCAGCAACGACGTGCCGACGCGCTTGCGCCGGTACAGCGGCCGCACGGCGAACAACATCAGATGCGCATCGCTATCGCGATAACGCATGATACCGAAACCGCCGATTTCCTTGCCAACGACGGCGACGGCCACATTGGTGTCGCGTTGCGCGATGCTATTCGCCACGCGCCGCGAATCCCAGTTCCAGCCGAGTCCTTGCTCGATGTAGGCGCGCGACATCTCACCGATGCGAGCCGCGTCGGCGCGCGTAGCAAGTCGAATGGTGAGTTCAGGCGGCTTCACCGCATCGACATGCGTGCGTCGTGCGCGGATTCAATATCTACGTCAACGCGAACGTCACCAGGAACTGGACCGTGCGGAATATGAAAATATTCACGACGACCAATCCAGCCAACATCACTGCCGCCGCGCCGGACGCGGCGATCCATCCGATCGTATAAGCGCGACGCAACGCAAGAATTGCATACAGCACCAGCAGAATCCGCATCAGCCAATCGAGCACGCCGTCCGGAATCGTCCAGCTCGCGGGCGTAAGCAGTTCGTACAACGCATCGAACTGCACGATGATTTGCAGCACGACGATATAGAACGCCATGTAATGCATCAGAAACACCACATGTTCGGCGAAGTAGCGCCGTTGCCGATAGAACAGAAGTGTCAACACGATCGCGGCGAACGGCAAATGCAACAAGATCAGCGCTTTGCTGACGTCGTCCGATTTCGCCTCGTACGCGAGCCGATAATCGCGATAGCCATATCCGGCAGCACCATTCGTCGCCACATGTAATTTTGCGTCGCGTTCATGCACGCGCGAGTCGATCCACGGCGAGGTGAAACGCGAATGCATCTGGCCCGATGATTCGACTTGCTGCGATGTCAGCGGTTTGTCGCCCGGACCGAGCGCGAGTTGCCGGACGCGTCCGCTGACTTGCTGATTGAACGTCGGTGCGAAATCGCTGCCGTGCAATGGCGCGATGAAGTACAACACGCTCGCGGCGAAGAACAATGTTACCGGCGACAACCAACGCGCGCGGCGTCCCTCGAAATATTCGCGCGAGAGCAAGCCAGGACGAAACAGCAACGCGCGCAGCGTGCGCCACACGCGGCCGTCGAGATCGGTTACGCTCGAGATCAACTGGTGCGCGAGATGACCGAGCCTCCGATCGCTTTCGACGAAACGTTTCTGTCCACACGTTGCGCAAAATGCTCCGGTAAGCGCTGCGCCACAATTTACACACGGTTCCATCAGCACGTTTTCTCCGCGCGTCGATGCGCGGCGACGAGCGGGATGTCGGCACGGAACCGGAAACCGAGATGCTCGTACAACGCCTTCGCGCGAACATTGCGGTGGCTCACGTGCAAGAACGGAATTCGGCTCGCGTCGCGAATATCCGCGATCAAGCGATTGACGAGTCGCTGCGCATGACCACGCCCAAGGTGCGTCGGATCGGTGCAGATCGCACTCACTTCCACATATCGCCCGAAGCGCATTCGCTCGCCCGCCATCGCCGCGAGTTTGCTGCCGTCGTAGATGCCGATGTAGCGACCCATCGCCGTCGTGCGCGGCCTGAAATAATGTGGATAAACACGCGTGGTGAGATCGAGCACGTCGGCTGCGTGCTGCGCGGACAATTCCGTGATCGTCACGTTATCGTTCGGCGACGCTTTCGATTCGCCGATCATTTGCGCGATCGCTTCAAGCGGCTCGATGCGCCAAGCATTCGCCGACATTTCCGGAACCGGACCAACGAACAACACCGATTCGCCCGGGGTGATCAATTCGGTCAATTCGTCGCTCGTATTCGATGCCGCCTTATCGACGCCGACGAACGGCGCGACATCCGCGAAATAACGCGCCGCATTCGCCGTACGGCGTCCAAGCATGGCGTGCTCGCCCGTCAGGGATGACCACACCGGATTGTCGAGATCTTCGCTCATGATTTTTGCGCTCGCGACGGCGTTTTCAAAACGCGCCGAAACGATTTACGCTGTTGCGATGGAAGCCGAATCAAAACGCAAAGCCGTTTCGCTGGTCAAGTCGGTCGCGATCCTGCAATTGAAGTTGCTGCTCGGCGCCGCGCGCGATCTCGTGCTCAGTCCCATCACACTCGCCGCCGCCGCGATCGATCTGATGCGCATCAAACGTCACGATCCGGAATATTTCCGACGTGCGATGAAAGCCGGCGAGCGCAGCGAAGAATGGATCGATTTGTGGGCGGCCGCTCGTGAACCCGGCGAACCTTCGCGCGAGAATGTCGATCGGTTGTTGTCGCATATCGAACAGGCGGTGCGTGATCCGAAGACGGGTAAACGGCGAGCGCGCGTACTGAAGCGATGGGCGGAGCGGCAAGTTGGGGCGCGGTCGGCCGAGGTGCTTGAGCGGTTCAAGAGTCGGCGCGATAAACGCGGGGATGATTCGGGGATGTCTTCTGAGTGAGTGTTTTTGGGTCGGGGTTTCTGTTTGTTACTTTTTTTTAAGATCACAAGCTTCCGCTCGCGACGAGCGGGTAACTTTTTGCTAAACGGCAAAAAGTCACCAAAAAACGTTTTCTTTCTCGCACAGGTTCTGTCCGCGATCGGCCATCCCTGGGCGTGCGCGGACCGCGC
>CAZZYA010000199.1:0-6752 GCA_964658115.1 uncultured Rudaea sp. | reverse complement strand
CAAGCCTCCCGCGACGAACCCAACCAATATCTGCGAAAATACACGCCGGTTCATTGTTCAATTGATTTGATGCATAACTGGAGCGCTCGCGAATTGCTCGGGCCCGATGGTCCGTTCGCGCGGGACGTACCGGGTTTCGCGCCGCGCGCCTCGCAGCAGGACATGGCCGATGCGGTCGAAGACGCGATATCGAACGGCCACAGCTTGATCGCGGAAGCCGGTACGGGAACCGGGAAAACTTTTGCCTATCTGGTTCCTGCATTGCGTTCGGGCAAACGCATAATCATTTCGACCGGCACAAAAACGCTGCAGGACCAACTTTTTCACCGCGACCTTCCCCGCGTGCGCGAGGTGCTCGGTTCGCGGCTGCGCACGAGTTTGTTGAAAGGCCGCGCCAATTACGTTTGCCTTTATCGCCTCGATCAAACGCACAAGGAAGGCCGCCTAGCATCGCGCGAACAGGCCGCGCATTTGCAGGCAACTCGCGAATGGTCGCAGCGCACAGGGAGCGGTGATCGTGGCGAATTCGCCGAGGTGCCCGAGGATTCGCCGCTGTGGCCGCGTGTGACGTCGACCGCGGAGAATTGCGTCGGCGCGGAATGTCCGATGTTCGGCGACTGCTTTGTCGTGAAAGCGCGCCGCGCGGCGCAGGAAGCGGATGTCGTCGTCGTGAATCATCATCTGTTGTTCGCGGATCTCGCCATCAAGCAGGAGGGATTCGGCGAAATATTGCCGGGCGCGAACGCATTCATTCTCGACGAAGCGCATCAGATTCCGGAACTGGCCGGGCAGTTTTTTTCCACGCATGTCACTTCGCGCCAAATCACCGAACTCGCGAACGATGCGTTGGCCGAATGCGCATCGGTGACTGGCGCGCTCGGCGCGCTGCGCGAACCGATCGATGGCGTGATGCCCACGGTTCGCAAGTTGCGGCTCTCGCTCGATCACCTGCCCGCGAAAGGCGGCTTCGGCGCGATCGAAAGCGATGCGCCGACGCAAACGGATATGCACGCGCTGGCCGAAGCACTCGATGCGCTCGCCGATGCGCTGAGCAAACAGTCGGAGCGTTCGCGCGGGATGACAGCGGTGTACGACCGCGCCGAAACGCTGCGCAGTCGCCTGCACGACATCGTCGATGGGGCCGCGCACGCCGCGGTGCACTGGTACGAACTTTCGCCGAGCGGATTCGCGTTTCACGCCACACCGCTCGATCTCGCGCCGCCGCTGCGCACGTTGCGCGAGCAAAGTCACGCGAGCTGGATTTTCACGTCGGCCACGTTGTCGGTCGCCGGCGAATTTCAGCATTTCGCGCGTCAACTCGGACTCGACGAACCCGTCGCGATGAGCCTGCCGAGCCCGTTCGATTTCGAACGCCAGGCATTGGCCTACGCACCGAAAGGTTTGCCTGATCCGAACGATCCGAGTTACATCGAGCGTGTCGTCGCCGCCGCGCGTCCCGTGCTCGAAGCCGCGCGCGGACGCACGTTCATGCTGTTCACGTCGCACCGCGCGTTGCGACGTGCGGCCGAATTGCTGGTCGATCTGCCGTTCCCACTGTTCGTGCAGGGCACCGCGCCGCGGCATCAATTGCTCACCGAATTTCGCGGTTCGGGTAACGGTGTACTACTTGGCGCGGCGAGTTTTTGGGAAGGCGTCGACGTCGCCGGCGAAGCGCTCAGTTGCGTGATCATCGACAAATTGCCGTTCGCTGCGCCGGACGATCCCGTGCTCGAAGCGCGCCTGTCCGCTCTGCGCGAATCCGGCGGCAATCCGTTTTTCGACTGGCAGATTCCCGCTGCCGTGATCGCGCTGAAGCAAGGTGCCGGCAGACTGATCCGCGATGTCGCCGATCGCGGCGTACTGATGCTGTGCGATCCGCGATTGACGACGCGCGCTTACGGCAAACTGTTTCTGCAAAGCCTGCCGCCGCTTCCGCTCACGCGCGAACTGGCCGACGTGCAAGCGTTCTTCGCGCAATGACGAGCGCAAAACTGACGATCAACGGCGCACCGGCGCGGGTCGACGATCTTCGCGTGCCGATCGCGACCAACTACGGCCACTTCACCGCGATGCGCGTGGCGAACGGCAGCGTGCGCGGACTCGATCTGCATCTGCAACGGCTCGACGCGTCGACGCGACTTTTCTTCGGACATCCGCTCGATGTCGCTGCCGTGCGCCGTTGGCTGCGCGAGACGATCGACGGTGACGACTCCGAATTGTCGGTGCGCATCAACATTTTTTCGCGTGCCTACAACCGCGATCGTCCGGCGGACGCGGCGACACCCGACGTGCTGATCGCAGCGACCGACGCGCCGCCGGTATCGACGCAACCGCTGCGCGTCCAATCGTTTTCGTACGAACGAGACGTGCCGCAAGTGAAACACGTCGGCACGTTCGCGCTATTCCATCACCGTCGTCTCGCGCAACAAGCCGGATTCGACGATGCGCTGTTCGTCGATCGCAACGGCAACGTGTCGGAAGGATCGATCTGGAACGTTGCATTTTTCGACGGGAAACGCATAGTCTGGCCGAATGCGCGGCAGCTCGAAGGCGTCAGCAAGCAACTGATGAAACAGGGCCTGTCGCAACGCGGTATCGAAAGCGTCGATGCCGCTGTGCTGCTATCGCGCATCGGCGATTTTCGTACCGCGTTCTTCACCAACGCCGGTCAGCCTATCCGTTTCATCGCATGCATCGACGAACGCGAATTTTGCGTCGATACCGAATTCGGCGCGTTGCTCGCGGCCTGCTACGATACCAACCCACTGCAACAAATCTAGGAGCGGATCATGGCGGGCGTGACGGGACTCGGCGGATTTTTCTTCAAGGCGAAGGATCCTAAAGCGCTGTCGGCGTGGTACGGAAAACATCTCGGGCTGAACATCAGCGATTTCGGCGGCGCGATGTTCGCCGAAGACGAGAAGCGCCCCGGTATGACGCTGTGGACCCCGTTCAAGGAAAGCACCGACTATTTCAGGCCGAGCACGAAAGAGTTCATGATCAATTTCCGCGTCGACGATCTCGACGCGTTGCTTGATCGTCTGCGTCAGGAAGGCGTGCAGGTCGACGACAAAGTGCAGGATTCCGAGTTCGGCAAATTCGGCTGGATCATGGATCCGGAAGGCAATCGCGTCGAATTGTGGCAGCCGCCCGCGGAGTAGCCCGATCTGCCCGCGCCGCGCCTCAACTCGATCCGCGTGCCGCCATGTGCCGGGTCGTTAATGGCATAACGGCGCGCAGTATCGCGCTGTAGGATGCGTCCATGCCCACCTTGATCGTTGCCGTCGAAACCTCCACCGAGAATTGCTCTGCGGCGTTGTTGCGCGACGGTGCGTTGCTCGAACGCAGCGAACTCGCGCCGCGTCGCCATGCCGCGCTGATTTTGCCGATGATCGAATCGTTGCTCGACGAGGCGGGTGTGTCGCGCAGAGCGCTTGACGCCATCGCCGTTGGCCGCGGCCCTGGCGCATTCACCGGCGTGCGATTGGCGATTTCCGTAGCGCAAGGATTGGCGCTCGGTCTCGATATTCCGGTCGTTCCGGTGTCGTCGCTCGCCGCACTCGCGCAGGATGTGCCGGCCGGTGACGCCTCGATTCTCGCCACCATCGATGCGCGCATGGGTGAGGTTTACGCCGGTGCGTTCCGGCGCAAATCCGACGGACTTGTCGAATCGCTCGGCGCCGAATCGGTCGGACCGGCAAGCATGCTCGTGCTGCCGGAAGCGGCGAAGTATACAAATGCACAATGGAGCATCGTTGGCAGCGGATGGACCGCGTATCACGATGCCTTGATCGGCCGATTGCCGAACGCGCCGGTCTGGGCCGACGGTAACCGGTTTCCCCAAGCGCGAGCCATCGCGCAACTCGCGGCCCCGCAGTTTGCGGGTGGGCATGGCGTAGCGCCGGAATACGCGCTGCCGGTTTATTTGCGCGACAGGGTGGCGCTGACGTTGGATGAGCAACGGGCGCGCTGACCCGCTTCAGAAGTGGCGGCTGCGCACGTAGCAAAAAGCGCGCTCGTCGCCCTTGTTCATCGCCGGATCGGAATCGGTCGTGTTGCCGACGGTCATGAAATCGAGGAAGTATATAAATGGACAATGAAGCACGGGTGTGCGCGAAATGAGCGCTCGTGATGATGCATTGAGAAGTCTGGCGCGATCACCGGCGTGGCTGTCAGCGATTCCTGACTAGCCCTGTTCAGCAACGGTGGAACCAGACGCTGCTGCCGCCGAACAGTCGGTTATCTGGCAATGCCAACGCAGAGCGCACGAGTTCCGGATAGCGCCAAAAGGCGTAACTACAGGCGAAGTCCACCTTGAAGGCCATCGAATACATCAGCAGCGCGCGCAACAGGTACTGCTCGTTCCAGCTTCGGTTTTCGTCGAGCACCCATTCGCGTGGATAGTCGTTGGGGAGAAAGATGTCGTGAACGTGTACGCGTACGCCGGCTTTCAGTCGCGGTAGTACTTCGAAATAAAGAAAGTTCACATCGCTTCCGGTTTTGGCGACATGCGAAGAATCGATGAAAAGGATGTCGCCCGCTTCCAGACGTTCGAATTCTTCCATTGAAACGTCTTGCACTTTTCGTTGAATGAGCCGGTCCACGCCAACGAGTCCTCTGCTCAAAAATGGGCGAGGATACGGTTCGATGCAGACGAGCTCCATCGAGTTTTCCAAGAATCGCCGTTTTATATCGATAGCCAGCAAGGTGGAGAAACCGGACCCGACTTCCAGCAAACGACGCGGACGCCAGTGACGCAGCAGCACGAAAAATGTTCGCGAGTCGAGCCAGCTGTACTGCGTGTTTTGCGTGAAGAAATGATTGATCTGTTCCGATGCGGAGACGTTTTCCGGGTAATCGTATTTGCCTATGTATCGCGGAAAAACCGATTCCAGAATGTGGCGATGGCCTTCGTCATCGAAATCGATGCCTAGAATGCTTGGCCGTTGCGGCCAGATTTGCCCAGCGTGCGCGGCAACGTCGGTCGGATCGACGACGGGCGAATAGAAATGACCGTTAGGATGCGCGGTCCGAACTTCAGTGGCCGGCGTACCCGATGTCAACGTCTGATCGGCGTGTGAGACGTGCGCATCGACTGCCGAGCGCGGTTTTTCGTCAGGCGTTGACATATCGCATGACATTCCGAATGTCGAGCAAACCAGTTTACACGAGCGCGCCTGCACAGCCGGGCGCCGCGCGAAATTCGATCAGCGTGGCCGCGAATAAGTGCAGGCGAGAAAGCCGTCCAGTGTTTCGCATTGCATGCCCGCTACGTCGGCGACACGATGGACCAAGTCAGGTCCGATCACGTAGAGCTCGTCGTCGCTGTAGTGGTTAGCGGCGATGTCGTCACCGAGCGCGATGCAATAATTTGCTGTTTTTTTGCTGTTCGCGCGCGCCAGGTAGCCGGAATTGAATGTCGCCGCGTGGCGCGCTGCGAGTAACTGGAAGGGCAGATGCGGCCGAGCTGCATTGCCACAGGATTCGGGTGGCAGCATTGTCAGATGATGTCGGTTCGCGAGCAGATCGTCCCAGCGCGCGTCCGCGAGAAGTTTCTCCGGCGCAGGCCAGCCGGCGCCGGAGCGCAACGTCGCGAAGTGCACCTGCACCGGGTCGAAATCCCACATCTGCATGAACAACGCGATGCCGAGCGCAACGGGGGACGCACGCGGCAAGACGCGCACTGTGCCGTACACGGTGGCGAACATCAGCGCATAGAAAGCGACCCAAATGAACCGCCCGGAAGCACGATAGGCTGCAAGCCACTGCGAATGCGGTGTCCAGTTCGTCAATGTCTGCGCACCTACTTTCAGAGTGCCGCTAAACGCCAGCGCTGCGGTGATGGCGATGACAACCAGCAAGGGCCAATGCCGTCGCGGCCATGATGGAACTTGCCGGCGCAAAAGTCCTACGATGATGAGCACGGCGAGCAACGCGAATACACCGATGCCGAGGTAGGCCGCACCTTCCCATTGCTCGGGTGGCACGCCGGGAATCGGCGGCAGCACCGACGAGTAGCCAGCCGGATCGAAAAACGTCAACAGATTCGATGTGTAGACGCCAAGCGGCACGCCGCCGGATGTGTCCTTCGCGCGCAACAGAAACGTACCGCTCAGGTACCACGACAATGCAACGACGGACAGCATCGAGCCGAGCATGACGATGCCGTCACTCCATCGCCCTTCTCGATCCACCACCGTGCGCCGCACGCAATACGCGAATGCGATCGCAAGCACCATTGGCGGCAAGTACGGATGCATGAGTGCCGCGATGGCTGCCAACGCCCACCAGCCGAAGGTTCGATGTGCGATGCTCGATGTGTCGTTGCCGAAGTAAAGCCAAAGTGCCGCGAGCAGCAGCCATTGTGAAGTAAGTGTGTCGTGGCCGATTCGCCAGAGTAAAACCGGCGCGAATAAAAACAACAAGCAGCCCGACAACGTCGCTGCGGGTGTGGCTTTCGCTCGTCGCATAAGCAGCGCACCGAACACGCCCTGCAACACGCAATTGAGCGCTAGCGTGATGCCGATGTACTGGAACGGTTCGGGTAACCAGTTGCGAATGAGTTTCGCCGGCATCGCGAAGAGAGGCATCGAATCGCTAAACACGATCGACGTGCCGATCGGATACCAGAGATAGGGATTCAATCCGGGCGGCCATGTCCAGGGAGCCGTGCGGTAGGTTTCCCACCCGGCGAAGTGCTGGCTCCAGTCGTTGCCGGTCAATATCCAGTCGATGCGTGTCGGATCGGCCAG
>CAZZYA010000198.1:0-6799 GCA_964658115.1 uncultured Rudaea sp. | reverse complement strand
CCGCATTCGGGCGTGTACAACGGAATGACGTGATCGCCCGGTTTCACCGATGTCACGCCCGCGCCGACTTCCTGCACGATGCCGCCGCCTTCGTGGCCGAAGATGACCGGGAACATGCCTTCCGGATCCGCACCCGACAGCGTGAACGCATCGGTGTGGCACACGCCGGTCGCCACGATCCTGACGAGCACCTCGCCCGCCTTCGGCCCTTCGAGATCGACTTCCTCGATACTCAGCGGCTTGCCCACTTCCCACGCCACGGCTGCTCTGGTTTTCATGAACTAACACGTCCTCCGAACTTGGTTTTCCGTCTTGGGTTTTTTTATGTCACGCGCGCAAGGCGGCTGCGTGATGTTTGAGGTGATCATCCATAAACGTGTTTATGAAATAGTAGCTGTGATCGTACTTCGGCTGCATGCGTAAATTCAGTTTCTGTCCGAATTTCTGCGCGGCTTCCGCAAAAAGTTCTGGACGCAGTTCGTCCGTCAGGAATTTGTCGGCGTCGCCTTGATCGATCAGGATTTCGCCAGGAAACGTAGCGCGCGAGAGTAGTTGCGTGGCGTCGTAATCCGCCCATGTTTTTTTATCGTCGCCGAGATAGCGCGGCAACGCCTTCTGACCCCAACGCACCTGCGAAGGCGCGACGATCGGCGCGAACGCGGACACCGACTTGTAGCGAGACGCGTTTTTCAATGCGATGGTCAGCGCGCCGTGTCCGCCCATCGAATGACCGAAAATGCTTTCGCGTCGCATGTCCGCCGCAAAATTTTCGCCGATAAGCTGGGGCAATTCCTTTGTGACGTACGAATACATGTTGAAAAATTTCGACCACGGCGCTTGCGTCGCATCGAGATAAAACCCCGCCCCCGCGCCGAATTCCCAATCCGCCGACTCGCCTTCGATGCCCGTATTGCGCGGACTCGTGTCCGGTGCGACGAGCATGATGCCCAGCTGCGACGCCATCCGCTGCGCGCCGCCTTTGATGACGAACGTTTCTTCCGTGCAGGTAAGTCCGGCCAGGTAATACAACACCGGCACGCGCTGCGTTTCGGCCTGCGGCGGTTTGTACACGGCGAATTTCATCGTGCCGTTGTTCACGGCCGACGCGTGTTTATAAAAACCTTGCACGCCGCCGAAGCAGCGCTGTTCGGAAAGCGTTTCCAGATTCGACATCGATCGCACGCGGTGTTCGCCGGGGTGGACGAGTCTACGCCGGATTCTCGCTGCCGCGGAATGACGATGAAACAGAACATCAGAAGTCGATGCTGACTCCCGCCCAGGCGCCGCGCGGCATGCCGGGACTCAAGAAACGCGGATCGTCGATGGTGTCATAAACGTCCGACGCATCGCCGAGCGTGCCGAAATTGTAGTAATGCTTGTCGAACACGTTATCGACGCGCGCGAACACGGCGATGTGGTCGTTGAAACGATACGATCCGCGCAGATTGAAAATGCCGTAACCGCCGATCGGCGGCAGCAGATTGTTTTCGTCGCCGCGGTAATACTGCGATGCGTTGTAGAGAAAATCACCGCCGACGCTCAACGCATTGGTGAGGTGATAGTCGAGTCCAAGCTTGATCGCGTTGCGCGGAATGCCGGGAATCCTGTCGCCTTTGTTGACCTGGATGACGCCATCATCGTCCGCGTTCGGATCGTTCACGCTGGTTTCGAGAAATGACGTCTGGAACGTCGCGTCGATGTGCGCGAAATTGGCAAACCATTCTAGGCGGTTGTCGAACATTTTGCCGTTCAACGACGCCTCCAAACCCTGACGGCGTGTATCGCCCACATTGGCATAGAAGCCCTCGTTTGAGAGCGCGCCACCGGTCGTCTGAAACAGAATATCGTGCTGATTACGCGTGCGGAAAACGCCCGCCTGCCAATGCATCGCATCGATCATGCCGCGAAAACCGGCCTCGACGCTGCGCGCGACGACCTGTTTCAAATCCGGATCGGAAAGGAATTCGTTCGGCAGTCTGCACGGCGCGTCGGGACTCGCGCAGGTCAGCTCCACCGGCGTCGGCGCGCGCGTGGATTCGTCGTAGCCCGCGTAAAAATTGATCGCCTTGCTGAACTGATATGTCATGCCGACGGCGGGATTGAAACGGTGGAACGTGTGATCGCCGTCGAGGTCGGGATCGTCGCCGCCGCTATCTGCGATGACGGTGTGCGTGCGGTTGTAGCGCCCGGACAGCGTGAACGCGAGTTGATCGGTAGCTGACAATGTGTCGGTGAAATACAAGCCTTGATTGATGTCGCTGATGTGCACGGCCAACGCGTCGTCGGGAATGAATATGCCGACATTCGGTTGCGTAGCAAGACAGAATTGCGGATCGTCGTTGCAGGGCTGCAAGGTCGATGCCTCGAGCGCGGAACGGTAGTTGACGCGGCCGTGATCGATGTCGACGCCGGCGACGAACTGGTTCCGCATGTTCCACCAATCCTGTTTCCACACCGCCTGCAACGATCCGCCGACGCTGCGCTGCTTGCGCACGCCGATGTTATTTATGCCGTTGTAACCGGTTGAAACGGTGTTGCCGTTTTGATCGAGCACGGGTGCGTCATCGGCGCCGCATAGAATGTCGGTGTTGTCGGCGCATGTGTCGAAGTCCGACGCATCGCCGTTGTACGAGCGCGTGTTCACCTGCCTGCCAAAGACCGTGACGGCGATCGAAAAATCCTCACTGAAATGGTAGGTGCCGTTCGCCGTGATACCGCTGTAGGAATTCTGCGTACGATCGGGCGCCGTGAAAACGCTGTCGTATTTTTGCTGCAGCAATGCGATGGACTGCGCGCCGTTGCCGTTCAACCGCGTTTCGGCGTGATTGAGATGCAGATCGAACGTCGCATCCGCGCCGCGCCAGCTCAGCGTTCCCATAAACGTTTTCGCGCGCGAGTCCGATTGATCGCGCCAGCCATCTTCCTCGAAATGATTGGCGAGCAGGAAATAACCCCACTCGCCATGGTTGCCGCCGCTGGACACGGTGACTTCATCGCGGCCGAACGAACCGCCGTAGGCTTCGGCGTGCGTGCCAGGATCGGTGAAACCGTTTTTGGTCTGTATCTGAATCGAACCGCCGAGTGTGTTCAGTCCGAAGATCGGGTTCGCGCCGGATAACAGTGTGACGCGCGACATCGCTTCTTCCGGAATCAGATCCCAGTTCACCGTGTCGCCGAACACTTCGTTCACGCGAACGCCGTCGACGTAAACCGAAATGCCTTCCGATCCGCCGAGCAACGGCGTTGCGGTGAAACCGCGAAAATTTACGTCGGGCTGCAACGGATTGCCTTGTGCCGAGTTGATCGTCACACCCGCCGCGTGCCGGTTGAGATAGTCGGTAACGTCGAGCACCTGCGAGCGCTCGAAGTCGTCAGACGTCGCGCTCTGCACGTTGTACGGCACGAGATTCTCTTCAAGCGTCGCGCCCTGCCCGGGTGCGATGCCGATGACATGGATCGTGCCGAGTTCTTCTTCGCTGTCGGCCGCGTCCGCGACAGCGCAGTTCGCGCCGATCGACAGCACGACGAGAACGGCCGCGCGCAAACGAAGGTGTGAGAACGTCATGAAAATATACTTTCCGAAATGCGGCGCGCAAGTTTTACCGCAAGTCGGGAGTCGTTGTCTGCGTCGGACATCGGTGTTCGTGTCTGTCGCACATCGCGGCGACGAACTACACTGATCGCTCGCTCAGCAAACGACGACAACAGGAAGGTTCGCATGAAACGTATCGTCATCGCCGCGCTTTCGCTCACCGTTATCGCGTCAGCCGTCGCCGCGCCGAAAGCCTACGTCGGCAATCAGGAAGACGGCACGCTTTCGATCATCGACACCGCGTCCGATACCGTCATCAAGACCGTGCCCGCGAAAGGCAAGATCGGCGAGAAGATCCAGGCCGTCGTCGCCGATCCGGCGGAGAAGTACGCCTTCGTCGTCGACGCGAAAGGAAATTCGCTCGTCGTGGTCGATCTCGCCTCGGGCCAAATCAAGCAGACGATTGCGGTCGGACAAAGTCCAGAAGGCGCGTCGCTGTCGCCGGACGGAAAAACGATCGCAGTGTGCGTCGAAGACGATAATGTCGTCACGTTCGTCGATGTCGCTTCGCAAAAAGTGACGAAGAAAATCCACACGCAAGGCCAGAATCCCGAACACTGTGTGTTTACGCCAGATGAAAAATGGCTGATCACCAGCAACGAGAATTCGAACGACATCGACGTGATCGATCTGGCCGCCGGCAAATCGATCGCGAAGATTGCGACATCCGGCCATCCGCGCGGACTCGCACTCGTACCCGGCAGGAAGATCGCGTATGTCGTGCAGGAGATCACGAACGGTGTCGACGTGGTCGATCTGGTCGCGAAAAAAGTCACCGCGTCGATCGCGACCGGCACGCGGCCGGCCGACGTGATCGCGAGCAAGGACGGCAAACGCATGTTCGTCGCGAACGGCGGCGATGGAACGGTGTCCGTAATCGACGTCGCAACGAGCAAAGTGGTCGGCAGCGCGAAAGTCGGCAAGCGTTGCTGGAACATGGGAATGACGCCGGATGGATCGAAGTTGTATACCGCCGACGGACGCAGCAATGCCGTGAGCGTGATCGATACGGCGTCGTTCAAAACGCTGACGTCGATTCCTGTCGGCGGCCTGCCATGGGGCGTCTTCATCCGCACGCCGAAGTGACGGCGCGTTTCGAACGCACGTCGCGCTACTGAAAATCGTGATCCAATTCGTGCGCACCGCGTGACACAATCGCGCGGACTGTTTAGGGACGAAAAACCCGTGCGTCATTTGCCCGCATTGCGGCTGCTCGCTGTCGCGTTGTTCGCCACGTTGGCCGCTCCGGCTTTAGCGGATCCGGATAGCGACCCGCGTTTGAACACGATCGTCGTCACCGCGACGCGCACGAGTCAATCCGCATTCGATTTGCCCGCATCCATCGATTCGATTTCGCTGCAGGATCCGGACGCGAACACACCCGGCATCAATCCGTCGGAATATCTGCAAGGCGTGCCCGGCCTGATCGCGCGCGATCGACAGAATTACGCGCAGGACGAACAGATTTCCATTCGCGGATTCGGCGCGCGCTCGACGTTCGGCGTGCGCGGCGTTCGCATTTATCAGGATGGAATTCCGGCCACGGCTCCCGACGGACAGGGCCAGGTTTCCGCATTCAGTCTCGACTCGGCCGATCGCATCGAAGTGTTGCGCGGACCGTTTTCGGCGCTGTACGGGAATTCGTCCGGCGGCGTGATCCAGATTTTCACCGCCGACGGACAAGGCGCGCCGGAATTCCGCGGCGCCTTCGACGGCGGTTACTACGGCACATATCGCGCAGCGGCCAACGTGCGCGGCGGCACGGACGAGCTTGGTTACAATGTGGATTTTTCGCATTTTTATACTGACAACTACCGCGCGCATGCGCGCGCCGAGCGCGAAAACGGCAACGCCAAGGTTACTTACGAGATTGGAAACGGCGGCAAGCTGACGCTCCTCGCAAACACCGTGTCTCTGCCGGACGCCGACGATCCACTCGGTTTGACGCGTACGCAATTCGATGCGAATCCGCGCCAGCCGCAACCGGTCGCCGCGCAGTTCGACACACGCAAAAGCGTGCATCAGGAACAGGGCGGCGCCATCTACGATCAAGACCTGACGTCGACGCAAAGCGTGCGCGCACTCGTCTATTACGGCGAACGCGACGTGCAGCAATTCCAGTCCATTCCGCTGGCCACGCAACAACGTCCGACGAGTCCCGGCGGCGTGATCGATCTCGACGGCAACTACGGCGGCAGCGATCTGCGCTGGGCCTACCATGACATGCTCGCCGGCCGTCCGTTCGAGCTGAGCATCGGAACAAGCTTCGACCAGCAGCGTCAACATCGCCTCGGCTACAACAACTTCGTCGGCTCGCTTCTCGGCGTGCAAGGCGATTTGCGCCGCGACGAACAGGACAACGAATCCGACTTCGATCAATACCTGCAAGGCAAATGGGATTTCGCCGATCGCTGGTCGCTGACCGCCGGTGCGCGCCATAGCGAGGTGCGTTTCGATTCGACCGACCGCTACATCACCGCAACGAACGGCGACGACAGCGGCAACGTGAATTACGGCGCAACGACTCCGGTCGCGGGCCTGCTGTTCAAAGCGGCGGACGACTGGCATCTCTATGCGTCCTACGGCAACGGTTTCGAGACGCCAACGTTCAACGAATTGGGCTATCGCCCGGACGGCAGTTCCGGCATCAACTTTTCGCTCGTACCGGCGCGCACGCGTGACGGCGAAGCCGGTTCGAAATTCCGCTTCGGCGCGGGCGGCGAATTCGATGTCGCGATTTTTCAGGCAGATACGCGTCACGAACTCGCGGTGGAAACCTCCAGCGGTGGCCGCACGACGTATCAGAACATCGACCAGGCGCGGCGGCGCGGCGTCGAAGCCCAAGTACACTATCCGATTTCCGAGCAGTGGCAAGTCGAGACGGCGTACACCTATCTCGAAGCGAATTTCGAATCACCGTTTCTTACCTGCCCTGCCGCCTCGACGTGCACGACGCCGAACACGCCGGTCGCCGCCGGCGCGCGCATTCCGGGCGTGCCGAAATCGAATTTCTACGCAGCACTGAAATGGGACGGCGGCAGCGGCTGGAACGCGTCGTTGGAAACCGATGCGGCCAGCACCGCGGCGGCGAACGATCTGAATTCCGAATTCGCACCGGGCTATGGTCTGTTGAACGCGTCGGTCGGATACCGCTTCATCGCCGGTCATGCCGACGTAAATACGTTTATGCGGCTGAACAATTTGCTT
>CAZZYA010000197.1:0-6821 GCA_964658115.1 uncultured Rudaea sp. | reverse complement strand
CAACGACTCTCTTGATAAAACGCGCGAAACGCCGGTGAGAACAGCGACACGTCCGGCGTTGTCGCATCCAGCGCACGCGCAGCTTTCGCATCGCTGCGCGCCGCGGCAAGCAATTGTTCGTCGCCATCAAGTTTGCCGAGCGTGAACTTCGACGCCGCGCGCACGAGAAACGCGTGATAGCGCGCTTTCGCATCAGCATAAACTTCCGGGTTGATGCGTGAAACGTCGGTGTAGTGTCCGGCGAGATAGTCGTCGAACGCTTGCACCAACGGCTGCGGCGCCTCGTTCCGCACGGTGACCACGGGTTTCTCGACAGGCGCCAGCTTTTCCGGCGGCGGCGGCCGGACGATCGGCGGTGTGTTTTTCACCACCGGCTTCGCGGCGGGTGGTTCGACGGATTTGCTCGGCTCAGACGGCTTTTCTTCCTTCTTTGCGACCGCCGTTTTCTGTGCGCACGTTGCCGCATCGCGCTGTTGTGCGCCGGAAAGATCCGGCAAATCGGCGACGACGGCTTTGCTCGCCGCAGCGTTGAATTGCGTGAGCGCTGATGCGCAATCGCCTTGCTTGAATGCGATTTCGCCGAGATAAAACTGCGGCACGTACGGCTCGTACACCTGACCGTACAGACGCACTTTCGCCGCCGGCTCCGGATGATCGCTGAGCGCCTGCGCGATCAATGTACGCGCTTCGCCAAGATTTCCATCGCGATAGGCTTTCACACCGCGGGCGTAGCTGTCCTTGTAGTCGGCGTGCGCCAGCGAAGCCACGATCAATGCAGCGAAAGCGACACCCGCGCGCACCGCATTACCAGCCTGCACGCGTGAAATACTCCTTCGATGAAATCGTCGGGAACGCCGCGTTCGCCGACGCACGTTTGCGCGCTTCGACTTTCGCGATTACTTGAACCGGTTTGTTCGCTTTCGGATGACGGAACGTGATCACGTAATTTCCCGCCGGCACGTTGAGCACGAGCGGCGTGCTCGCATCAGGCGGCAGCGGAATCTGCTGTCGATTGCTGTCGACGACCGATTCGACATTGCCCCACGGATACGCATTGAGCACGAGTTCGCCGCGTTCAGCGTCGACGCGCGCTTTTTCCGCCTCGGCGATTTTGTTTCGCAACGTGGGCAGCGAGGCGATCAGCTCTTGATAAGACACTTCGCCGCCAAGCAATTTATTCTGGTCTTTCGCCAACGTGGCCGTCGCATCGAACGTGGCGGCGCTGTTCGACGATTCGAGTTCATCGCGCAGTTCGTCGACGAAACGCGCGCGCAATGCGAGGTTCTCTTTGTTCGCCGGATCGGATGAAATCAAACCGTCGAGCGCCGATGCGGCCGCGCGCAGTTGTTCCACCGAAGGCGCGGCGGCAGCAAACGTTTTCTCGATCCGTTCGCGCGCCGCTTGTGCTTGCGCTGCCGCGCGTTCGACACCGACCTGCGTTTGCAATTTGCCGGACAACGCATTCAACGACGCGTCGGACGGAAACACTTTTCGTGACGCGTCGACCATCGCAACTGCGGCGCCGACATCGCTCTGCGCGCGCACGTTGGCTGCTTCGACGACGCGTTTTGGCAATTCATCGAGCAGCTGTTTCGCATCGGCATTCGCGGGATCTTGCTGCAACACGGACTGCAACGCATCGTACGCATCGTCCTTCGCCGGGGCGACGAAACGCTGCTCGGCGATCGCTTGCCGCGCCGCGCTCAAGGTTTGCGCGATCTTGCTCGCGCGCTCGCCGAGCCGCTGTTCGATCTGCGTCTTGAGCGTTTGCGCGTCGGCGAGGTCCGGCGATGCTTTCAGTGCAAGGCCAAGCCGATCGAGCGCGCGCGGCGCTTGTCCGACGGAATCGAATCGCTTCGCTTCCGCGAGCAATGCTTTCGCCAGCGCGGTGCCAAATTCCGCGGCGCGTCTGTCGTCGCCGGCTTGTTTCTGCAATTCACTGAGTGTTTCGAACGCGTTGTCGCCACCGGGTTCGGCCAGGCGTCCACCGCGCAATTGCTGGTTGCCGCGCGCGAGTAGTTCCTGCGTGGCGCGGTCGGCGATTTCTTTTTTCTGTTGCGCATCCGCTTGCGCGCGCAGCGTCGTAAATGCCGATTCCGCGCCGAGATAGGCCTGCAATTTAGTGAGTTCGGCTATCGCTTGCACCGCGTCGCCGCTGTCGAGCGATCTACGCGGCGCGTCCAACTGCTGCTCGACGACGGTCGCGATGAGTTTGTTCACATCGACGTTCTCCGGCGCAAGCTGATGTGCCTGCTGCAACAACGGATAGGCGCCGCCTTCGCCGAATACTTTTCCCGCGCCGCGCGCAGCTTCCGCGCGCTGCAGCAGTGTTCGGATCTGTTGTTTGGACTGCTCGGATTTCTGCGCGGTCGCAATCCGTTTGGACAACGCGCGCAAATCCGTATCGTCGGGACGCATCAACAGCGCCTGGTTGTCGAGATCGGCGGCTTCGTCGATCTTGCCGGTCGCGAGCGCGGTCTTTGCCTGCTGCGCGAGTTTCTGCGCGATCTGATCCAGCATCTGCGCCGCGCGCGGATTCTCGGGATCTTTTTGCTGAATCTTCTGCAGATACGCGAACGCGCTGTCGTCGGCCGGCGTGACGAGTTGATTCGACGTCATGCGATGTTCCGCTCGATCGAGCCACAGTCCGACCAGTTCCTGTTCGTCTTTGCTCAAGCCGCCGCGCCCGTGGAACGCCATCCACACGCCGATGAGCACGAGCACGATGCCGACGGCGGCGACGATCGTCATCATCGATGGCCGCCGCGATATCGCAGTGACTTCCGGCGCGCTTAATCCGGAAACGCGCGGCAACGGCGTTGGACGCGGCGTCGGCAAACTGCCGAGCAGCGAATCTCGCAGACCCTGCCCCGTTGGTGTGCTGGCAAAACCCAGCGCGCGCAACTGCTCGGACGACGGCGAATTCGGATCGACGTTCAATCGCATCAGCAACGTATTGCTGTGAATCAAGCGCGACTTGAGGTCCTGCGAAAAATCCTTCATGCCCGTGTAACGCTCGTCGCGATTCTTCGCGAGCATGCGGTCCAGCACAGGCTGGAACGCGGCGTGTTCGTCCGGCAGCGGCGGCGGCTGTTGCGTGAGATGCGCCATCAGCACGGCGATCGGCGTGTCGCCGCGAAACGGCGCGTGGCCAGCGAGCAATTCGTAAAAAAGTATACCCAGGCTGTACAGATCGGCGCGGCCGTCGACGTTCTGGCCGTTGATCTGTTCCGGACTCATGTACGTCGGTGTGCCGACCAGCATGCCCGTTTGCGTGAGACGCGTTGCGGTTGCATCTTGATAGCGCGCGATGCCGAAGTCGGTCAGCACCGGGGTGCCGGAATCGCGGAACATGATGTTGGCCGGCTTCAGATCGCGATGCACCACGCCGTGCGTGTGCGCGAAGTCGAGCGCGGAGGCGATCTGCACAATCACCGACACCGCATCGGCCAGCGAAATGCCGTCGCGCATGTGATCCGACAGCGTGCCGCCGTCGAGAAACTCCATGCTGATGTACGCCATCGTCTCGTTGCTGACGATGTCGTAAACCGCCACGATATTCCGGTGCGGCAGCTTGGCCATCATGCGGCCTTCGAGCAGAAAGCGCTTTTCGGCCTGCTGATTTTCGTCGGACGCCAGATCGGCGCCGCGGCGCATCACCTTGATGGCGACTTTACGTTCGAGCGAGCGCTGCAGCGCCAGGTAAACGGTCGACATTCCGCCCGTGCCCAACGGCCGCAGAATCTCGTAACCGGGTATCTGAATGGAGCTGATCGCCATGAAAACCCCCGGTTGCGATCATAGCATCCGGGTCGCTGCCGCCAAGGCGGGAAAACACGCCGGAACCAGCACTGGAATGCGGAAAAGCGCGACGTCGCATTTTACGCGGCTTGAGGCAAATGCATGGTCACGTTAAGCCCGCCGCCCTCGCGATTGGCGAGACTGATACGGCCGCCGTGCGCTTCGACGATTTCGCGGGCAAGCGCCAGCCCGAGTCCGGTGCCGGCGCGTTTGGTCGAATAGAACGGCAACAGCGCGTTGGCGAGCACGGTGTCGGTCATGCCGGTGCCGCGATCGCGCACGTCGATGCGCACTTCATCGCCGCGCGGAAGCACCGCGACTTCCACACCCCCCGCATCGCCGCCGGATTCGTGCGCGTTCTTGAGCAGATTGATCATCACCTGTTCGAGTTGCGGACGATCGAATTGACCAGGCGTTTCCGGCAGCTTGCCAACGATCGCGAACGGATAATGTTGCGCGAGTGCACGCAGGAAATCGTTCCAGTCGATATCCTCCCGACGCGGCTGCGGCAACTTGGCGAAATCGGCGTAGCCGCGAATGGATCCGTCCAGATGGCGCGAACGTTCTTCGATCGTATCGAACACTTTCGCGAGCTTTTCGCTATCGCCGCGTTGTGCCAGCGCACGACCCGAATGCGCGAGCGATGAAATCGGCGCGAGCGAATTGTTGAGTTCGTGGCTGATCACGCGGATGACTTTTTTCCACGTCTGCACTTCCTGCCGCGACAACTCGCGCGTCAGCCGTTTGATCTGCAGCAGCCGGTGCAGTTTTCCGTGCAGCCGCACTTCGCGTTGCGAAAGATGAAACGTTTCTTCCTCGTTCTCGAGCGTGACGGTGAACAACCGATCCTGCCGCGACGCCAACGCCGCCGCGAGCGCCTGCGGCGATTCGGCGACCACTTCGCCAAAATCGAGTCCGTTCATGCGCCGTCCGCCATTGAGCAAGGCGCGCGCGGCGAGGTTTGTATAGACGATGTGGTCGCGTCCATCGACGAGCAGAAGCGCCGTCGGCGAATTCTGCACGACGGTATCGAGCAGCAACTCGCGCTGGAAGAGATGCTGACGCTCGTCGCGCAGCACGCGACCGAGTTCGTTGTGCGCGCGCAGAAGGTCGCCGAGTTCGTCGCGCCGCGTCGCGTTGAGCGAGATGCTGAAATCGCCGTCGCGAAAACTCGTGACGCTGCCGGAAACCACGCGCAGGATCGCCGCCAGCGGGGATGCGATCAAACGCGCCACCCACACCGTTACCGGCACGAGCACGAGCAGCGCGACGACCGTCACCAGCCACGGCGTTTGCCACCACATCGACAGCATCACCGTGAACGCGACGCCGCCGACCGATAGCGCCACCAGCAGCAACGCGAGTTTGCCTTCGAGAGAGAACAGCCGCATGCGCACAGAATACGCTTTCGCGCGGCAAATCAGGCTTCGATGCCGAGTTTTTCCAGACGGCGGTACAGCGCTTGGCGCGACAACCCAAGTTCGGCCGCGGCCTGACTGATCACACCTTTCGAGCGCGCGAGCGCCGCTTCGATCATGGGGCGATCGGGTTCCGGGACGACAGGTTTTTGCGCAGGCGCGGCGGTCCGCGCGATCAGACCGAGATCGGCTGCGCGGATCACACCGTCGCGGCACAGCAGACTCGCACGCTGGATCGAATTCTTCAGCTCGCGCACGTTGCCCGGCCACGAATAGGTTTGCAGCGCGTCGCGCGCGTCGGCGGCGAGCGAAACATCGTCGCCGAGAAAATGTTCGGCGAGTGGAACGACGTCATCCAGCCGCGACGACAGCGGCGGCAAATTCAGTTCGATGACGTTGAGACGGTAATACAAATCCTCGCGGAAACGTCCGTCGCGGATCATCGCGACGAGATCGGCATTGGTCGCGCTGATCACGCGCACTTTCACCTGACGCGTTTTGCTGGAACCCAAGCGCTCGAATTGTCCGGTTTCGAGAATGCGCAATAATTTCATTTGGCCCGGCAAAGGCAGATTGCCGATTTCGTCAAGCATCAACGTGCCGCCGTCGGCCAGTTCGAAGCGACCTTCGCGCGCCTTGTTCGCACCGGTGAACGCGCCTGCCTCGGCGCCGAACAATTCCGCTTCGATCAATTCCGACGGCAACGCGCCGCAATTGACGATGACGAACGGACCGGATTTCACCGTCGAATTCGCATGCACTATTTCGGCGATGCGTTCCTTGCCCGCGCCGTTCGGACCGGTGACCAGAACCGGCACGTCGGCGCGCGCGACCTGACACGCAAGTTCGATCAACCGTTCCATTTGCGGCGAGGCGAACACCGCGCCGCGCAAATCGAATTTCTCCGCAAGCTCGCTGCGATGCTTGCGCCGTTCGCCGCGAAGGCGCGCGACTTCGCGCGTCGTCTCGCCGAGTTCGAGCAGGTTTTCGACCGTGGCGAGAAGTTTCGTGTCGTCCCACGGTTTGGACAGGTAATCCGCAGCGCCGGCTTTCACCAGTTCCACAGCGGTCGGCAAATGCGTCCAGGCCGTCAGCAGGATCACCGGCAAATCCGGATGCTTGTCGCGAATCGCGCGGAACAGCGAAACGCCTTCTTCACCGGATGTGGTATCGGCGCTGAAATTCATGTCCTGCACGACGAGATCGACACGCTCGCGATCGAGCGCGTTGATGCCCTCTTCCGGCGTCGACGCAGCGACGGTGCGGATATCGCGAAGGCCGAACAGGACATCCAGCGCGGTAATCACCGCAGGGTTGTCGTCGATTACGAGGACGGTGCGCATGGGCGCATTCTGACGGATTCTTTGGGGCATGGGCGCATTGGATGCGCGCGGCTGCCTTAAGGTTGCAGCGCGGAAGTAAAAACTTCCGCTGCAAGCAACGTGTAACTTTCGTTGAGCGCCCGATGTGTTAGTTTTTTCGAGCAGAGCGTCCGCCGCAAGCGGCAGGTAACTTTCGTTAAGCTCTTTGGGGCGTTTGTTTGTTTAGAGCAGAGCTTCCGCTGCAAGCAGCGGGTAACTTTTTGCTCAACGGCAAAAAGTC
>CAZZYA010000196.1:0-6859 GCA_964658115.1 uncultured Rudaea sp. | reverse complement strand
ATTCGTGCAGAAGATCCAGGCCAAGCAAATGGCCAAGGCCAAGGAAGACGCCGAGAAGAATCAGAAAGAAGGCGACGATTTCCTCGCCAAGAACAAGGCCAAGAAAGGCGTGAAAACCACGGCCTCGGGTCTGCAGTATGAAGTGGTGAAGGAAGGCAGCGGCCCGAAGCCGAAAGCGACCGATAAGGTGAAGGTCGAATACACCGGCACCAAGATCGACGGCACCAAGTTCGACGCCACCGCCGACCATACGCCGCCGGGCCCGGCGACGTTCCCGCTCAACGGCGTGATCCCGGGCTGGACCGAAGGCATGCAGCTCATGCCCGTCGGTTCCGAATACAAGTTGTACGTGCCCGCGAATCTTGCGTACAAAGATCGTGGCCCGCCGGCGATCGGACCGAACGCGACGTTGATCTTCGACGTGAAGCTTCTCGCTATCGAACCGCCCGATCAGGCCAAGCCGATGGCGCCGGCCGCGCCGGGTGCGAAACCGACGATCGTTCCGCCGAAGCCCGCTGATCACTGATCGCATTTCAGTATCGAAGAAAAGGCGCGGTTTCCGCGCCTTTTTTTTGCTCATTTTTCGTTTTCGGTGGCCCCGATCCGCCCACGAAACTACAATGCGCGCTTCGCCTCGGCGAGAAATGGATTTTTGAATGCGCATCACGATCTTCGGCACCGGCTACGTCGGTCTCGTCACGGGTACCTGTCTGGCTGAAGTCGGCAACGACGTGATGTGCGTCGATGTGGATCAAAGCAAGATCGCCAGCCTCGAACGCGGCGACATGCCGATCTTCGAGCCCGGTCTGGCCGAACTCGTCGCCGACAACCGCAAGACCGGCCGACTGCGCTTCACCACCGACGCAGCATCCGCCATCGCGCACGGACGCATCTTCTTCATCGCCGTCGGCACGCCGCCCGACGAGGACGGCAGTGCGGATCTGAAATACGTGCTCGAAGTCGCGCGCACGGTCGGCAAGCACATGGACCGCTACGCCATTGTCGTCAACAAATCGACGGTGCCCGTCGGCACGTCAGATCGCGTGCGCGAAGCGATTGCCGCCGAACTTTCGTCGCGCAGCGCGACGATCGAATTCGATGTCGTTTCCAATCCCGAATTCCTGAAAGAGGGCGATGCGGTCAAGGATTGCATGCGGCCCGACCGCATCATCATCGGATCGAGCAGCGCGCGAGCGATCGACGCGCTGAAAACGTTGTACGCGCCGTTCAATCGCAATCACGAGCGCATCGTGCTGATGGATGTGCGTTCCGCCGAACTGACGAAATACGCGGCGAACGCGATGCTCGCCACCAAGATCAGTTTCATGAACGAAATGGCGAACATCGCCGAGCGCGTCGGCGCGGACATCGAACTCGTGCGGCACGGCATCGGCTCGGATCCGCGCATCGGTTATTCCTTCATTTATCCCGGCGCCGGTTACGGCGGCTCGTGTTTCCCGAAGGACGTGCAAGCGCTCGAACGCACCGCGCGCAGCCACGATTACGAAGCACGCCTGCTCGGTGCGGTGGAAGCCGTGAACCGTTCGCAAAAGGAAAAACTTTTCGAACTGATGTCGCGCCACTTCGACGGCCAGCTTCGCGGCAAAACCATCGCGTTGTGGGGACTCGCCTTCAAACCCAACACCGACGACATGCGCGAAGCGCCGAGTCGCCGACTGCTCGAACAATTGTGGGACGCCGGCGCGACCGTGCGCGCCTACGACCCCGAGGCATCGGCTGAAGCCGCGCGCCTTTACGGCGACGACAACAGATTACACCTCTGCGACGAAGTCTACTCAGCGCTGGAAGGCGCCGACGCGCTTGTCATCATCACCGAATGGAAAGCATTCTGGAGTCCGGATTTCGTGCGCATCGCCGAATCGCTGCGCACGCCGGTGATCTTCGATGGACGCAATATCTATGAACCCGTCGCGGTCGAGAACGCCGGCATCGCGTACTACGGCATCGGACGCGGCCGTAGCGTGCGTGCGGGCGCGTCGTCGTGAGTTTCACGCTACGGCTCGACGATGCGCGCGTCGCCGTTATCGGTTTGGGTTACGTCGGTCTTCCGCTCGCGCTCGCGCTTGGCCGTGATTTTGAAACGTTGGGTTTCGACATCAATCCGACACGCATCGCCGATCTGAAAAAGGGCAGGGACAACACGAACGAAGTCGATGCGGACGAGCTGAAGTCCATACATCGGCTGACGTTCAGCGCCGACGCGGAAAAGTTAAAAAGCTGCAATGTATACATCGTCGCCGTACCGACGCCGGTGACGCCGCACAAGTGGCCGGATCTTTCGCCACTCGTAACAGCCAGCGAAACTGTAGGCAAGGCGATGCCGCGTGGCGCGCTTGTCGTGTACGAATCCACGGTATATCCGGGCGCGACAGAAGAAGTGTGCGTGCCCGTACTCGAGCGCGCATCGGGTTTCACAGTCAACGTGGACTTTTTCGTCGGCTACAGCCCAGAACGCATCAATCCCGGCGATCGGAAACGCCGCTTGGGTGACATCGTCAAAGTCACGTCGGGTTCAACGCCGGATGCTGCCGAGTTCGTCGACGCGCTGTACCGTCAAATCGTGCCCGCCGGGACGCATCGCGCGCCGAGCATCCGCGTCGCCGAAGCGGCGAAGGCCATCGAGAATACGCAGCGCGACGTCAACATCGCCCTCATGAACGAACTAGCGCTGATTTTTTCGCGCTTAGGCATCGACACTGAACAGGTGCTTGCCGCCGCCGGCACTAAATGGAATTTCCTGAAGTTCACGCCCGGTCTCGTCGGCGGGCATTGCATTGGCGTCGATCCGTATTACTTGATTCACAAAGCGCAGGAAGTGCATCACTATCCGGAATTGATCAGCGCTGCGCGCCGCATTAACGAAGGCATGAGCGCGCACGTTTGCGCGCAGGTGTTGCGGTTAATGGCGCTGCGGCAAATCAACGTCGTGGGCGCACGCGTGCTCGTGCTTGGTATCACCTTCAAAGAAGATTGCCCGGATTTGCGCAACACGCGCGTGAGCGAAATCATCGATGAGTTGCGTGCGTGCCATGCCAACATCGACATCTTCGATCCGCACGCGGATAAAGACGAGTGCGTACGTGAATGCGGTATCCGCCCGATCGATGCGCCGGCAGCCGGCGTTTACGATGTGATCATCCTCGCCGTCGCGCATCGCGAATTCCGCGAACTGGGTGCGGCCGGCATACGCAAATTCGCAAAAACAAGCAGCGTGATCTACGACGTAAAATACATTTTGCCGGCTGACCAAACCGATGGACGGCTCTGACCGATGAGCGCGACACTCGAACAGCGGCTGACCGAACTCGAAACACGCTTCGCTTTTCTGGAGCAGACGGCGCAGTCGCTCGACGCGACGGTCGCCGCGCAGGATCGACTTCTGTTGCAACTTCGTTCTGCGTACGATCGATTGCACAGCGAACTATCGCAATTACGCGTCGGCCTTCAGGACGACGCGCGCAACGAACCGCCGCCGCCGCATTACTGAGATCGATCATGTCCGAATCCTTGCGTGACCAGCTCCTGAAGAGCGGTCTGGCGAAGACGCTCAAACCGGAACCGAGACCGGAACCGAAGCCGACGCCCAAGCCGCCGGTTAAGGCGCCGCCGCGACCGCAACATCGTCATTCGGTGCCATCGTCGAAGAAGGACGATGTCGATCTCGCGCGCGCGTACGCGATGCGCGCGAAGGCCGATCGTGATGCCCAGGCGCAAGCGCAACGCGAAGCTGAGCGCATAGCGCGCGAAAAAAAAGAACGCAAGGCGAAGCTGGCTACGTTGCTCAGCGATAAAGCACTCAATCACGCCGATGCGGATGTCGCGCGCCATTTTCCTCACGGCAACAAAATCCGCCGCATCTATTGCACGAAAGATCAGTTGGCGAAGCTCAACATCGGCGAATTGGGCGTCGTGCAACTCGCTGGACGCTATCTTTTGGTCGACAAGGAAATCGCGTTGCAGGCGCAAGGCATCCAGCCGGAATCGCTCGTGCTGCTATGCGACCCGGATGCGCCGGCGGATGACGACGTGCCCGCCGATCTGGTCTGGTGACACGCAAAGTGTGATTCGCTGCACGGGTTGATCCGCGGTGAAAACGTAGGGTGTCGCTGGTCGTCTCGAGGAGTGTTCAATGCGCGCGGCAGTTTTGTTTGGATTATTCGCATCGCACTTAGTTTTTTCGCAAACGCCGCAGCCGCAACCGTTGCGCGAGCACGCGCATTTTCCTTCTGGAGCGATTTGGACACAGGACATTTCCGCCGTATCGCCGGACGCGAATTCGGCGACGATGACATCCGCCAGCGTCGGTTGGGGAACAGGAGGCGCCGGCGGTACGAAATTCCAGCTCGATTTTTCGATGCATCTTCTTTACGCGTCGTGGGACGGCTATTCGACCGAACCTTTGGTGGAAAACAAGGGCTACTATGCCACCGATTGCGAGAGCGGCGTCCAGTTTCCGTTGCCGCCCGAAACGATCGCCGGTGCGGTGGAAGGCGTGTCGGACTATTCCTCGTGCGATTACCAGGACGGCGACGATTGCCATCTATCGGTCGTACTCGGCAACACGTTGTACGAGTCGTATCAGACGGGCGTCGACAGCAGCGGGCTGCACTCGACGTGCGTCGTGCGCTGGCATTTGAACGTCGTGTATCCCGCCGACGGACGCGGCGAAGGCTGCACGAGCACGGACGCCGCCGGATTTCCTATCGGCACCCTGTTGTTCAGCCCTGACGACGTATACGCCGCAACGCAGTTGAGCAACGGCGATCTCGGCCACGCGTTGCGCTTTACGATGCCGAACGATCGTATGCGCGCGGCGAGCTACGTGCATCCGGCCAGCCACAACGGCGCGCCGAGTTCGTCGAATGCCAGCGCGATTCCCTACGGCGCACGACTGCGACTCAAGACGACTTTCGATGGCGGCAAGAACATCACCAATTTCACGACGAACGAATCGGTGCGCGTCATCCTGCGCACGCTGCAGAAATACGGCATGTTCCTGTCCGACGGCGGTGGCATTCCGCTGATCGCCGACGACGGCATGTTCTCGACGAAAAGCTGGGACGATATCAGCGTGGATTCGCACGCGCTGTTCGGCATCGCGCTCGGCGATTTCGACGTGATGCCGCTCGGAACCGTGATCCACTACGACAACGACGATCCGGATGCCGAGTGCGTTCGCAATCATGTCGGCGAAGATGTCATTTTTTCCGATGGTTACAATTGGTAACCAAAATGCCCGCCGTGACGATTGAATCGGCGTCGGTGCGCAGCACATAATCGACGTCGCCGACAATCACGTTTCCAACGAGGAGCGCCCACATGATTCGTCTCGCCGTTTTTGCTGTCGCCGTTTCCCTCGTGGCGCCCGCGTTCGCCGCCACTCCGAAAAATCCGGTGGTCGAGATGAGCGCGGTGGGCGAAGTGCAGATTGCGCCCGACGGCAGCGTCAGTGACTACCGCTTGCAAAGCAAGCTGACGCCTTCCATCGCCGAGCTGGTCGATCGGGGCGTGCGCGCTTGGCACTTCCAGCCGGTGCTGGTCGACGGTAAGCCTGTCGTCGCCAAAACCGCGATGCGCTTGACCCTCAAAGGCGTGCCGGTCGATGACGACAATTATCGCATCGAGGTGGCGAATGTGATTTTCGGCGAGCCCCACGTTTCTTCTGGCGTGAAACCGCCGAAATACCCCAAGTCCGCAGTATCAGCGCGCGTCGGCGCGAAAGTACTTCTGTATCTGAAAATAGACGACGACGGCAGAGTCGTCGAAGCCGAGCCGTACCAGACGAATCTGGATGTTCGCACTCAGTCGGAAGTCGAAGCACAAGCATTCCGCAAATTGTTCGAGACCGCGTGCTTGAGTGTCGCAAAGGATTGGCACTTCGACGTCACCGAAACGATAAACGGCAAAAAGTTGGGCGGCATCGCGATGGTGCCCTTCGTGTTTTCGCTGCATGGCGCCGCGGGACATGAAGTGCGCGACGGTCAGTGGAAAGCGTACGTGCCGGGACCGATCCACGATGTGCCGCTTGGCCGCGAAGCAAAAGTCGCTAACGGCGCGGCGTTCGCCGACCTTGGCTAAGGTCAGGCGCAATCGCTCAATTCGCGTTTCAAATTGCGGGACGATGTGATCGGTAAGCCGCTCTGAATCGCTCGCACGATCGATTGCGAATTAACGTACCCAGACCGCAATTCTCACCTATGTTTCCGACAACCGAAACGCACTAAGCGACGGCGCGTTCCATCGCATCGCACAGCGTTTGGATGGAAATCGGTTTTCGCAGCGCGTCGACCGCTGGCACAGCACGAACCGCGCGCTCGATCTCGGCTTCGGTTTGCGCCGAAACGACAATAACGGGCGCGAACTCGATTCCCCGCTTTCGCAAACTCTCAAAAATATCCTCGCCGCGATCCGGGCCAAGTCGCAGATCGAGAAGAATCACATCGTAGCCATGATCCTTGGACAACGTATCGACGGCTTCGGCGACGGAGGTCGCGCTGGATACGACGTGTCCCGCGTCGGCGAGCCCCGCCGTCATCGCATATACGATCAGCGGATCGTCTTCGATCAATAACACATGGAATATTCTGGCCACGATCGAACGATACCGCATTCACATGCCTACGTTCACCCCCGGCGGATGGCGAGTTCAGCGCACACTACTCCGCGACTAAGGAAAGTAGCTGGGACGAACGCGAAGGATTTCTGCCCCACGAGAAAATGCTAAGCCCGACTGTTGCGACGAACACGTGTCGCAATCGGCTGCAGTGTTTTCCTGGCGAAAGACTCGAACTCACTCGCCGCATTTGCGTCTCGACCTTGCGAACCGGAGTGCAACAAC
>CAZZYA010000195.1:0-6873 GCA_964658115.1 uncultured Rudaea sp. | reverse complement strand
CGGATTCGAAATCCGGTTTACGGTTTTGCCGTAACGTGGGTTCGAATCCCACCCTCTCCGCCACGACAGTTATCGGTCGTTTGATAACTATCGTTTTCCTGCTCGCTGGTTGCGCAGTTCCTAGGTTGGGACCCGAGTCCAGATAACGCTGCATGGCTGCGTGTCACCGAGCGCAACTTTAGCGGTTGACGTACACCCCTCGCAACTGGATGTTCGTGACTTTAGTCGATCAGGCCCACAAATCAAAGTTATAGCCGTGGCCGGAAATTGACGGCGCTGTCCAAAAAATGTCCCAATTTGCGCGGACACACGCGCCTCGTTCACGCCGAGGGCAATCACCGGATATGAGGCGACCCAATGTCAGAAAGCGAGTTGCTTGAGATCGGCCGCTCCGCAACCGAGCATCTGGTTGCTTGGTTTGCGCAGATGCTGACGATAACGTTCGCCATGGTCGTTGCGATTTACTACTTTCTGAAAGACGCGCGATTGTCGCTCAGGCTATTTACGTTTTTTGCTTACACCCTCGGGATGGCGGTTTTGCTCGGCGTCATGTTGACGGAGAGCAACATCAAGGCCGGCGCGACGGAAGCGCTGGAGCGCATGCCGCAAGATCAGTTGTCGGGCCCGACGTTGTATTACCTCGCGCTGAGTCACTCGTGGGTTTCGAAAGTTGTCAGTCTCACATTCAATCTTTCGGTCTGGATACTCTGGTTTGGAATGCTGTACTTGCTGTTTTTTGCCAAAAGGCATTGGCGACGACAAAGTCCTGACGCAAGCGACGAATCAATCGCCGCTCGTTGACGAGTCGACGCACGAAAACCGAACGAGTGTACTCACGATGACGACTCGAACAGCCAGTTGTTCATGCGGCCAACTCACGGCGATCGCGTCGGCGGAGCCCGTTCGCATCTTTGTTGTCAGTGTCCGGATTGCCAACGAAGAAGCGGTGGCGTGTTCGCAGCACAAGCTCGGATCCCGGCGTCGTCGGTCGATCAACGTGTCGGCGCAACGTCCGCCGTGAACGCGCAGGTATGTCCATCGATGGTGAAGAAAAAACGCATCGTGTGCGTGCCATCGGGCGCGGATCGCAAAATCTGATTACCGATTCGCAGCGTTTTTTTCTTATTGACCTCGATGACCTGCGCTGTCGGCACGCCAGCCAGCGCGGCGATACCCGCGGCGTTGAACGCAAGAACCGGGTTCGGCGAAGCGCCGATCGGCGGCAGTGCCGCGCGCATCTCGGCGGCGGGATCACTCGGATGCGCATCGTCGAACAGGATGGCAAGATCGCGAACGATCCATGTGCCTTGTCCGAGATGCTGCGGAATCGGTTCGCCCTGTCCGGGATAGGGTGGATTCATAACGGCGCTCATCGCGAAATAATACACTGGGATCGACGTTCGTTCTTCCATTTGCCGCGCGCCAATGTGTTAGCACGTCGTGGTCCGCCTGCTTTAGGACCGCAAGGTGCTATGTTCGTTTTTAAGGAGGCGATCGATGCCTAAGCGAAAAGGCGCAACGTGGGACTGTATCGTTGTCGGCGGCGGTGCCGCCGGACTGACTGCGGCTGTCTATCTCGCGCGTTTCCGACGCCGCGTGATGGTGATCGATGGCTATGCGAGCCGCGCTCGTTACATTCCCACAAGCCATAATTGCCCCGGTTTTCCGGACGGCATCAGTGGCCTGGATCTTCTCGCTACGCTGCGTCGCCATGCGCGCAACTTCGACGCGAGAGTGACGCGCGGCACGGTGACGTCGCTCCGTCGCCAGCGCGGTTTCTTCGAGCTCAAGATGAAGCGCCGAACCCTGCACGCGAGAACCGTTCTTCTCGCAACCGGCATCGTCGATCTACTTCCGGATGTCAGTGGAACGCGCGCGGCAATTCATCGCGGCGTCATGCGGCTATGTCCGATTTGCGACGGATTCGAAGCCAGCGGTCAGCGGATTGCCGTCCTCGGACCCGCAAGTTCTGTCATCGGACACGCCAAATTTTTGCGTACGTATTCCGATCGCATCACCGCCGTTCTGTCGGAGTCGACCGCGTTAAGCGCTAGAAATAGAACCATCGCGCGACGCCACGGCATTGCTATCATCGAATATCCACACGCGATTCGCTTGAGTGCTTCCGGCTGTCGAATTCGAGATGCGCAAGGCGATCATCAATTCGATTGTCTGTATCCGGCGCTCGGCTTCAAACCTAAATGTCGTCTTGCAAGCGATGTCGCGGCCCGCGTCGATCGGCATGGCGAAATTCTTGTCGGCCGTCATATGCAGACATCGATTCCCGGCCTTTTCGCTGCGGGCGATTGCGTTTCGGGATTGCATCAAATCAGCGTAGCGACCGGTCAAGCCGCCGTCGCCGCGACCGCCATCCACAATTATTTGCCGTAACGTCGCAAATCCGGTTTTTCGATCAGTACTTGCGAATTCGTTTTAGTCCATGCCGATCGGCCCATTTCAATCATCGTTCATCTCACATACGATCTTGACACTCACTCGCCGGGATGCGCGACCATGTCGATTCGATCAAAGACGCTGTTTGCCGTTTGTATCGCCGCGATCGCACCGGCTTATGCGCAGCACGGCATCGACCCCGGCGACATCAATCGCAAGGGTGCGGCGTGCACCGATTTCTTCGACTACGCCAACGGCGCCTGGCGTGCCGCGCACACGATTCCGGACTACATGGATCGGTGGAGCAAGCGCTGGGAATCCGGCGAAATAAATAAAGAACACGTGCGCGACATTCTTGCCGAGGTGTCGAAAAAAACCGATTGGCCGAAAGGCGGTGCCGAACAGTTGTCGGGTGATTTTTACGCTGCGTGCATGGACGAGACGCACGTCGATGCGCAAGGTATCAAACCCGTGCAGCCGCTGCTCGACGAAGTGCGCGCCATCGAATCGCGTAGCGATCTGCAGCACACGATCGAGCATCTGCACGACATCGGCATCACGGCGCCGTTCGGCGTATTCGCAGCGCAGGATCCGCACAATCCGACGCAAGTCATCGCGTATCTCGGCGCCGGCGGCCTCGGTTTGCCAGATCGCGACTATTACCTCAAACCTGAAGCGCGCTTCGTCGAGGCGCGCGCCAACTACCACGCACATGTCGCGAAAATGTTCGAACTTGCGGGTGAGAAACCGGCGGCGGCGAAAACGAATGCGGAGACCGTGTTCGCCTTCGAGAAACGTCTGGCCGAAGCTTCGCTCGACAACGTGGCGCTGCGCGATCCGGCGCAGCAGGATCACAAAACCCGTTTCGCCGATCTGGACAAACTTACGCCGAGTTTTGATTGGGCCGCGTATTTCGACGAAGGCAAACTGCCGCATGCCGACGTAAACGTGACGCAACCCAAATTCTTTCAGCAGGTCGAAACCGAACTGAAATCGACGCCGATCGCACAATGGCGCACCTATCTGCAATGGCAGGTGTTGAATGCGTCGGCGGATTCGTTGTCCACGCCGTTCGTCGCAGAGAATTTTGCATTCAACGGTAAATTTCTCACGGGCGCAAAGGAAATGAAACCGCGCTGGAAACGATGCGCGGAAGCGACCGACAACCAGCTCGGCGAAGCATTGGGTAAAAAATACGTCGAAAAATATTTCCCGCCCGAGGCCAAAGCGCGCACGCAGGCGATGGTGAAGAACATTCTCCTCGCGATGGGCGACGTGATTCGCGACCTGAATTGGATGAGCGCCGACACCAAGAAAAAGGCGCAGGAAAAACTCGCCGCGTTCAACGTCAAAGTCGGCTATCCCGACAGATGGAAAGACTACGCGGGTGTGACGATTTCGCGCGATTCTTATTGGAACGACGTGGTTTCGGCGTCGCGCTGGAATGTCGACGACGGCCGCAAGCAAGTCGGCAAGCCGGTCGATCGCGCGCGGTGGGGCATGACGCCGCCAACGTCGGACGCTTACTACAATCCGTTTCTTAACGAGATCGTTTTCCCGGCCGGCATCCTGCAGCCGCCCGCGTTCGATGTGAATGGCACGGACGCGGTCAACTACGGCGCTATCGGCATCGTTATCGGTCACGAGATTACGCACGGATTCGACGACCAGGGCGCTCAGTTCGACGCGACCGGCGCGCTGAGCAATTGGTGGACGCCGCAGGATAAGGAAAAATTCTCGGCGCGCGCGCAATGCGTCGTCAATCAGTTCGACGGCTATTTCATCGAGCCGACTATCCATCACAACGGCAAACTCGTGCTGGGCGAATCGATCGCCGATCTCGGCGGCGCGAAGCTCGCTTTTCTGGCGTACAAGAAATCCCGCGAAGGAAAAGGTCCGGAGCCGACGATCGACGGCTTCACGCCGGAGCAGCAGTTCTTTCTCGCGTGGGGTCAATGGCGCGGCGACGAGATCCGTCCGGAGACGCAGCGAACGATGGTCCAGGGCGATCCGCATCCCATCGCGAAGTATCGTGTGAACGGGCCGTTGTCGAATCTGCCGGCGTTCAAGGAAGCGTTTCAATGCAACGCCGACGCGACGATGGTTCGGCCGGCAGTGGATCGATGCGAGGTGTGGTAGCGAACGGATGATGTCGCACTCGTCTCGGGAATCCACGATGTCGACGCGAGCGTGCGACATCATCGATACGAACGTGTTGGCGCATCGTGCTGAAATTCGCTGCGACTATTTCTCAAGCAAGCCGTTCAAGCATGTCGTCATCGACGATTTTTTTGCCAAGGATTTCGCCGACCAACTCCTCGCTGAATTTCCGAAATTCGATGCGGGCAACAGCGTCGGCGACGATGGCAAGCCGGGACTGAAAGCGACATTCGAACCCATCGGCAAACTGGGAACGGCGTACCAACGATTGGACCGCGCCATCCAACAATCCGAGTTCCTTAACGTCATCGAAGAAATCACGGACATTCCAGGCTTGCTTTATGACCCGTTCTATTTAGGCGGCGGAACGCACGAGAACAAAAGCGGGCAGGCGCTGCAGGCGCATGTCGACTTCAACTATCACCCGGGTGAAGGCTGGCATCGCAGGCTCAACCTGATCGTATATCTCAATCGTCAGTGGGAGCCGGCGTGGGGCGGAAACTTGGAACTGTTTCAAAATCCCTATGTCGATTCCAAACCTACACATCGCGTTACTCCAAAATTCGATCGATGTGTGATTTTCGAGACGACCGAGGAAAGCTGGCACGGATTCGATGAAATCCGATTGCCTTCGGAGTTCAGTTCGCTTTCCCGCAAATCCGTCGCGCTTTACTTCTATTCGAAAGATCGACCAGCCGAAGAGATCGCTGGCAGGCACACCACGCACTACGTGAATCGGCAACTTCCCGATTCGTTCGTCGCGGGGCACCTCCTCAGCGACGAAGACGTCTCCCTGCTGCGTAAGCTCGTTCAGACCCGCGACGACCTGCTTCGCCGTTTGTATGAAGAAAACGCCGATCTACGGCAAGCGCAGGAACGAGGCGTCGCGGGAAAAATAATCTCGCTGATGCGCCGCGCTTACATTCGATTCCGGCGCTGAAGTTCGGAATCGCCGGTTCAGTCGGGCAAGATACGCGACGACATTTCGCCGCTCGCAATGTGCGAAGATGTCGAATGTCGAGAACTTCTCCGTCCAACGCCTTGTGGCCACGCGCGTCGTCATGGCAAGGCTAGATTCCGAAGATGACAACGCACTTCAAGTTTTCGCGGATCGCTGCGGGTGCTCACTGGATGAGCTAAAGCACGCCATCCGCGCGCGCACTGCAAACGAAATGGACGCCCTCTCTTTTCTGGCGTTGCGCGGATATATCTCCAACGACGTGTTCTTGAAACTGCGAAACGAAATCGTGTGAGAGAGTGCCGTTAGGAGCGTGTCTTTACGAGCGCCGGATAGCTGGCCCACTCGTGACGACGATTGACTGCTCGACGGAATCGTAGCGTTCGCGCGAATGACACCGGTCGCAGCTCAGCAGAAACCACTTCGATTGCTTCTCGAACGAGAGTGGATTGTAGCGACCGCAAGGGCGACAGTAGGCCCGAATTCCGCGTGGGTTCGATGCGTCGCCCGAAATAACGACGTCGGCGAAATTGCTGTTAGGCATTCGGAAACAACCCTCGAAGCCTCATCAAATTCGTTGCAGCCTGAGGCTTTCGGACGCCTCTCGATACCGGATTCGCGTTCCAGCGATACGGCGCGGTCGCGCGCGTCGGCTCACGATTTCTTCCATTTCGACCAAGTGAACCGCTTGCACGCGCGATGTCTCTTCCAAAAGATGCAGCAGTTCATTCGCTTGCTTCAATGGCTGGCGTCTGACGGCGAGAAGCGCGATCAATTTTCGTTGTGTCGCGACGCGCGCTTCAGCATTTTTGACGTGACGGCTTACGATTTCGAGATCGCTCTCGGCGGGCGTCGATAGGGCCGGCATCGTCATGCTGAGTGAGCTATCCGAAATAAGCGTGCGTGGGCGGGTTGCCAACTCGATGGCTTGCCCGGAATGCAGAGCGCTTTTTAGCGTTGCTGCGAAGGAAGGAGGTGTAACTAGAGTACACCCTAAACTTGGCGTTTATGTGCCTAGCGGAAACTATTTCTCGATCGTCTACGCGAGGAGGGTGCTTGGTGCGCTCGAGCGCTTGCGGTCGATCGCACAAGTTTGATTATCTGAGAGATGCTAGAAAGGTGCGTCGCATACCCATGAATACCCCTGGGCGATGCCGTCGTTAGAGGCTGCTCAATGCGTCGTACAGCGGAGGTGATGAGCGCCCGCAATTGGCGCGGATAAAATCCGATGTCAAAACGGCTAGTCGAACGTGTTCCAGATCACGAGCGCCGTGTTGTCGTGCAAGCGATGGATCGACACGTAGTGACTGCCCCGACGAACCCATGTAGACCATAAAACGCGAAATTTTCGAAGGAGACAA
>CAZZYA010000194.1:5769-6997 GCA_964658115.1 uncultured Rudaea sp. | reverse complement strand
TGAATATCCGCTGGCCCGATCCGCCGCTGAATCAGGAAATGCGGTTGCATCAGTTTGCGGTCGACGCGGCGTGCGCGTTCGCGCGCGCGAATCGAATCGATCGCGTCGTCATCGATTCGCCGAAGGCGCGGCTCGGCATCGTCACGACGGGCAAGAGTTACCTCGATGTGTTGCAGGCGCTGGAATATCTCGGCATCGACGCGCGCGCTGCCGCCGACATCGGTATACGTGTATACAAAATTGGCATGACGTGGCCGCTGGAGCCGCTCGGCATCCAGGAATTCGCGAAAGGGCTCGACGACATCATCGTCGTGGAGGAAAAACGCTCGTTCATCGAATCGCAGATGAAGGAGTCGATGTACAACTGGCCGAGTTCGCGGCCGTCGATCATCGGCAAATACGATGAAGATGGCCGCTGGATTTTGCCGAGCACGGGTGAGTTGACGCCGGCGACGATCGCTGTCGTCATCGCGCGGCGTTTGTCGAAATTTTTCACGAGTGAGGCGATCACGTCGCGTCTGCGCTGGATCGAGGACAAGGAAAAAGAACTCACGCTGCCGCGCGCGAATTTTCCGCGCGCCGCACATTATTGTTCGGGCTGCCCGCACAATACGTCGACAGCGGTGCCGGAAGGTTCTCGTGCGCTGGGCGGCATCGGTTGCCATTACATGGTGACGTGGATGGATCGCCGCACCGAAACGTTCACGCAGATGGGTGGCGAAGGTGCGACGTGGTGTGGCCAGGCGCCGTTCACCGAAACCAAGCATGTTTTCCAGAATCTCGGCGATGGCACGTATTTCCATTCGGGATCGCTGGCGATTCGTCAGGCGATCGCGGCGAAGGTCAACATCACTTACAAGATTCTCTACAACGATGCGGTGGCGATGACGGGTGGCCAGCCGGTCGACGGCGCGCTCACCGTGCCCGACATCGCGCATCAGATGCGCAGCGAAGGTGTGAAGACGATCATTGTGATGTCCGACGACATCGAGAAATGGTCGGACGCGTCGATCTTTCCGGCCAATATCGAATTCATCCATCGCGACGAGCTCGACGCGGTGCAGAAACGCATGCGCGAAATCGAAGGCGTTTCGGTATTGATTTACGACCAGACGTGCGCGACCGAAAAACGTCGCCGTCGCAAGCGCGGCAAGATCGAAGATCCGAAGAAACGCGTATTTATCAATTCGCTCGTCTGCGAAGGTTGTGGCGATTGCGGTGAGAAATC
>CAZZYA010000194.1:0-5669 GCA_964658115.1 uncultured Rudaea sp. | reverse complement strand
TGATCGGCATGGCCGCGCATCTGGAAGGCAAGGGCGCGACGGTGCTCGATCAGACCGGCCTGGCGCAGAAAGGCGGCGCGGTGACGTGTCATCTGCGCATCGCGAATTCACCATCCGACATCCATGCGGTACGCATTGCGGCGGGCGAAGCGGACCTCGTGCTCGGCTGCGACATGGTCGTCGTCAACGATTACTGGGCGCTGTCGAAAATTCGCGCCGGACGTTCGCGCGTCGTGCTCAATACATATGAAGCGATGCCGGGAACGTTCACGACGAAACCGGACTTGAACTTCCCGGCCAATCAGATCGTCGATGCGGTCATGACCGCGCTCGATGGCGGCTCGCCGGAGCTTGTCGATGCGACGGAACTGGCAACGGCGTTGCTCGGTGATTCGATCGCGAGCAACCTGTTCATGCTCGGCTATGGCTGGCAGAAAGGCTGGGTGCCGGTGAGTCTCGATGCGTTGATGCGCGCCGTGGAACTCAACGGCGCGGCGATCGAAATGAACAAAGCCGCGTTCAACTGGGGACGCATGGCTGCTGTCGATATCGCGAAAGTGCGCGATGCGGCGCTGGGCACGGCGGTTGCGCCGATTGGGGATGCGATGCCATCGCCGATGAACGATGCGCGCGTCAGCGAAACGCTCGACGAAATGATCGCGCGTCGCGTCGTATTTCTCACCGATTATCAGAACGCCGCCTACGCGCAGAAATTCAAAGCGCTCGTCGATAAAGTGCGCGCGGTCGAACAACAAAAAACGCCGGGTTCGACGCCGCTGTCCGAAGCCGTCGCGAGATACGCGTTCAAACTGATGGCGTACAAGGACGAATACGAAGTCGCGCGGTTGTACACGTCAGGCGATTTCGAGAAACGCATTCGCGATACCTTCGATGGCGACTACAAAATCCACTTCCATCTCGCGCCGCCGACATTTTCACGTCGAGACAGCGAAGGAAAACTACGCAAATCCGAATTCGGTCCGTGGATGTTTCGTGCGTTCAAATTGCTCGCGAAGTTCAAGGGATTGCGCGGCGGCGCGCTCGATGTGTTCGGCTACACCGCCGAGCGCAAGATGGAACGGAAGCTGATCGATGATTATTCCGCGACCGTCGACGAACTGCTCGCGCGGCTCGATCGCGACAACCATGCGCTGGCCGTGGAGATCGCTTCGATCCCGGAGCAGATTCGCGGCTACGGGCACATCAAGGAAGCAAATTTTGCGAAAGCCGATTCGCACTGGACTGAATTGATGGTCGCGTGGCGCAATCCAACAGCGGCGCGCGCGGCGGCGTAATCACGCGCGATCGATTTCGATCAGATCGACATACTGAAACCGCGCGTCGCGCAGTATTAGTTCGCCGCGCGATAGCGGGATCGGTTGCGCGAACAAAGGGCTTTCGTGCACGCACGTGTGGAACTCGCCGTTTTCGCCGCATGGATCGCACGACGTCGGCAGCTCGGCGAGGAAATCATCGTCGAAATCGCGGCCACAGAATTCCGCGTCGAGTCGTTGTGTGTCGACGCAGCTCAAGATCGCGCGATGGCCGCGTTCGATGAAATGCCGCGCCAGCTTGGCGGTGTCTTCGCCCCAGATCGGATACACGCCGCGCCAGCGCAAGTGCGTGAGCATCGCTTCGCGATAGTGGCGGACGTCTTCGAGAAACAGATCGCCGAACGCGATATCGCCGACATCACTGGTCGTCACTTCGCGCGCACGCGCGAGCGCGCTGGCGAACGCCGATTCGTAAATGTCGTTCGACGCCTGCGCGGGGATTCCCGCTTCGATCAACGGCAAACGCAACATCTCGGCCTGACGATGCAAAATCGATCGGCGCACGCCGTGAATCGCGATTCGCTCGTAGCTCGACGTCACGGTCGTCACCAACCCGACGACGCGATAGCGCGTATCGCCGAGCAATCGTTCCAGCGCAAGCGTCGAATCTTTACCGCCGCTCCACGCCATCAGAACAGGCGTACTCACACGTCGGCCTGGCGTTGCCACACGAGCAAACGATTATTCGCGGGCATCGGCACGTCGTCGATCAGCGCGAACTGTGCGTTAGACGCGAGCGCGTTGACGGCTTCGAAATCACGAATGGCCATGCGTGCACCGCGCGATTTCAGCGATCGGTCGAACGCCGCATTGCTGTCGCTGGTGAATCGACCGTCGACGTTGAACGGTCCGTAGATGGCGAGTTTCGCGTCGGGTGTCGTTATCGACGGCAACTTCCGAAACAACGTTTCGACTTCCGGCCAGCTCATGATGTGCAGCGTGTTCGCGCTGAAGACCGCGTCGTAGTTTCCGTTCGGCCACGCGCGCGTGACGTCGAATTCGAACGGCGCGGGCGTGTTCGGCAAAGTAGCTTGGTCGAGCCATGCGCGAATGCTCGGCAGGTTTTCCGCGCGATCGGATGATTGCCAGCTCAGCGTCGGCAGTTGCGCGGCGAAATAGGCCGCGTGCTGTCCGGTGCCGCTGCCGATTTCGAGCACGCGTTCGCGATCGCTGAAATGCGCGTGCAGGACCGCGAGGATCGGATCCTTGTTACGTTCGCAGGCGTCGGAGGATTGCTTGGCGGAAGTCGCGGTCATCCGCGGATTGTGCCTCAATCCGCGGTGATGTTTTCGGTTTGGCGACGCCGAGTGTGTGCAGGATCTTCAGCGCGCACCGTTGTTTGCGGGCTGCGAGGTTCGGGTAGCGAAACCCGAAGCGATCCACGACATGACTCTCGTCGACAGAGGTTGAGAAAAATCGCCGCGGCTTCTGCGATGCACCGAAGAAACCGCGACGGACGGGGAATAGTTGCCGAGCGCGCGGCACCACGCGCTCGGTTCGGTCGTTGTGATCATTCGTCGTCGGGCTTGCCAGCGCCGGCGCCCGGCTGCGGTGCGCCGGGTCCATTCTTGTCGCCGCGCGCACCGTGCATACCCGGACTACCCGGTCCGCGCGCGCCGTCCATCGGGCCATGCTCGTGATGCAGCGACCATTCGGCGTAGCGCTTGTACGTATCTTCACCGAGTGCTTTGCGCAGTTGATCCGACGTCTGCGAATCGATGCGTTCGTGATCGTCGCGCATTTGTTTGTGCAGCGATTCCATCTGCGTGCGCAGCTTGGATTCGGCGGCATCGAGCGCGTCGCGTTTCTGCATCAGGATGCGGCGCACGTCGGCCTGCTGCGCGGGCGTGAGGTCGCTGGTCGCGAGCATTTCGGCGGACGGCACGCGTTCACCGGGCGGATGTCCTGGCGGTCCCATCATCGGCTGCGCGCCGACATCGATGGCAGCCAGCGCCGCAAACAAGGCCGTGGCGAGAATCAATCGTTTCATAGTGTTTCTCCTTTTCATGGGGCAATCATTCGGTGAGGGCCAATTTAGTCCTGCATTGCGTAAAGTTGGTGCAGACAGTGTGGAGAAATTGCGGAGATTGAAACGCCACGGTTTCGCCCGCGCGTGCGAGGCCGTATCGTTGCGTTCATGCGACTTTGGCAACGACTCTTCCTGGCTTTCGCCGTGCTCAGCGGCGCGGCGCTGATCGCGTTCGCGGTGTGGCAGGAACACAGTTTCCGGCGCGGATTCATCGGCTATCTCGACGAGGTGACCAAGCAGCGTCTGGCCCCGTCGATGGCGCGTCTCGCTGCCGCGTACGCGCAACACGGCGACTGGAATTTCTTGCGCGCCGATCCGACGCAGTTCGTCGATTTGATTGAACCAGTCCCGCACGGATTCCACGGTCGCGGTTTCGAGCGGCCACCGCCGCCATCCGACGACGATCATCCGCCACCGCCGGACGACGCGAACGGGCCGCCGCCGGGTCGTCCGCCGCGCGGTCCGGATTGGATGTCGCGTCTCGTGCTGCTCGATAACAGCGGCGCGTACGTCGCGGGCAGCACCACCGTATCGACCCACGCCTCCGAATTGCCCGTGACGCTCGACGGCGTGACGATCGGCAACTTGCGGCTCGGTCCGATTCCGCAGATCAGCGGCGCCACCGATGTCGCGTTCGCGCACGCGCAAACGCGCAGCGCCGCGTTGGCGGGTGCGGCGATTCTGATCGGCGCGCTGCTTTTTTCGTTCGTGCTCGCACGCTGGTTACTCGCGCCCGTCCGCGCGCTCGCGAGCGGCACGCGTGCGCTCGCGACGGGCGATTTCTCGCCGCGCATCGATTCGCAGCGCACCGACGAACTCGGCGCGTTGTCGCGCGACTTCAACCACCTCGCCGTCACGCTCGAGCAATCGCGCGAAGCGCGCCGAAAGTGGGGCGCGGACATCGCGCACGAATTACGCACGCCGCTGAGCATCCTGCGCGGCGAAATCCAGGCCATGCAGGACGGCGTGCGCGCTGCCACCCCGCAAGCACTCGATTCGCTGCAAACCGAATGCGCACGACTGGGCGGATTGATCGAGGATCTGTATCACCTGTCGCTTGCCGACGCAGGCGCGCTCGACTATCGCTTCGAAGTGCTCGATCTCGGCGAGATCGTCGCCGACGCAATCGATGCACACAAAGACGCGTGCGCGGCGAAAGGTCTCGAACTGACGAGCGATGTGCAACCGCACGCGATCGTCGACGGCGACGCGCGGCGTCTGTCGCAATTGCTCGACAATCTGCTGACTAATTCGCAACGCTATACCGATGCACCGGGCCGCATTCGCGTGTCAGCTATGTCCGACGCGAAAATCGCATGTCTCATCGTCGACGACACCGCGCCCGGCGTGCCGCCGTCGGCGTTGCCGCAGTTGTTCGATCGACTGTTTCGGGTTGAATCGTCGCGCAGTCGCGCGGTCGGCGGCGCCGGACTCGGTCTGTCGATCGCCAAAGCGATCGTTGAGGCGCATCACGGCCGCATTGTCGCGGAAGCCTCGCCACTCGGTGGGTTACGCGTCGTCGTCGAACTGCCGAGAGCGACATGAGTCAGCACATTCTCGTGGTCGAGGACGAACCGAAAATCGCGGCGCTGCTGCGCGACTACCTCGCCAACGCAGGCTATGAAGTGACCGTGCTCGACAACGGCGCCGTCGCGGCGAACTGGGTGCGCGAGCACGCGCCGGATGCGGTGCTGCTCGACATCATGCTGCCCGGACAAAGCGGACTCGACGTGTGCAAGTCGATCCGCGGATTCTCGAGTGTGCCGGTGCTGATGGTGACCGCCCGCGTGGAGGAAATCGATCGCCTGCTCGGACTCGAACTTGGCGCTGACGACTATATCTGCAAGCCGTTCAGTCCGCGCGAAGTGGTGGCGCGCGTGAAGGCGGTGTTGCGGCGCATGAGTGCGATCGCGCTGGCTTCTCCGTCACCCATCGAGCTCGATGAAGCGCGTTTCGAAGTGCGCGTGCGCGGACAGCCGATGTCCGTCACACCGGTCGAATTTCGCTTGTTGCGCAAATTACTCGCGCAACCTGGACGCGTGTTTTCGCGTCAGCACTTGATGGATGCGGCGTATCGCGATCATCGCGTCGTCAGCGATCGTACGGTCGATAGCCATATGAAAAATTTGCGGCGCAAACTGGCGGATGCGGGGTTTGATCCGATTACGTCTGTGTATGGGGTTGGGTATCGGTTGGAGCTTGTTGCTGAGTGATTTAGGTTGGGTTTTTTGATGAGCAGAGCTTCCGCTCGGGACGAGCGGGTAACTTTTTGCTCAACGGCAAAAAGTCACCAAAAAACGTTTTGT
>CAZZYA010000193.1:5085-7066 GCA_964658115.1 uncultured Rudaea sp. | reverse complement strand
CGCGGCGAGTGTCGCGAAAAGTATACAAAGGAATTTGTGGATGACGGAGCGGGTCACGGCTGCGGAGCATACCGCAATGCCGTGACTTAATAGGCTAACGACGTCCCGGATTTGCCACGTCCCTGTGGCGCTCCGATGAAACCGTCAGCCGTTTTCAGGGGCAACCCAGATCTTTTTCGCGCCATACCACCGGATCCCAATACTCGCCGTGTGCGACGTTGTTGGCCTTGTCCTCATGAAACTTGGCGCCGACCATGGCGACGGTGTTGGGTTTTACGTCGATGATCAATTCTTTCGAATGATCGCGTTGGCTGCGCAGCGAGATGCTGGGTCCGACGCCCATCTGACGGGTGGGAATATCTTCGGTGACGAGCAGTTTGTGCTGGCCGGCGCTGACGCGATAGTCCTCTTGGCCGCTCGGGCCGGGCGTCACACCGTCGATCTGCTGGATCGTCGCGTGATAGATTCGATCGGCGCGTGGCGCGACATCGAACGTGCTAAGCCTTCCGCAACCCGACGACGGCGCCGACGCGCTCATCTGCGTCGTTGCGGTGCTGCCGAGTTCTACGCGCATCGCCGGCAAGAACACGTTTTGCACCGGCACATTCATGGCGAGCAGGTCGCCGTTGCGGATGACGTCGAGCTGCAACTTCGATGATTCGGCCGACTCATTCACCGAGCTGCGCAGCGTCGCGGCGGCAAGCGCGCGACCGTCGGGATCGGCGCCGAGATTTTTCAGCGACGTTCCATTCACCGACACGATCACGTCGCCCGGTTTCAGTCCGCCGTGTTCGGCCGAACCACCCGGGGTAGTGCCGAGGATGCGCAGGCCGTCGTTCGCACGTTCACCGCTGGTCGAATCGACGAGCACACCAAGATCGGCAACGCGCCGGCTCGGTTCGTCGAGGCTCAGGTGCACGTCTTCAGGATGATCACCGAGCATGCCGCTGGCGGACATGCGCGAGAGCATCAATTGCATGTCCTGGCGCAACTGTTGTTCGGCGAGTGTCGATCGTGACGACGGCGATCCGTTCACGTCGGCGGCGAACGCGCTAACGCTGAGCGCGATGGCAGTCAGGGTAGACAGGCGTAGTTTCATCGTATTCACCTCAAATGCGGGTCAAAGCCAGTTTCTGTTGTCGGGCCGCGAGAAGCACACTCAGCAGTTCGCTGCGTTGCTTCCACAACGGCGCCAATTCGGATTTGTTCGCGCCACGGTCGTAGGCGGACTGCAAGGCGAAATCGACGCGCGCGAGTTCTTCCTGCGTGTCGCTCGAAAGCGGCGCGCTGCGTTGCGCGATGGCGTCGTTCAATTGGAGTTCGAGCGCCTGCGCGCGTGCCTGCCAATCGACGGCGGGTTCGCGCATCGAATGCACGCCGAATGCAACGACCGCGATCAGCACCACGGCTGCCGTACCTGCGCCTGCAATGCGACGCACAGTCCGGCGGCGTCGGCGCGCGAGATGCGCGGCAGCGATGCGCGACCACAGGTCCGCGCTCGGCGGCAACATCGCCGGTGCGCTCGCCGTGTCCGCGAGATCGCTGAAATTCAATTCGTTTTGCATGTAGCCATCCGATCAAGAGAAGTAGGTTGCGCGACGACAATGGTGTGCAGACGTTTCAGCGCACGCGCGAGAATCGACTTCGAATAGCTTTCGCTCTGGCCGAACAGCGCGGCCAGTTCGGTATGCGTATAGCCTTCCAGTTCGTGCAACGTGACGATCGCGCGCGCGCGCGGCGGCAGATGCGACAACAGAGACCACGCGTCGACCTTTATCGCCGCACTGCTGTCGGCGCTCGCGGTTTGCGCAAAGACGGCGTCGGCGTCCTCGCTCGTGTCGTGCCGCTGACGACGCAACTGATCGATGCACGCGTTGACCGACATGCGCTTGAGCCATGCGCCGAACGGTGCGTCGCCTCGATAGCTGCGGATGGTATCCATCATCTTCAAAAAAACCTCCTGCACTAAATCTTCGGCCGG
>CAZZYA010000193.1:0-5075 GCA_964658115.1 uncultured Rudaea sp. | reverse complement strand
AACGCCAGCCGGAAGCAGGCGCGACCGAAGCACCGATAAAGTTCGGCGAACGCGTCCATGTCGCCGCGCTGCGCACGGGCGAGGATCATCGCATCGACGGTCTGATCGAATCCGACCGTCGGTTCCAGTCCGCCGTTCATTGCAGAAAAGGACGCGTCTGCGCGTTCGACCGTCGCATCGGCGAAGGCTGCTTCAGCCAATCGGTGGGCGATGCACCAGCTGGATTTGCTGGATGCGTTTTCTCGGCACTTCGAATTGCGCATCGCCATCGGCGCGGCCCACGCGCAAACGCAATGCGCCTTCGTCGGCGCCGAGGAGATATCCCTCGATGCGTTTTTCGCCATCGGTGATCACGCGCACGCGTTGTCCAATCACGCTGTTGAGATTCGCGTATTCGATTAATTGGTAATCGGTTCTGGCGGGTTTCGTCGATACCGGCAAACGTTCGATGCCCGGTTTCCACGCCAGCGCAAGCGTCGAATTCGGCGGAGGCGGCGGTTCGGACGCATACGCCGTGTAGTCGATGATCGGCTTGGCCGGCTCCGGCGTCGGTGCGGTTTGTGGCGACGGCGTAGTTTTCGGCGCAAGCCTGGCCTCGACGCGATCGAGATCGTGCAGACCCATGTTTTCGCCGGAGGGTTTCGGTGGCGTCGGTGTTGGCAGCTTCGGCGGTTCGCTGATCGTCGGAACGACGGCGGCGGCAACCGGCGGTGGCAGGTTGGCGACCGGTTTGGTCACATCGGGCACGGTTTCGGCTGCTGCGATAGCGGCCACGGCGGCCGTGCTGTCATCGGACGGCGTCGGCTGCGTGAATGCAAGACGCAACATGATCGGCGGCGTATCGCGGTAGCGCGTCGTGATGTTGAGTTGCCGCAGCGTATCGTCCGGCGAACCGTTTCTCCAATCCGCGAGTGCGAACGTCGTCCGCGGCAGACTGAGTGCGCTTACGTCGCCGCCGCGCGTGACGAGGTTGCGATACAACGTGATGACGTCGTTGCTCGGTTCGACCTGGTGCTCGGCTAACAGCGTCTGTACGGCAGTGAGATGACGCGCGACGAACTCGTCCGGCGTCACGCTCGCCTTCTGTGCGCAGAACTGGTTGCGACGACGCAGGAAACCCTGATCAGCGAAATTCATGGAAACCTGGCCGGCGTGCAGCTTCTGCCACATCGCTTCGGATGTCAGCGTGGTCATATCGAACGGATGCAGATCCGCGTGCAGCGTGACCGCGGAGAAACCGGCCGTGTCGGCCTGCGCGGTCACGTCGAGCGAATGTGTGTCGGGCTGATAGCGATACGCCCATTGCGTATCCATCACCGCATCGGCCATACCCATGCTGCGATAGTCGGCGCTGACGAGTGTCGATTCACCACAACCAGCGGCAGCAAAAGGAACGAGCGTGTTCGCATCGAACAGTTGCGGATCGATCCACGTTATCGGCGGCATCTGCAAATGCTTGGCCGAAAGACGCAGCGTCGGCGGCAGTTCGTTTTCGTGCAGCAATGAATGCTTGAGCAGCCAGAAAAGTCCGGGCGTCTCGAAGGTCACGGAATCGGCGCGATAATTGCGATGATCCGCGCCCTGCGTAACGTTTACCCGAGTCACGGTGACGCTGCCGTCGAGTTCTGCCGACAAGCTGTCGTATTTGATCTGCGCGAACGGCGCCAACGCTTGCGCGATACGCTCGGCGTCGTTGCCGACCGCGTACCAAGCGAGCAGCTTCACGGCGCCCGCCAGCAGGATCGCGGCGAGCACCAGATTGCGCAGCAATTTCAACATCCCAACACGAATCCCGGACACGGCCCCCGAACTTAGCCCGATTGCGTTCTTGTATCAATGGCCTAGCGCACCATTGCGCCAAGCAGGTAGCTGACCGGTCGCGGCTCGCCACGCCAGGCGACCGCGCCGTAGAAACTCGCGGCCGGTTCGAATGGCACGACTTGCCAGGACCGGTCGCGCGGCCCGGTTATTTCGCCGCGTTCGTCCAGTTCGAAGGTCGCGCGATGCAAACCGGCCGCCAGACCTCCGCCGTCGGCTTTTACCCAGGCTTCTTTACACGTCCACAAGCGCAAGAACGCGATCTGACGTTCGGACTCGGTAAGAAACGCCAGTATTTCGGCTTCGCGCCGAGTGAAGAAGCGCTGCGCGAGTTCCAGCGCGCGCCGTGGGCGCCGTGGATATTCCAGATCAACGCCCAACGGCTGCGAACGGCTCACCGCCAGCGCCAACGCGTCTCCACTGTGCGAAACATTGAAATGCAATGCATCGTCGTGCACATGCGCTTTGCCGCGGGCGTCGTAATCGATAAGCACATCGTCGGCATCGAGATACGCCGCCAGCAATGCCCGCACGGCGGGCGACTGCGCACTTCGTTCGCCGACGCGCCACTGCGGACAGAACCACACGTGGATATCGTCGCGTCCGAGCTCAGGCGGATGGGCGGTCGGCGCGAAAGGAGTCACGCCGGCAGCTTAAGTGCGTCGTGCGGGCCGTCAAGCGGTTTCTTCGACACGAGCGCGGGCTCGCGACTAGAATCCAGACGGGAATCGATTGTCCGGAGTCGTCCGTGATCAGCGGTTGGGTGCTGTTGCTGGTGTCGCTCGTGTATGTCGGCGGCCTGTTCGCCGTCGCTTATTACGGCGATCGGCGTCCGCTGTATCCGAACCGCGCGTGGTTGCGTCCGCTCGTGTATAGCTTTGCCATCGCGGTGTATTGCTCGTCGTGGACATTCTACGGGGCGGTCGGCAGCGCGGCCGGCGCGAGTCTTTCCTACTTGCCGATTTATCTCGGACCGATCCTTCTGTTCCTGTTCGGCAGTCGTTTGTTCCGACGACTCACACTCGCAGCCAAACAGCACAACATCACGTCGATCGCGGATTTCATCGCCTCGCGTTTCGGCCGATCGCACCGCCTCGCCGCGTTAGTCACCGTGATCGCGGTAATCGCGACGATTCCGTATCTTGCCCTGCAATTCAAAGCAGTGGCGATGAGCATCGATGCGTTGAGCGGACGCGGCACCGCCAACTCGCCCGTGCTCGGCGACAGCGCGTTGTACATCTGCGTGCTGCTCGCGCTGTTCGCAATGCTGTTCGGCACGCGTCGCATCGATGCCACCGAACACCATCACGGCCTGATGCTCGCGATCGCGGCCGAGTCGGTCATCAAGCTCGTCGCGTTCATTGCCATCGGCATCTATGCGTTGAGCATCGGCGGCGTTGCGTCGGCGATCGCGCCGCCATTGCAGGAACTTCGCACTGAAGGATTGCCGCCGGGATTCATCACGCAGACCGTGCTCGCGTACGTCGCCATTTTCTGCCTGCCGCGTCAGTTTCAGGTCGGGGTGGTCGAGTGCGAGGATCCGAACGACGTAAACGTCGCGCGCCGTCTTTTTCCAGCCTATCTGCTGATCGTGTGCGCGCTGGTGTTGCCGATCGTCGCCGTCAGCGCCGTGCAGGTCTACGCCGACGGCGTTTCGCCGGACACATATTTGCTCTGGCTGCCGCTGAGTCATGGCCACACCATTCTCGCTACGTTCGCTTATCTCGGTGGATTCTCCGCGGCGACCGGCATGGTGATCGTCGAATGCGTCGCGCTCTCGACGATGATCAGCAACGACATCGTCATTCCCGCGATGCTTCGGCTGCGCGTTTTCGGTCTCGACCAGCGGCCGGATTTGTCGTCGGTGATGCTGAAGACTCGGCGTTTGGCGATCGTCTTCCTGATCGGCATGGCTTATCTGTATTACCGCGCCATCACCAAGAACGCGAACCTCGCCTCGATCGGATTGCTGTCCTTCGTCGCGCTCGCGCAGTTCGCACCCGCGATCGTCAGTTCGTTGTACTGGCGCGGCGCAAGTCGCGTCGGTATCTCCAGCGGACTCGCCGTCGGTTTCGCAATCTGGTTGTATACATTGTTGCTTCCGAGTCTTGCCGACGCGGGATTGATCGCAGACGAATGGGTGCGCACGGGTTTGTTCGGAATCGCCTGGCTGAAACCGCATGCGCTGTTCCAGCTGCAAGGATGGGACGCAATTACGCACGGCGCGTTCTGGTCGCTGTTGGCAAATATTGGTTGCGTCATTTTCTTGTCGCTGCGCTTTCGGCCGACGGTCGAAGATCGTTTGCGCGCATCGAGTTTTCTCGATCCGTATTCGGAACGCACCGTCTCGGCAGGCGAATGGCGCGGCCGCATTCCCGTCGCGGATCTACGCACGCTGGCCGGCCGCATCCTCGGCGAAATCAACGCGCATCGCGCGTTCGCGGAATACGCCGCGTCGTCGAATTTGCCGACGACCGGCGCGATCGCCGACCGCGCCTTGTTGCAATTCACCGAACGTCTCCTCGCCGGCGCGATCGGTGCGGCCTCGGCGCGGCGCATGTTGACCAGCGCGTTGCGCGGCACCGGTCTGGATTTGTCGGAAGCCGCGATGCTGCTCGACGAAACGTCGCAGGAGTTGCGCTTCAGCCGCGAACTCATCGCCGTCACGTTCGAGAACATGAGTCAGGGTATCAGCGTGGTCGATGCGAACCTGTGCATCGTCGCGTGGAATCGCCGCTATCTGGATCTGTTCGATTATCCGGAAGGATTTATTTATGTCGGACGACCCGTCGCGGATCTGATTCGTCACAACGCCGAGCGCAGACTGCTCGGCGGCGGCGTTGTACAGCAACAGATTCAGCGACGGCTCGATCATTTACGTCGCGGCGAACCGCACGTGTTCGTGCGCGAGCGACCCGACGGTCGGCTCATCGAAACACGCGGCGGCCCGTTGCCGGGCGGCGGTTATCTCACCACGTTCAGCGACATCACCGATTACAAACGCGCCGAACTCGCACTGCGTGAAGCGAACGAAAATCTCGAGCAGCGCGTCACGCAACGCACGCGCGAATTGCGCGAAGCGCTCGTCGCACAGGAAACCGCGAAACGCGAAGCCGAAGCGGCCAACGCGGGCAAGACACGCTTTCTCGCCGCTGCGTCGCACGATCTGTTGCAGCCGCTGAACGCCGCGCGATTATTCACGTCGGCGTTGCGGCAGCAATCGCTCGATCCGGAAAGCGCGCGACTGGCCGAACGCG
>CAZZYA010000192.1:0-7083 GCA_964658115.1 uncultured Rudaea sp. | reverse complement strand
CGGCCGCGCACTGCTGATCGGCGACGCCGCGCACGCGATCGTTCCCTTTCACGGGCAGGGAATGAACTGCGGCTTCGAGGATGCGGTCGAGTTGGCCGATCTGCTGCAGCAAGACGATGATTCTTCGTCGGTCTTCGCCGAATTCGAGAAACGCCGCAAACCGAATGCCGACGCGATCGCGGAGATGGCGCTGGAAAATTACATCGAAATGCGCGATAGCGTTGCCGATGCGCGCTTCCTGCTCATGCGCGCGCTGGAACGTCAGCTCGCGGACAAATATCCGAACCGCTTCGTGCCACGTTATTGGATGGTGACGTTCTCGCGCATTCCGTACGCAGTAGCACTCGAGCGCGGCGATATCCAAGCCGACATCCTGCGCGAACTTACCGAACACATCAGCGATCTTCGCAATGTCGACCTCGCCCGCGCCGATGCGCTCGTGCGCGCGAAACTTTCGCCGTTGACGTGAGCGGCTTCGTTCTTATTGGCAGGTCGTCGAGCCAGTCAGCCGCGACATCGGCTGATTGATCGTGAACGTGCCGCTCAAGGGTGAGGCCAACGTCACGTTCGTCGCAAGGGTGCCGCTCAACGCGTCGGCATAAGTCACGTCAAGTGTTCCTACCGGTTGCAACGTCGTCGCCGCGTACGCGCATGTCGGACAAAAACCGCTGACTTGGTTCAGCGCGATGCTCATCGACGGCGCGAACGGCGATCCGCTGCCGACCAGCCAGCGCGGCTCGCCCAGCGCATCGTAAAGATAGAACGCGTCGAACTGCTGCTGTGGATCGGCGACGACATCCATGCCGTATCCCGATTGCGCCGGCGCGAACCATTGCCCGCTTAATCCAACCGATTGTCCGTCGAGCGCAACGCACGCGTTTCGACTGAGAACGGTGAAACGCTCGCTGCCGTTCATGCCGAACAGATTCCACGAAAACATCAGATCGTCATCGTCGATCGGCGTGAGCATCACATTACCGACGATCGGAAAATCCGTCAGCGCCGATCCGTCCCACGTCACGCGGCGCAGCGACCCGACCCAGGAAGCCGAATCCGCCGCCGGCGCTGCGCCCTGCGCGGAATACCACGCCGGCGTGCCGTCTTCGAGATAGCTGTACCAATAGACGACTTGCTGCCCGGCCGCCTGACTGATGAAGATGCCGTGGCCCGAACGATCCGGATTGAAATAACTTCCCGGCGCGTTAGGCGCGGTGTTCGATGTCGTCTGCAAGAATGGCTGAATTTCGATTTGCGCTTCGCCGCCCGATGCGGACGCGACGATGTACCAGCGCCCCGGCGTCACCGGGAATGTAATCGACGATTGATCGTTCGTGGGAGCGACAGCCCATCGCGTCGCCGTCGAATCCGCTGCAGGCGCTGCACTCACGTTCGGTGACGATGACGACGGCGGAAAGTCGGCGCGCATTGCGTAGAGCGACACGCTGCCGCTGAGTGGGGCGATCAAGCTCGTTACGATCTGCAACGTTCCCGTGCCGCTCACGTCGATGAATTGATGGCTGAGCGTTTCGCCGTTTTCGATCACGCGATGATCGGCCGGTCCGAGCGCGTGGATCACATCATCGTTGCCCGGTACACGCGTCAATCCTACCGGCAGCAATCCACCATCGCCGCCACTCGAAGAGACGACGATTTGCACGGCGCCGTAATGTCGTCCGGGCAAAAGCGATGGCGTGCCCGAAGGTCCTTCCGACCAGAACAGGCGCAGCGGAAACGTCTGATTATCCGACGTGTGTCCGGGACCGACGGCAAAAAAAGTTTGCGTCAGTGTCTCGGTTTCGTCATTCGTGCCCGCGAGAACCACCGCACTTGTCGTGTCGACGGAATACGTGTCCGTGTCGCCGCCGGTCGTCGGGTGTTCCACCAGAAACCACACGTTGCCCGACGGAACACCGCGCAGATCGACAACGCAACGGATCGTCGAACCTGGGCCGCCGGTGCTTTGGCATGTCTGTTCTTCGGCCGAGGGAAGACCGTCGCCGTTGTAATCGATCCCTGCATAAAGATTCAGTTGCGGCGCATTGGTATTCGCGACTTCGACGATGAACGCGACCGACTGATGCGCGCCGTCACCACTCAGCAGCGTGGAGAACGGCACCATGACGAATGCTTTGCCGGAACTGGTCGGATCGGTGTAAATGTCGTCCGGATTCTTATCGCCTTGCAGATCGAAATGATTCGCCGATGCGGGCTGCAATGGCGTCGCCTCGAATCTCGGCTGCGGCAGCGCCGCGAGCCCGCCGAGCTGCACCGTCTGACTGCCGCCGGGTGTCGTCGCCTCGATGTCGACGAACGGCAACGCCGCACCCGCCGTCGCGAAAATCGAAACCGGCATGACCATATCGCTCGCCGCGGGGCCGCTGGATTTGTGGAGAAGTATACGCCCGTGCAGCCACGAGCCGATCAGTGATGGATCGTTGACGTTCGCGCTGATCGTGATCGTCTGCGAGCCACCCGACGCCAACGTGAACTGCGCAGGCGTAACGGTGATCGCGCCCTTCGACCCTGTGACCGTCGCGCTCGCTTGCCACGTGCCGCCGCCGGATAAATCCGACAGCGTGCGCGTGAATGTGCATGCGCTGAGACAGTTTTCGCTTTCGATGCCGACGCGATTCAGCGTCGCAGGATCGTTCGCGCCGGCGCGAATGTCTGCGGCGCTCAGCGGTAGATACAACCCGGCTTTCGCGGCGACGGCCGGTTGCACCCGTCCACCGCCCGCATCGAGCGGCGTGGCAGGCGTGACGCCGTCGGGCAAACGAATCGATGGCAACGCCGTGCCGAGCAGCGCCGATTCCACGCGCGGCGGATCCCAGTCCGGATGCGCGGCGATGATCAACGCCGCGGAGCCCGTGATATTCGGTGTCGCCATCGATGTTCCGGACATCAGTGCCAATCCCGCGCTTGATCCGTCTGAAGAAAGAATGTTCGACCCCGGCGCGGTGATGTCGGGCTTCAGCACGCCGCCGCGAAAACCGACTGGCCCGCGCGAACTGAACGACGCGAGGATGTCGCCATTCGCGTCTGCGAGCGAAACGTTCACGCCGGTGATGCGACCGCTGTGCGTGCCCGACGATGTCAGCCAGTTTTTGAGCGCGACACCTTCGTTGAATCCGATGTGTACCGCGGGGAGATAGTGATCGTCGCTGATCACCGATTCGCCATCGGCGGCCGCGTTCGCCAGAATGTAGCCGCCCGCGCCGGATGCCTTCACGTTGTACCCTTTCTCGACACGCGCGTAGATACCGCGATCGCAGACGACGATCTCGCCGTGAAACGTTCCCGGCGCAAACGGATTACTCGCGCCGGTCGGTGTGGTGCCTTGCGTGTCGCCAGTGCCGCACAGCGCATTGCCATAATCGCCCGCGTAGACGATCGTCGCCGGGCCATAGCCGGCGGTGAAGCCTTGGCCATCCAATTTGCCCGGCGCACCGGATGCGCCAGCGAGATCCGTCAGCGAATTGATGAACACACGGTTATGACTCGCCGCCGCCGCCGCGATCACCCATGGCGCATTCGCCGGTTCCGACAACGAATGCGGCCCCGGTCCGTCATTGCCGGCCGCGGCAACGACGACGACACCGGCGCTGCGCGCCTGAAAAAATGCATACGCATCGTTCTGCGTTTCGCTGAGCAACGCATATGGATCCACGGGATCGCCGCCGATCGAATAGTTGATGACGTCGACGCCGTCGCTCACCGCTTGATCGATGGCCGCGACGATATCGGATTCGTCGCACGTTCCGGTGCCATCTTTCAGCGTGCACGCTTTGTACATGATGATGTTTGCGTGCGGCGCCACGCCTGAAACGCTGCGCGTGATCGACGTGGTCATGCCCTGCAGCGAATCGGCGATCGCATCGCCCGCGGCAATGCCAGAGACATGCGTGCCGTGCCCAACCGTGTCGACGCCGTTGCTCCCTTCATCGGTCATGTCGTAGATGCCGATGAGTTTCGCGTTGCACGTCGCATCGCCCGTCGTGCACAGACCGTAAAAATGACCACGCGGATTGGTGACGGTGTAGCCATCGCCACCGGTCGCAGCGAACGACGGATGCGACGGATTGATGCCCGTATCGATGACCCCGACGACGACACCCTCGCCTTTCGTTGCCGCGACGCCGGCCACACTGCCGTTCCAAAGATTCGTCGCGCCGATCCACTGCGGACCCGCATCCGTCAGCACGTGTTCGATGCGCGACGTTCGCACCGAAACGACGCCGGGCAGCGTCGCGATGCGCGCCGCTTCATCGTCGTCGAAACGCGCGGAAAAACCGTTGCTCGCGGTTTGAAACGTGTGAGCCGGCGCGATCGTACGGCCGATTTCACGCGCTGAAGCGTCGAGCACCGCTTGCCGATGTGCGGTGAGCGTTCGTGCGTAGTCCAGGCTATCGGCCGACTGCATCGCGCGACGCATCGATTCCCTTGGAGAAACCGACGGCGATGCGCGCATAGCGACGCGGACATGTTCGACCAGCGGCGGATCGCTGAGTCCGACCAGATAGGTTTGTTGCGCGGCGCCCGCCGGCAGGGCGACCGCGGCGAGCAGCAAGGAATGCAATTTCATGGGGTTATTCCGGATCTCTGCAATCCAGTCTAACGCAGCAATAAGAGCAAATACGATCTCGGCGTAGCCGCCCGCCGCATCGCGCGCCGGGCGCAGTTACGTTCTCAGTCGTCGCCGAAATTGTCGGTGAAAAGCGGCCAGTCGCCTTTCACCGACACAGGGGTGTCGTGGAGGAACGTGTCGACCACTCCGAGACCGAGCTGACCAACGTCGTTGCGGCCCCAGCATTTGATACCTGGCTGCGGTGCAGGATCGCTTCCGTCCGGCTGCGCGGCGCAGACGTGCTCCGCACCTGCGGAAACCATCGTAAATCCGGTCAGCGTGTCTGCATCGAGACGGACAGGTACGGGGCTTACGGAATAACCGGCAGTCACGCTGTGATTGCCGAGTTGACCATGGTTATCGAGACCCCAGCACGCTATGCTTCCATCGGTCCCGAGGACAGCGCACGAAAAAAAATTCCCAGCGGATAGGCCGGCGAGATTGGTCAACTTGCTGCCATCCGGGTAGACGACGGGCGCGGGCGTCGACGTCGACGAACCGAACGCGTACGTAGTGCCAAGCTCACCGGACTCATTGTCGCCGAAACAGGCGATCGAATTGACATTCATGCTATCGGGAACGAGAACGCAGGTATGGAGCGCTCCCGCAGCGAATTGGCCGGCGCTTATTCCGTAGATACCGAGCTTGTTTCCGTCCGGCGCTATGACTGGGTACGGTGAGCTCGTACTGTCGCCGGCTAATGTATTCGCCAACTGACCTTGCCTGTTGTAACCCCAACACGCCGCCGTACCGGAGCCGTCGCCAAGCGCGGCGCAGGTATGCTCGCTGCCGACTGCCATCGCCGCAACATTCAGGACTGAATCGAATCCGTCGTTGAGGATCACTTTCACTGCTACCAAACTGAACGTTCCCGAATAATGATTCCCGAGTTCGCCATCGGCGTTTTGACCCCAGCACCACATTGTGTTGTCTGAAAGCAGAGCACACGCGTGCTCCGAGCCCGCCGCTACCGCTATCACATTCGTCAGAGGCACGACCCGAATCGTCAACTCCTTCATTACCTGCACTGGCGTGGCACTTTCCGTCGTCGAATTGTTGCCGAGCTGTCCGGAACTATTGGCGCCCCAGCACCAAACGGTTTTGTCCGAGCGGCGGAGTTCGCAGGAAAATCCGAATCCGGTAGCGATGGCCGCGACGTCCCCGACATCTGCGTCAGGCGCGGGTATCGGATTTCCGAGTCCCCAGCAACTGACGCGATGGTCGGCCATCAAGGCGCACGTATGTGACTCGCCGGACGAAACGCTCAGGATACCGCTGTGCGGAACGGCTTGTGCCACAGAAACAAATAGCAGTGGTGCTAATAGGTATTTCATAGATCCCCCAATCTCGCCGTTGACTGTGAGACATCTTGTCGCGTTCGATGCCCTTGGGCCGGACAAGATGCGGACAAGTCTCGGACAAGCCGCCGCAGCGCGCGTGCTTGGCCTATTCCACGCGGACAGGTAGCATCGCCGCCGCATGGATCCCGCTTTTACCGATTCCGCGCCGCTGCTCGAAGCCGCGGCCCTCGCCTACGCGCGCAACTCCGAAGCGGTGTTCGGGCCGATCGATTTTGCGCTGCGTCGGGGCGAGATCGTGCTCGTCGAAGGCGACAACGGATCGGGCAAAACCACGTTGCTCAAGGTGCTGTCCGGATTGCTCGCGCCGACGGCGGGATCGATCACGCTTCACGGCGAACCGCTGACGTTGGCGCGCCTTTCCCACCAAGTCGCCTTGCTCGGCCACCTGCTCGGTTTAAAAGTGGAACTTTCCACATTGGAAAATCTGCACTTCGCGGTCGGAATCGGCGGAATTCGATCGGGCATCACGCCGACGCTCGCGCTCGCCAGCGTCGGACTCGAAGGCTACGAAGACCAACCGGTCCGAACGCTGTCGGCGGGACAACGGAAGCGTGTCGCATTGGCCCGTTTGCTTCTCGTGCCGGCGGCGTTATGGTTGCTCGACGAGCCGTATGCCAATCTCGATCGCGGCGGTATCGAACTCGTGAATCGCCTGCTCGACAACCATGCGCGACGCGGCGGGGCGGCGCTGATCACCTCGCACGGTGCATACGCATACACATCCGGCACGCCGCGCCGCTTAGCGTTGCATGCCGCATGAAACCCGGAACGACGATCGCCGCGTGCGCCGCGCTATTGCGGCGCGATTTCAAGCTGGTCTGGCGCCGGCGCGGCGATGCGCTGAATCCGCTGCTGTTCGCGATCATCGTGGTCGCGTTGTTCCCACTCGCGCTCGGACCGGAAACGGCCATGCTGGCGCGCATTTCATCAGGCACCATTCTCGTCGCGGTGCTGCTCGCGATGCTTCTGTCGCTCGATGCCCTTTTTCGCAGCGATCTCGAAGACGGTTCGCTCGAACAACTCGTGATGTCGCCGCATCCGCTGTCGTTGCTGCTTGGCTGCAAGATTCTCGTGCACTGGGTCACGACGGCGCTGCCG
>CAZZYA010000191.1:0-7087 GCA_964658115.1 uncultured Rudaea sp. | reverse complement strand
GTCGATTCTCGACATGATCGCACCCGATGACGCGGACGACTTCAAGGCGCTACTCAGAAAACTGTCGAAAGGCGAAAAGCCGCCGCAGAAACTCAATCTCAAAGCACAACGCGGCGACGGCACCACGTTCGACGCGGTGATGGAATTTGCCCAAGCGAGCTACGAAGGCGAACCGTGTCAGCAGATCAGCTTCCGTCAGCAAACGGTAAGCGTGGAACTGGCCAAGGAACTCGACGTACTGCGCTCGAAGGATCTGGTCACCGATCTTTACAATCGTCAGTATTGTCTGGCGGAACTCGATCGCGTGGTCGGCGAAGCGGCCAAAGGCCGCAACGATCAGGCATTCTTTCTGATCGAGCCCGACAATTTCCGCGCGCTGCTCGATACGGTCGGACTCGGCAACGCCGATCTCCTGCTCGGCGACATGGCGAACCTCGTGCGCCGACACATCAAGGAAACCGACATCGCCGGACGTTTCGGCGAGCACACGTTCGGCGTCGTTGCCGTCGGTCGCCCGCACGATGAGATTCGTCAGCTCGCCGAATCGTTGCGTAAGGCATTCGAGGAGCGCATCTTCGAAGTTGGAAAGCAATCGGTGAATGTCAACGTCAGTATTGGCGGAACGCTCATCGGTGAGAAGAATGCCAACTCCGCCAGTGCTGTGAATCAAGCGACGTCTTCGTTGCGCGCCGCACAGGCTGAGGGCGGCAACCGCATCAACATCCTCGATCCGAACGCCAAGGACAAGGCCGACGAGGAAAAGAACAAGCATTGGCTCAAGCTCGTCAAGGAAGCGCTGCAGAACAACGGCTTCATTCTGTTCTATCAGCCGATCATCAGTCTGCATGGCGCCGAAGGCGAGTTCTACGAAATCCTGTTGCGCATGCAAGGCCCGAAAGGCGAGATCGCGCCTAACTTCTTCATGCCCGTCGCCGAGCAATACGGTTTGATGCCGCAGGTCGATCGCTGGGTGATCGCCAACGCCGTCAAGGCCTTGGCCGAACGCGAAAAAGCCGGCCACAAGACCACCTTCTTCGTGAAACTGACGCCGCAATCGCTCGACGATCAGACGCTGTTGCCATGGATTGCCCAGCAATTGAAGAACGCGCGTTTGCGCGGCGACGCACTCGTGTTCGAAATGCCAGAAAGCAAAGTAGTGACGAGTTTGAAAACGTCGCGCGCGTTCGTGACCGGACTCAAACAGCTTCACTGCGGCTTCGCGCTCGAACAATTCGGATCCGGTCTCAACTCGTTCCAGTTGCTGAAACACGTGGATGCGAACTACCTGAAACTCGACCGCAATTTCATGGCCGAGCTACCGAAGAACAAAGAAAATCAGGACAAGATCAAAGAACTCTGCGATCAGGCGCACCACGCCGGCAAACTCACGGTGGCCGAGTTCGTCGAAGACGCGGCGAGCATGTCGATCCTGTTTTCGTGCGGCGTGAACTTCGTGCAGGGCAATTTCCTGCAGGAGCCCGAAAAGGTGATGTCGTACGAGACGGCGTAATCGCGTCGCGCAAGCAACGCGATGTGTTTCGTTTCACTCATGGCCGTTGCCAAATATTTCGTCGTCGTGGACGACATAAGCGCGATCTCCCGCCACCGCGCCAATAACCGCGTTCGATCCTGATATCGCCACGGCATTGCCGAGACGAGTAGCTCCGGTATCGACGAACGCAGCACGCATGTACCATCGTGTACCACTCCGTGTGTATGCGTAAGCTGAGTTGCTTCCGATGTCGCCGACAATCATTCGATTGCCGGACAACGCAACCGCGCTGCCCAATCCATGTCCCGTGATCCACAGCGGTGACGATTGCGGTACGAAGCTCGCGCCGGCATAAATGTACACACCCCCTTCGCCGCCGCTACGTTCGGGCGCACCCACCGCCACCGTGTCGTTCGATACGCTGACCGAGGCGCCGAATTCATCGTTGGGCGCGCCATCCGACGCGAGAAGTTTTTCGATCTGCGTCCACGTTGTGCCCGTGCGCCGAAATACGTACGCCGCGCCTTGGTCCGAATTGGAATACGGTGCGCCCAAAACGACAAGGTCACCATCGATCGCGTCTGCCAATCCGACGGCATCGTTTGCCGCTGCACCCGTCGGTGCCAGTTCTGCTTGCAGTTCCCAACCCGACGATCCGCGCATGAAGACGTAAGCGGCGCCGGTTCCCGAATGGCCGGGTGCGCTGACAACCATCGTGTTTCCGGAAACGCCCACGCCGCAACCGAAAGACTCGAATGCGCTCGGCGACGAAGCCGACAGTGTCTGCACTAGAGCCCAACCGGAACTGCCGCGCTCCATCACTTGCGCCACACCTTTTCCACCGTTTGCATCCGGCATTCCGACAACAGCGATGTCGCCATCCAATGCAAGACCATTGCACGGCATGTAACTCCCGGCATCGATCGCAAAATGTACGTAGGGAAAAGTGGTTTCGCCGGACCACGCCCCGCCTACATCTCTCTCGTAGCCGAATATCGTGCCGAAGGTATCGCCAGACTGCGTGGGAGCGGCAACTAAGGCCACCTTGTCGCTGATCGCGACAGACAATCCAAACCCCCGGTGGACGCCGCCGAGCGGTAACGTCGCGTCATATAGGTACGTTGATGTAGCGGCATAAGCAAGTTGCGCGCAGTTCGCGCTTAAGCACAGGGTGAGTAAACAGAATCTCGCTCGCATTGTTCTCGCCCGCACGTTCAAAGAGAGCGAGATTTTCGATCAAGACTGCCAACTCAAACCGACACTTACCGGACAAGAGTCGGACTACGCGGTTTTAACGAGGATCGTTTTGCAATGCTGCAATCCGCTCCTCGATCGGCGGGTGACTCATGAACAACCGTCCGACGCCATGCTCACCGTTGATGCCGAATGCCTGAAACGCTTTCGGCAACGTCGAAGGTTTTTGTGCGCTCAGCTCCTGCAGCGCCGAGATCATGTTCTGGCGGCCGCCGAGTGTCGCGCCACCCGCATCGGCGCGGAATTCGCGCCAGCGCGAGAACCACATGACGATGATCGTGGCGAGCACGCCGAGCACCGTCTGCAAAATCATGACGATGACGAAGTAGCCGATGCCGCCGCCACGATTGCCGTCACGATCTCCCGACATCGCGCCATCGATGACGCCGCCGATCACGCGTGCGAGGAACATCACGAACGTGTTGAGCACGCCTTGAATGAGCGCTAGCGTGACCATGTCGCCGTTGGCGACGTGCGTGATTTCGTGGCCGAGCACGGCGGAAACCTGATCGCGATTCATGCTTTGCAGAAGTCCCGTGCTGACGGCGACGAGCGCGTGGTTCTTGCTCATGCCGGTTGCGAATGCATTCGGTTCCGGTCCGTCATAGATTGCGATTTCCGGCATGCCGATGTTCGCGTTGCGCGCATGCGTCGCGACCGTATCGAACAGGAATTTTTCGTTCGCATTGCGTGGTTCGGGAATCACTTGCGCACCGACCGACATCTTCGCCAGCATCTTCGACAACGCCAGCGAAATGAGCGATCCGCCCATGCCGAACACGGCGCACAGGACAAGCATGCCTTGCAAGTTGATGCCAGCGTGCGAGTAGGCCCAACGATCGAGGCCAAACAAGGAAACGACGACGCTGAGCACCAGCATGATCGCCAAGTTGGTACCGACGAACAGGATCAGGCGAAGCATAATTTCCTCGTGTTCGATAAGCGGCATGCGCCACGCAGAAAACTTTGGGTAGACTGACCGCATTTCAAGCTTCCGACGCGACCATGAACACGTACCGCGGGCGCTTTGCACCCTCGCCTACCGGAGCGCTGCATCTGGGTTCGCTGGTGGCGGCGCTAGGCAGTTGGGTGCGCGCGCGGCAGCGTAACGGCGTGTGGCTGGCTCGCGTCGAAGACATCGATCCGCCACGCGAGGTGCCCGGCGCTGCATCCGACATTTTGCGAACGCTCAGCGCGTTCGGTCTCGAATCGGACGAACCGGTGATTCGTCAAAGTGAACGTGCGGATGTTTATCGCGCCGAATTCGCGCGTATCGCGTCGCACGTTTACCCGTGCTGGTGCAGCCGCTCCGATCTGGATGCATTCGTCGGAATTCATCCGTCGACGTGCATCGCTCCGCCCGATTCATCGCGAGCTCCCGCGTGGCGTGTACGCGTGCCGAGTAGACCGATCGGTTTCCTGGATCAGACGTTCGGACCGCAGGCGCAGAATCTGCACGACGAAGTCGGCGATTTCGTCGTGCTGCGCACGGAAGGCTGGTTCGCGTATCAGTTCGCGGTGGTTGTCGACGACGATGCGCAACACATTACCGAGATCGTCCGCGGCGCCGATTTGCTCGATTCGACGCCGCGCCAGATTCATCTACAGCATCTGCTTGGATATGCGACGCCGGCCTATCTGCATCTCCCGATCGTTCTCGGCGAAGACGGACGCAAACTCTCAAAACAGGATCGCGCGCGGCCGGTCGATCGCGATGATCCGATGCCCGCACTGCGCGCCGCGCTGGATTTTCTCGGCATCCGAACTGCGGACGTGCCGAACCGGATCGACGACATGTTGCGTTCGGCTATCGACCAGTTCGACGCGAGCCGGCTGCTCGCGTTTCCTCCCGGACCGTAAACGGCCGCGCGTGTACAATCTGCCGCATTAGCGACGCCAAAAACAACAGCGGAGGGAATCATGACTGCACGCGTAGCATTGGTCACGGGCGGAACCGGCGGCATCGGTTCGGCCATCGTAAAAAAGCTGGCGCAGCAAGGCCACAAAGTCGCTACGAATTATCGCGACGAAGCCAAGGGCAAGGACTGGATTGCGAAGATGAAATCGCAAGGCCTCGACGTCACCGCCGTGAAAGGCGACGTAGGTGACGCCGCGTCGTCGGAAGCGATGGTGAAATCGGTCGAGGAAAAACTCGGACCCATCGACATCCTCATCAACAACGCGGGCATCACGCGCGATACGACGTTCCATAAGATGAGCGCGCTGCAGTGGCAGGAAGTGATCAACAGTAATCTCAACTCATGCTTCAACGTCACGCGGCCGGTGATCGACGGCATGCGCAACCGCAAGTGGGGACGCATCATTCAGATCAGCTCGATCAACGGCCAGAAAGGCCAATACGGACAGGCGAACTACGCTGCTTCGAAAGCCGGCATGCACGGTTTCACCATTTCGCTGGCGCAGGAAAACGCGAAGTTCGGTATCACGGTGAATACGGTGTCGCCGGGTTACGTCGCCACCGATATGGTGATGGCGGTGCCCGAGGATGTGCGCAACAAAATCGCAGCACAGATTCCGGTCGGCCGGCTCGGCGAACCGGATGAAATCGCCTACGCGGTGTCGTTTTTCGTCGCCGACGATGCACGCTGGATCACCGGTGCGAACCTCGCCATCAACGGCGGTCAATACATGGGCTGGTGACGCCGCCGCACGCTCGCTCACAGCCAATTAAGCCCGGAGCGATCCGGGCTTTTTATACCTTGCAGTGCGGAAATGCTGCGCAGCACATGGCTGGTGCGATGCCGCATCTTCTGCTAAGTTTGCGGCATGGCACAAGTACGCATCATCAAGAAATATCCGAACCGGCGTCTCTATGACACGGAGATTTCGAGCTACATCACGCTCGAGGAAGTTCGCCAGCTCGTGCTCGACGGCGAAGATTTCGAAGTCCGCGACGCCAAGAGTGGCGACGACCTGACCCGCTCGGTTTTGCTGCAGATCATTTCCGAGCATGAGGAAACCGGGCAGCCGATGTTCACCACGCAGCTGTTGTCGCAGGTGATTCGTTTTTATGGCGACTCGATGCAAGGTTTCATGGGCAGCTACCTCGAGAAAAGCCTGCAGATCTTTCTCGATCAGCAACAGAAGTTCCGGAGTCAGTTGAACAACATTCTCGGCCAAACGCCGTGGTCGATGCTCAACGATATGACCGAGCGCAATCTCGATCTTTGGAAGTCGGTGCAGGAAGGTTTTCTTACCGCTGCAGCCGGTTCGGCCAAGCAGCCCGCCGGCAAAGAACCGAAGTCCTGATGACGGTTGTTTGACAGCGCCGACCGCGCTGCTACCATCGCCGCCTGTTGCGCTGCGCCATCGTGCGCGGCGCGGAATCCGAACAGGAAAATCCAATGAGCAGACGTGTAGCTGTCGTAAGTGGCGGCATCGGCGGACTGGGTACCGAGATCTGTAAATATCTCGCGCGTTCTGGTTGCAAAGTCATCGCCGCCGATCTCGGCAGTCGCGCGGAACGTGCCACCGAATTCAAGAAGGAAGTCGCTGAGTTCGACGACATCGAATTCGAATCCGTGAATGTCGGCGACGCCGACGCGTGTTTCGAGCTTATGAAGTCGCTTGCGTCGAAGCACGGCTCGGTGGACATCCTGGTCAACGCAGCAGGCATCACGCGCGACACGACGCTGCGCAAGATGACGCCGCAGCAATGGCACGATGTCATCGACGTCAATCTCACCGGCGTCTTCAACCTGTGCCGCGGCGTCGTCGAAGGAATGACGGAGCGCGGTTTCGGACGCATCGTCAACATCTCGTCGGTGAACGGCCAGACCGGACAGTTCGGCCAGACCAATTATTCCGCCGCGAAAGCCGGCATGCACGGTTTCACGATGGCGCTTGCCCGTGAAGTGGCGCGCAAGGGTGTGACGGTGAACAGCGTGTCTCCCGGTTACTGCCGCACGGCGATGGTGGCTGCGATTCCGGAAAACGTACGCGCGCAAATCGTCGCGAATATTCCGGTGGGACGTCTTGGCGAGCCCTCGGAAATCGCGCGCGTCGTCGATTTTCTCTGTGCCGAAGATTCCGGTTTCATCACCGGCGCGAACATTCCGGTCAATGGCGGCTACTTCATGGATTTTTAGGCGTCATTCGCCGTCAGACCGTGCACATCCGCGCGCCGACGATGCGACGTCGGTGAACTTGATCGATACTGCGCTGTGAGATCGCCTGATTGCCGTGGCGCGCATCCGGCATGCTCCGTGCTCTACCGTCTGCAGTTCTTTTCTGCGTCTCATCAGGCCGGAGTACTTCGTGATCAAGAAACTTTCCAAGAAACGCCGTAAAAACGCTGTCGTCGGCGCATCGCGCGCTCGT
>CAZZYA010000190.1:0-7143 GCA_964658115.1 uncultured Rudaea sp. | reverse complement strand
AACCAGGTGTTTTTTGGTGACTTTTTGTCACCGGACAAAAAGTTACCCGCTCGTCTCGAGCGGAAGCCCGTGATCTTCCAACCGAAAAAGCCCAACAACTAATGTCGCAAGAACGCCTGCGAATACTCCGGCTTCTGCTCCCGCGCAAGCAACTCACGCAACCCTTCTGCGGGCGTGATCTCCTCGCGCAGCACACGCTGCACGCCCGAAGCGATCGGAAGATCGAGTCCGTGCGATTTGGCCAGACGCATGATCGTGTCGGCGGTTTCCACACTTTCCACCACCTGACCGATTTCCGCGACCGCCTGCTTCAGGCCGACGCCGCGTCCGAGCGCGAGACCTAGCCGTCGGTTGCGCGACAAATCGCCGGTGCATGTGAGTACCAGATCGCCGAGTCCGGCGAGACCCATCAGCGTTTCTGCACGTGCACCGATGGCGGCACCGAGGCGTAGCATTTCGTTGAGTCCGCGCGTGATCATGCCGGCGCGTGCGTTGAGTCCCAGATGCATACCGTCGGCCACACCGGTCGCGACGGCGAGCACGTTCTTCATCGCGCCGCCGAGTTCGGCGCCGATCATGTCGCTGCCGGTGTATGCCCGGAAATGCGAAGTGTGCAGAAGATGCGCGAGTTGATGCGCGAATTCGCTCGCGTTCGAATGCACCGTCACTGCCGTCGGCAAACCTTGCGCGACTTCCCGCGCGAACGACGGACCCGTCACGATCGCTGCGGGCGATTGCGGAAACTTTTCGGCGACGAGTTCGTGCAGGAATCGTCCCGTCGACGGATCGAATCCTTTGGTCGCCCACGACACACCGCTGCCGGCTTTCAAATACGGCGCGATCTTGTCGAGCAGTTCGCTGAACGCGTGGCTCGGCGTGACGATGAGCAACACATTCGCGCCGGCGACGGCCGAAGCGAGATCGGGTGTCAACGCGAGCGCAGCCGGCAATTCGAGATCGGGAAGATAGCGCGCGTTGCGACGCGATTGCGTCATCGCGTCGATGGCCTTCGCATCGCGGCCCCATAGCGTGGTCTGCACGTTGTTGCGCGCCAGCACGCACGCGAGCGCCGTACCCCACGATCCTGCGCCGAGAACCGACACCTTCATCGAATCCAGTCCACGTTTTCTTCGTCGGCGAATCTTACCCGATGCGCGTCACGACGGCGGCGCTGGGCCGTGTCTGCGAAACGTCCGCCGACGATGTCCGTAAAGCGTCCGGATACTGCCGTTTTGAGCGAACGGTGCGCACGTAGTGTGTTCGACTTTCCGCGGTTGGCGAGCGTGCCGTGTCTGCTTTCGAAAAACCGGCGCGCGTCGTCGGCGAGTTTGATTTTCAACGCGTCGTATTTTCGTTGTGCGTGGTGGTCAAGGTTGCGCTCGTCGTGCTCGACGACCGTATGCGTCTGTTCATGGGCGACTCGGCGACATATCTGTGGAGCGCCGTAACGCTGCACGTGCCGACCGATCGTTCGTATTCTTATCCGCTGTTCATCCGCGCGGTTACCGCACCCTTCGGTTCGATCGACGCGTTGCTGTGGGCGCAGACGTTGTGCGGCGCCGCGACTGCGACGATGGCGGCGTGGTTGTTACGCGAGGTTTTCGGCATCCAGCGATGCGTCGCCGTTCTCGCTGCGCTTATCGTTTGTCTCGACCCCATGCAACTGTTCTACGAACGCATGGTGATGACCGAATCTTTGAGCACGTGCGTGTTGATCGCGAGTGTGTGCGTCGCAGTGGCTTACATCGGAAACGGACGTGCATCGTTGCTCGTTGCCTGCATTGGGTTGGGCGTCGGTTCGGTCAGCCTGCGCGTCGGATTGGCGCCGCTGTCGCTGTGTCTGGGGGTGGCGACTGTGTTGTTGCGGCGGGATCGGCAGCGTCGCGCGCAACTCCTGCGGCATCTCGCGATCGCCGTCGCGTTGACATGGTCGAGCCACGTCGCCTATCAGCATCTTTATGGATGGGCGACGCACGCAGGACCGACCTACATCCGCGATGGCGGTTTGTTTCGACTTGGCCTCGTTGCGCCGCTCGTGCGCGCCGAGGATTTCAAGGGAACGCGTGTCGATGCGCATGTGCTCGAGGAAGTGACCCTTCCGCTATCCGATGAAAGAACGCGCGAAGCGCAGATTTGGACGCCGGGCGGGCTTATCGATGTACTCAAACGCGATGCGGGAACGCGCGCGTATAAGGCGGCATCGAAAATCGCGGCTCATGCGATGCGGCGTGATCCGCTCGGTGTGCTCGAACTCGGCATCGAAACGACCGCGGACTATTTCGACGCGCGTTTGCGTCAAGGACGCCTCGTCAGCGATCTCGGCGCAGGACAACTGCCCGACGAGCAAACGTTGTCGTTGCTGCGCGCATCGTTCGGTTACGACGCGGCGGGCATCGCACGAACGCCATCTCCGATGTATCGCTATTTCGAATCGACACCGTGGTGGCCGACGGCGTGCCTGTTCGCGCTGGCGCCGCTGTCGATCGTCGCCGCTTTCGTCGCGCGCCGACGTCGCGCGGGGCTGTTGCTGACGCTGGTGAGCTGCGGACTTGTCGTCGGACAGGTGTTGTGCGCGCACATCGTCTCGTTCCGTGACCTGCATCCGCTCACGGTGCTGGTGACGCTGAACGCGGCTATTGTCGTCAACGCTGTGTTGACGTTCGCTGTGAGTCGTCGCGTGCAACATCATGAGCCGGCCTTGCGCCCGGTCGAAGCGTTGGCGACGTAAGGGCGCGAACGACTCGCGCCCGTGTTTGTCAGGCGTTCGGCGTAGCGCCTTCGGCGCGGCGACGCATCTGCTCGGAGTAGAGCTGCTCGAAATTGATCGGCTGCATCACGAAGGGCGGGAAACCGCCGTTCTGGATCAGGTCCGACACAGCCTGACGCGCATAGGGAAACAGCACGTTCGGGCAATACGTGGCGAGCACCGCATCGCGGTTCGGGCCATCGAAACCGGCCAGACCGAACACGCCGGCTTGCTGCACTTCGGCCAGATACGCGGTTTTTTCGGCGATCTTGCACGTGACCGTTACGGTGAGCACCACTTCGTAGACGCTGTCGGCCAGCGAGCCCACTTGCTGGGCAAGATTGAGCTGGATCTGTGGCTGACCCTGTTCCTGGAAAATGTGCGGCGCGCCCGGGACTTCGAACGAGGCGTCCTTGATGTAGATTTTCTGCAATGACAACTGCGGGCCGGCGGCGGCGGCACCGTTCTGGGTACCGTTGGTCTGGATGGCTTCGTCGGCCATAACGTGCTCCAAAAATCGAAAGTGAGAAGCGAAATTATCGCATGGCTCTCAAAGCCATGCCATTTCGGTCATTTGCGTTTGGACGTGGGCAAGTCGGCCTGGCGCCACGACGCGATGCCACCGCCAAGCCAGTACACGTGCTTGAATCCGGCCTTCACCAGCCGGGTCGCCGCAGTGGCCGAACTCTGGCCGTTCTTGCAGTACACGGCGATGGGCAATTCTTTCGCTTTCGCCAGATCCTTGTTCTCCGGATCGAACTGGCTCAGCGACACATGCTTGGCGCCCGGAATATGACCCTTGTCGAAATCCTGGATGCTGGAAAGGTCGACGATGAGCGGACTTTCGCGATTGATCAGCAGCGTCAGTCCGCCGGGCGTGACTTCGCGATAGCCGCGAAAGAACCGCGACATCTCGTTGCCGAAGATGACAATCACGAGCACGACGAACAGCATCACCAGCAACATGTGATGCGAAAAATAGTCGGGGAATCGGTGCAGGAAGTCGGACATGGGCAACAACGCGCGAAAGGGCGCGGATTATCCGTTAGTTGAAGGTCCCACGCAAAAGATCAACGTTGCGTGATGTCCGGCAGGCCGGAAACGATGTGCCAATGCTTGGTTTTTTCGTCGTAGCGCCAAAGCTGGCGATCGACGATCTGGCGCTCGGCCTGCGTGTTGATGTTGAGGATGCCGATTTCCACGATCTGCGAAACTTCGTGCGGCCCGGCCGGCACCGGATTCTGTTCCATATACGAAACTACGCGCACCTGCTTGTAGCGTTCCAGGTCCAGCGCCGTGACCGGATGTTCCTTGAGAGTTTCCGGATCGACGTATTTCACCGCCTGATCGAACCCCTGCCAGCGCAGCGCGTTGGCGTAGGCAACCATGGTGACGCTCATATCGTTGCCTTCCGAATGCGGGCTGAGGCTGCAGCCGGCGCAGGCAAGCGCGATCAGCAAAGGAACGATCCGACGCACCATGACGCAACTCCCGACAGGACACGCCGATTCTGCCGCAAATCCGCTCATCGCGACATCTCCTTCGACGCGATCGCGACGAAACGCGCCTGCATCGTGCACGCGTCGCCGCCGCTTTCCAGCGGAATGCGGCAGTCCACCGTCGCACGTGCGCGACCGCGTTGCTCGAGACTCTGCGCGAATGCGTTCCACGTTTCGCCCTCGGCGAGATGCGCCACCGCGACGATGTCCGACCACACCGGCGCGAGATAGCGCACGGCGCTGTCTTGCACGTACACGTCGCACGTCCGGCCGAGGTCTTTCAGCTTCAACACGACGACGCCCCATCCCGCCAGCGTCATCAGACTGACCAGACTGCCGCCGAACGCGCAGCCTTTATCGTTGATGTTCGGTTGCAGCGGCGCGCTGACCGTCAGCCGATCGGAATCGTATTCGCGCAACGACAATTGCATCGCGCGCGCCATCGGAATCTCGCTCACGATGAGCGCTTGCAGTTCGGAAAGCGATGTCCACATGGGCGCGCAGTGTGCGCAGTGCGGCGTCGGCTCGCAAGCCGTCGAGGAGTACGATGTGGCGATGCCCGCGCAACATTCGACCGATTTGCACAGCCCGCTGGCCGGCGCGACGATCGTCGTGACGCGGCCCGCGATAAGCGCGAATGCGCTCAAGCGCGGCGTGCGCACATGGGGCGGCAACGTCGTCAGCCTGCCCGGCACGACGCTGAAAAAAATCGGCGATGCGAATGCGGCGAAAACCGCATTGAATGTCGCGCGGTCGAGCGATATTGTCGTGTTCGTCAGCCCAGCGTCGGTGAAATATGCGTTCGCGCTCGCCCATCTTCGTTTCGCGCGCATGACGCAAGTCTGTGCGATGGGGGAAGCGACCGCGCGCGCGCTGCGCCGCCACGGCGTGAAGAACGTGCTCGTCCCACTCGAAGCACAAACGTCCGAAGGATTGCTCGCGTCGCCGGAACTGCAACGTCTGCGCGGAAAACGCGTGGCTGTCATCGGCGCGCCGGGTGGGCGCGAACTGCTCATCGACACCTTGAAATCGCGCAGGGCGCGCGTGTCGTCCGTGCATGTCTATCGCCGCTCCCCGCCGCGATTCCGGCGCGGTCAACTCGATGCGCTCGAAAAAGCAGAAACCCCGCTGATCACGCTGCTCACTAGCGAGGAAATCCTCCACAACCTTCGCGCCGTACTGCCGTTGCCGTTGTTCGGCAAGCTCGCCGCGGGCGAACTCGTCGTCAGCAGTCTGCGCCTGGCAATGGCCGCGCGGCGCAGTCTGTTCGGATCGGTGCACGTCGCCGCTTCACCCGCGCCGGCCGATCTGCTGCACGCCGCATCCGGCGCGCTCGCGCAGCACCGATTGTGACGGCAGCAATAGCCACTGCTTTTCGCTAGCATGGGCGCATGGACGAACCCACAACCCCGGTCGTGACCGTGCCCGACGAACCGGCGCGTCGTTCCGGCGGCGCGCTGAAAGCAATTCTGATCCTCATTGTGCTCGCCGCCATCGTCGCGGCCGGATGGTGGTGGTGGACGACGCATGACACCCGCGATGCCGCGGCCGCGCAGAAAACCGTATCGCCGGCCGATACGCAAATCGAATCGCTGATGCACTCAGTCACGCAACTGCGCAGCGCCACCGAAACGCTGCGCGCACGGATCGACGACGGCGACAAGATCGATAAATCCGTCCGCGATCAAATGATTTCCCTGAGCGAGCGCACGCGTTTGCTCGAAGACGCTATTGGAAACCTCGCCAACAAACGCCTGTCCGGCCACGATTCGCTGGCGCTCGACGAAGCCGAACTACTGCTCACACTCGGCGGCGAGCGTTTCGAACTGTTCCGGGATCCGGCCGGCGCGATCGGCGCTTATCGCGCCGCCGACGGCGCGCTCGCCGAAGTGGAAGATGCGACATTTTCCACAGTTCGGCAAAGTATAAACGCGGAGATTTCCACGCTTTCGGCGCTGCAAGGTGCCGATCCGATGCTGCTCGTCAATCAGCTCAGCCAGTTGCGCACGCGTATCGCAAGCCTGCAGGCGCGACGCGGCCTCGCCGATACCGCACCTGCGCAAAACGAGTCGCGTCTGATGCGCGTGCTCGGCGCGCTCGTGCAGGTTCACCGTGACGATGCACCGAGCGCCATGCCGGTCACCGACGTATATCTTGCACGCCAACTCGCCATTCTCGATCTGCGCGACGCGCAAGCCGCGGCGCTCGCACGCGACGACGCGACGTTCAAAGTCGCGATCGCCACGGCCCGCGCGCAAGTGTCGGCCGCGTTCGACCCGAACGCACCGGATGTCGCCGCCGCGCTCGCGCAATTCGATCCGCTGTCCAAAGCGCAACTGGCGCCGATGCCGCCGTCGATTCTCGGCGCGTCGCTGAAGGAATTGCGCAACCTGCGCGCGTCGCATGCCTTGCGCGCATCGACCGGTACGGCCATTCCGCCCGAAGTGCTCAGAAACGAAGGCACGAAACCGTGAGGTTATGGATTCTGTTGCTCGTGCTGCTGCTCGTGGCGTTCGCCGCCGCGTTCGGCTGGCAGGTGGTGGCAACCGATCCGGGCTACGTGCTGATTCGCCTCGGCCCATGGCGCGTGGAAACCTCGGTGGTCTTCGCCATCGTCATGCTGCTGTTGACGTGGGGTTTGTTGAGCGTGCTCGTGCGGCTCGGTCGATGGCCGTTTCGCGCGTGGTCCCATCGCACGCAGCGACGCGGCCGCGAACGTATCGCCGCCGGTCTGACTGCGCTCGCCGAAGGCCGCTACGGCAAGGCCATGCGGGATCTCGAACGCGCGTCGCACCAAACCGGACTGCGCGCACCCGCGTTGCTCGCCGCCGCGCGCGCCGCGCATGCGGGCGGAGAGCCTGCACGCGCCGACGCATCGCTCGACGAGGCGGCCGAGAC
>CAZZYA010000189.1:0-7216 GCA_964658115.1 uncultured Rudaea sp. | reverse complement strand
TCAGCGCCTGAAAGTAGCTGTCGGCGGTCATGGCGGCGCGGGCAATCACGTTTTTAAAAGTTCGACGAACCGAACACCGCGCAAAGCCGTGCCCGGCACGCCCGGTGAAGTTCGCGAACTGCGGCTTGAATTGAAAGTGCTGGCTGACGTCGGTCTGCTCGGATTCCCGAATGCGGGAAAATCCACTTTTATACGCGCTGTTTCCGCAGCGACGCCGCGCGTTGCCGACTATCCGTTTACCACGTTGCAGCCGCATCTGGGCGTTGTCCGCATCGGAACCGATCAGAGTTTTGTCATCGCCGATATACCTGGATTGATCGAAGGCGCCGCCGAAGGTGCCGGGCTCGGCATCCAGTTCCTGAAACATGTTTCGCGGACGCGATTGCTATTGCATGTAGTCGACATGGCGCCGCTCGACGACGATATCGATCCCGTCGCGCAGGTGCGTGCGATCGAGGAAGAACTGGAAAAGTTCGATCCGGAATTGTTGAACCGCCCGCGCTGGCTCGTGTTCAACAAAGCCGATTTGCTGGCCGACGACGAACGCCAGAAGCTGGCGAAATCGCTCGTGCGCAAACTGAAATGGAAATCGCCGTGGTTCGTCGTGTCCGCGCTTGCGCGCGAAGGCACGTGGAACGTATGCCTGAAAATCCAGGATTTCTTCGACAGCCTCAAAGCAGAGGCCGCCGAATCGCTGCGCAGCGAAGACGCGTGATCTTTTTTTTCCACACAACAAAAAAGCCAGCTCTTAGCCGGCTTTTTTCCGCACCGAACGCTTTGCGATTACGCCAGCGCTTTGATGTGCGCCGACAGACGGCTCTTGTGGCGGGAAGCCTTGTTCTTATGGATCAGGCCACGGCTCGAATAGCGATCCATGATCGGCTCGGCCGACTGATACGCTTCCTGCGCGGCCTTCTTGTCCTTCGCTTCGATCGCGTTGACGACTTTCTTGATCGCTGTGCGCAGCATCGAACGCGAGCTGGCATTGCGGGCATTGCGCTTCACCGCCTGACGGGCGCGCTTTTTGGCGGATTTGATGTTGGCCAAGTTAAAACTCCGGAAAAGGAATCGGCTGAAAAATCAGAGGGGGGGAAAACGACCGGTAATTGTAAGGATTGCCGGTATTTACGTCAACCGAAAATGGGCATGACGTGCGCATGAAACCGCCCAGCCTATTACGCTCGATGATGTCGTTCAGCGCGATGACCTTCATTTCGCGACTGCTTGGACTGGTGCGCGAGCAAGTGATCGCAGGCGTCTTTGGCGCGAACTGGATGACTGACGCATTCCTAGTTGCGTTCCGCATCCCGAATTTCATGCGCCGTCTGTTCGCGGAGGGATCGTTCTCGACGGCGTTCGTGCCGGTGCTGACGGAGGTTAAGGAAAAGCGCTCGCACGAAGAATTGCGCGATCTCATTCGACGAACGGCCGGCACGCTCGGCGGCGTACTGTTGGTCGTGACCGCCATCGGCGTGCTCGGTTCGGACCAGCTCACCGCGATATTCGCGCCTGGCGCATTGCTCGAACAGCCTGAAAAATTCCGGCTGACATCCGATCTGCTGCGCATCACGTTTCCGTTCCTGATGCTCGTTTCGCTCACCGCGCTCGCAAGTGGCGTGCTCAACAGCTTCCACCGTTTCGCGCTACCGGCGTTGACGCCGGTAATCCTAAACCTGTGCATGATCGGCGGCGCGTTCTGGCTTGCGCCGCGCATGGCGATTCCAATATCGGCGTTGGCGTGGGCCGTGTTGCTAGCCGGCGTTCTGCAATTGCTGTTTCAATTGCCCGCTTTGCGAAAGCTCGATTTACTCGCGCTGCCTCGCTGGGGCTGGTCGCACCCGGATGTGCGACGGATTTTGCGTTTGATGATTCCGACGCTATTCGGATCCTCCGTCGCGCAAGTAAACCTGCTGCTCGATACGTTGATCGCATCGTTCCTCATCACCGGTTCGCAGAGCTGGCTCGGTTATTCGGACAGACTGCTGGAATTCCCGCTCGGTATGTTCGGCGTTGCGCTCGGAACGGTCATTCTGCCGAGTTTGTCGCGTCACCACGTCAACACCGATCGTGTCGGTTTTTCGCGCGCGCTCGATTGGGGTTTGCGCACGACGCTGCTGATTTCGATTCCAGCGATGATCGGACTCGTTTTCCTTGCCAAACCCATCGTCGCGACACTTTTCCTGCACGGTAAATTCACCGCGCACGATGTCGACATGGTCGGATTAAGTCTCGCCGCGCTCAGTTTCGGATTGCCCGCATTCGCGCTCGTCAAAGTGCTCGCGCCCGCGTTCTACGCGCGCCAGGACACGAGGACGCCGGTGAAAGCGGGCGTCGCGGCGATGATCGCGAACATGGTGCTCAATCTGATTTTCGTCGGTGCACTTTTTTTGTTGTGGCGAAGCAGTGCGGCGACGCCGAATCTTCTGGAAGGCATCGCTTCCATTCCCGGATTGCATACTGGCATTGCATTCGCGAGCGCACTCGCCAGCTATTTGAATTTGTGGCTGCTCTGGACACATCTCGCTCGCGCTGGCGTATACGAGCGACAACCAGGCTGGGCGACTCACATGTTCCGCTTAGGCGCTGCCTGCGTTGCGATGATCGTTGTGCTTGCCGTCGGTGTTTATCTCTGGCCGGACTGGACGCAGTGGCCCACCGCGACGCGCGCCTTTCGCCTTGCCGCCGTCATTGCTGCCGCCGCCGCGGCGTACCTCGGCGTCTTGTTCGTAACCGGCTTTCGCCTGCGCGATTTGCGCGCGCACTGATCGCATGGTGCGCTGCGATATACTCGTTGCATGAAACGGCTGTTCCGGGACGTCGCCGGGCCCTGCCTTGCGCCGCGCGGCAGTGTCGTTTGTATCGGCGCATTTGATGGCGTGCATCGCGGACATCGCGCGGTGATCGGTAACGTGCGCGAGCGCGCCGCGGCATTGAAACTTGACGCCATCGCCGTCAGCTTCGATCCGATTCCGCGCGCGTTTTTTTCGCGTGGCGCGTTGCCGCAGTTGACGTCTCCGACCGAGAAAGTCGGATTGCTTTTGGATGCGGGTGTCGAGCGCGTGCTGTTGTTGCGATTCGACGCCGACTTGGCGGCGATGCCGGCCGACGATTTCATCAGGCGCGTGCTTGTTTCGCGGCTGCGCGCGCGCGAGGTTTGGGTCGGCGAGAATTTCCGGTTCGGTCATGCGCGCAGCGGCGATTTCGACGTTCTAAAGCGCGCCGGGAAAATCGAAGGATTCGATGCGCGATCGATCGACGCCGTTGCGCACGATGGCGCGTGCATTTCGAGTTCTCGAATCCGCACGTTGCTGGCGGCGAGTGATTTTGCAAACGCGAATCGTCTGCTCGGCCGCGCCTTCGCCATCGGCGGGCATGTCGTGTACGGTCAGCAGCTCGGCCGAAAACTGGGCTATCCGACGGCGAATCTTCGGTTAGGATCGCGTGTGTCGCCGGTGCAGGGTATTTTCGCGGTCCGAGTGCACGGCGTGGGTGACGGTTCGATGCCAGCGGTCGCAAGCCTCGGCATGCGGCCGACGGTCGACGGAACCGAACCGCTGCTCGAAGCGCATCTGTTCGACTTCGACGGCGATCTTTACGGTAAAAAGATACAAGTGGAATTTGTGGAAAAATTACGCGACGAGGAAAAATTCGACAGCCTCGACGTGATGGTGCAACAGATTCATCGCGACGCGGCCAGGGCGAGAAAAATTCTGGACTGCGCCGAAACTCCGATCGTCAACGCCTGAGCCTCATGTCCATCGACTACAAAAATACGATCAATCTGCCGCAGACCGCGTTCGCGATGAAAGCCGACCTCGCCAAGCGCGAACCCGGCATGCTCGCCGAATGGGAAAAGGTGCATCGCTACCAACAGATTCAGGAGCGCACCAAGGATCGCGAGCACGCGTTCATCCTGCACGACGGACCGCCGTATGCGAACGGCGCGATCCATCTGGGCCACGCGGTGAACAAGATTCTCAAGGACATCGTGGTCAAGTCGAAGCTCATGTCCGGTTTGCGCTCGCCGTATGTGCCCGGTTGGGATTGTCATGGATTGCCGATCGAAGTCGCCATCGAAAAGAAAGTCGGCAAGGTCGGACAGAAAGTCGACGCCAACGAATTCCGCAGACTCTGTCGCGAATACGCGGCGAAGCAAATCGATCTGCAGCGCGAGGATTTCAAACGCCTCGGCGTGCTCGGAGACTGGATGAATCCGTATCGCACGATGGATTTCCAGTTCGAAGCCGACATCGTGCGTGCGCTGGCGAAAGTTTACGAGCGCGGACACGTCGTGCGCGGATTTAAACCCGTGCATTGGTGTTTCGATTGCGGCTCTGCGCTCGCAGAAGCGGAGATTGAATATCACGATAAGAAGTCGCCGGCGATCGATGTCGCTTACGACGCGCTCGATCCCGCTGCGATCGCTTCGAAGTTCGGCGTCGAGTTGAAACCCGGCGATATTGTCGCCGTACCTATCTGGACGACGACGCCGTGGACATTGCCGGCGAGTTTGGCGGTTTCGCTGGGTCCCGATCTCGATTACTCGCTGATAAAAGCTGCGCCGCGCGGCGATCACACGCTGTTCCTGCTGGTTGCGGCCGATCTCGCGGCGCGCATCACGGCGCGATATCGCACGTTCGCTGGATCGTCGGACGCGGCGGACGCCGGTGCTTCCGACAAAACCATCGCTGGGCGCGAATTCGAGAATCTGAAACTTCGTCATCCGTTCTACGACCGCCACATTCCGATCATCCTCGGTGATCACGTTTCCGCCGAAGAAGGCACCGGCGCTGTGCACACCGCGCCGGGTCACGGCGTCGAAGATTTCGACGTCGGTAAAAAATATGGATTGCCGGTCCTGAATCCGGTCGGCCCGAATGGCGTCTATCTGCCGGACACCGAAATCTTCGCCGGGCAATACATCTGGAAAGCGAATCCGGTCATCGTTGATCTGCTGCGCGATCACGGCGTGCTGCTCGCATCGGAAGATATCACGCACAGCTATCCGCACTGCTGGCGACACCGCACGCCGGTGATCTTCCGCGCGACGCCTCAGTGGTTCATCAGCATGGAAGAAAAAGGTCTTCGCGCTGACGCGTTGAACGCGATCCACGACGACGTCGATTGGTATCCGGCTTGGGGCGAAGAACGCATCGCAAGCATGATCGAGGGTCGTCCCGACTGGTGCATTTCGCGCCAGCGCACGTGGGGTGTGCCGATAACGTTCTTTGTCCACAAATCCACAAGTGCACCGCACCCGCGTACAATGGAATTGATGGAAGAAATCGCCAGGCGCATCGAAACCGATGGTGCCGACGCGTGGTATTCGCTCGATCCGAAGGAATTGATCGGTGCGGATGCGGACGACTACTTCAAAGTCAGCGATATCCTCGACGTCTGGTTCGATTCCGGCGTCACGCATTTCTGTGTGCTCGATCGACGGCCGAATCTCGCCAGAAAACCGGGCGACAAAGTGATGTACCTCGAAGGTTCCGATCAGCATCGCGGCTGGTTTCAATCGTCGCTGCTCACATCGGTGGCGATGCATGGTCATGCGCCATACGACGACGTGCTCACCCACGGTTTCACCGTCGATGCGCAAGGCCGCAAGATGTCGAAATCGCTCGGTAATGGCATCGAGCCGCAGGACGTGATGAAGAATTACGGCGCGGACATCCTGCGTCTGTGGATCGCATCGGCCGATTACCGCAACGAGATGGCGCTGTCCGATGAAATCCTGAAACGTGTCGCCGATGCGTACCGCCGCATTCGCAACACGGCGCGCTTCCTGCTTGGCAATCTGCACGGATTCGATCCGGCGAAACATGTCGTCGCGGCGAAAGATTCGTTGTTGCTGGATCAATGGGCGATCCAGCAGGCGTACGACACGCAACAGGCCGTGATCGCCGCGTATTCGAAATACGATTTCCCGGAAATCGTCCAGCGCATCCAGAACTTTTGCACCAACGAACTCGGCTCGCTGTATCTCGACATCACCAAAGACCGCCTGTACACGATGCAGGAAGGCAGTCACGCCCGCCGCAGCGCGCAGAGCGCGATGTATCGCATCCTCGAAGCACTGGTGCGCTGGCTGGCGCCCATCTTGAGTTTCACCGCCGAGGAAATCTGGCGCGCGATTCCGGGCGAACACGCCGAGTCGGTGATGTTCGCGACCTGGTATGACGGATTGGACGCTGCGCAGAGTTCGCCCGAACAACGCGAAGCCTGGTCGGAGTTGTTGAAGATCCGCGCGGCGGTTTCGAAGCAGTTGGAAACGATGCGCGCGTCCGGCGACATCGGCGCGTCGCTCGAAGCCGACGTCACGCTCTACGTGGATTTTTTGCCGTTCGCGGCGATTCTGTCCGGCGACGAAAAACAGGCAATGGAAGAATTGCGATTCTTCTTCATCACATCGGGTTTGAAAATCGCATCGCCATCGGAAAAGCCCGACGACGCGATCGAGCAGAAGACCGAACGGCTTTCATACTGGATCGCAGCGAAACACAGCGCGGATCGGAAATGCATTCGCTGCTGGCATCTGAGACCCGACTACGGCGTCGATCCATCGAATCCGGAAATCTGTGGTCGTTGCGTGTCGAACCTTCCCGGCCATCCGGGCGAAGCGCGGCATTTCTTCTGATGAACACTCGAATGTCCGTGCGCGAAAATGCGCTCGCCTGGCTCATGGCGTCGGCCGGCGTCATGGTGATCGACCAAATCACGAAGACAATCGCGATAACGGAACTCGCGCCATATGAGCCGCACGAAGTCATTCCTGGTTTTTTCAACTGGACGCTTGCGTTCAATACCGGCGCCGCCTTCAGTTTTCTCGCCGATCAACCCGGGTGGCAACGTTGGCTATTCACGCTGCTGGCCATCGTCGTAACGATCGCGTTGAGCTTTTGGCTGAAAACGACGCGTCGCGGCGACTGGAAAACCGCGCTGCCGGTATCGATGGTGATCGGCGGCGCACTGGGTAACCTCATCGATCGAATCCATGCCGGCATGGTCACCGATTTTATACAAGTATACTATCGCGACTGGGTTTTCCCGTCGTTCAACGTTGCCGATTCGGCGATCAGTGTCGGCGCGACGTTGCTGGTCCTTTTCGGATTGTTCTCTTCAGGCAAGCGTTCGACAGGCGCGGTAAAATAAGCGCGTGGAAGTCGTTCTCGCCAACCCTCGCGGATTCTGCGCCGGCGTCGATCGCGCGACC
>CAZZYA010000188.1:0-7217 GCA_964658115.1 uncultured Rudaea sp. | reverse complement strand
TCTGTCACGCTCGCCAGCGCGAACGCGCCGGCAAGATTCGCGAGCGCGCCGCCGACCACGAACAACAGCAGAAATCGCCACGCGCCGAGCGAGCGCTCCGCCGGTACGCCGAAGATCATCAGAAACAGCAAATTACCGGCGAGGTGCAGCCAGTCGACGTGAAAGAACAGCGATGTCACCAAGCGCGCCGCGCGCAATTCGACGAGCTGTTGCAGCAAAGGTACCTGCGCATCGAACAAACTCGCCGGCACCGTGCCCCAACGCGCGAAGATGGGCGCGCGCGCCTCGGTCGATTCGCTTGCCAGCCACAGAAAAACGATCACGCAAATCGCGATCAAGCCGATCGTTACCCACGGCAACCGCTGCCGACGCCGCTGTTCGAGTTGGACGAACATGCGGCGCGGGGATTTACAGTCCGTCGCGTGGATAGAAGAAGCGCTGGTTCTGGAACTCCAGCACGACGCCGTCCGGACGGATCTCACGCACGAAAATTTCGTCGGTGGTTTTCTCGCCTTCCGTCAGGCGCGAATCGTTGAGTACAACAAACCGATGCGGCACATCGGCTGCATAGACGTGCATGCTGAGCTTAAGCTCCGGCAGCGATTTGCGCACGCTGAACGGTAATTCCGAATAAGGCTGCGCGCTCGACGCCGGTGTCGTCGCATTCTCAGTAGGCGGCGGCGCTGTCAGCCCGACGGTTGACGACGACTTCGTCGCGCGACTCGCGGCGGCATTCGTAGTTGCACGTGCATCCGCTTTCGGCGATGCGACGTTCGCCTGCGGCGGCGCAATGTTCGATGACGGCGGCGTAACAGGCGCCGCAGGCGGGAGCACCGGCGGAGCAGCGACAGGCGCCGATGGCGGTGCGGTGCGAGCAGCAAGCGCGTTTGCTCGCTGTGGCGGCGGTGGTGGCGGCATTCTCGCCCCGGCGCCGACAGATGGCGGTCCTTCGGACCCTGGCCGATCGGCGCCTTGCGCGGCACGGCGACGTTCCCGCGCCGCTTCAAACATCGCGCGGCGATTCCCAGGTGTCGCCGTCGCTGGCGCATTCGGATCGGATTGACCGACCGCGAACTTGCCGGGCGGCGGCCCGGGCGGCGGAGCGGGCTTGGGCAGATTGCCGGGCGGCGACGCCGGTGCTTGATCGTTGGCGCCAGTGACCGAACGAAGCGGTGCGCCACCCGTTTGTCCCGGCGTCGATACCGCACGCAGGTTGGTCGCACCGTTTTTCGACGGCGCCGCCACTACAGCGGGCGCTGGCGGCGGTGGCGACGACGGACGCAACGCCCACGCAATCAAACCCACCGCGACAAGTACGGCCGCAATCGGCCACACCCAGTTGCGCCGGCGCGGCGCGCTGAAGGGCGTAGCCAGGTCTGGCGCGGCGCCGAGGCGGCGCTTGTCTTCCGATTTTTTCAACGCTTCAAGGATTAACGACATGATTCACGATCGACAAAAAAAGAATACAACTGTATTTTTCCACAACTATACTATTCGATGCTGTGCGCTAGATGCGGTCCGGATTCGTCCAGCGATGACAACGCGAACAGCGTCTCCGGCCCGATCAATCCGTCCGGTTTGATCCCGTACGCGGCCTGCAACTTGCGCACGCGCTCTTCCAACGGCGCGTCGAAATACGCGGGACCTGCATCCGATGACTTGCCCTTGTCCATCGACGCGAGTTGCTGCTTGACCCAAGCCACGCCCGGTCCGGCGTCGCCAAGGCGCAACGACGAAGGCACGTCCGGCGGCAGGCGCCAAACGGCCATGAATTCACCTGACCAGAACTGCGCTAATTCGTTTCGTTTCACGTTCTGCACAACTCCGTCGATGTCGAGCCGCACGTTGTCACCGCGCACGCCCACCAGTGTTGCGGATGCGTGCGACTCGCCCTGATGCAGCATCATCAACATCGGGCGATCGAACCGCGCGAGCTGATCGACACTACCGAAACCGTGCAGACAATCGAGTCCAGCGGCGAGCACGGGTTGACACTTCGCCGCATCGCGCACGGCGATCTGCGAGGAATTGACCTGCCAACGCGCCAAGAGTTGCGTCCAGGCATCAAGATCGGCATCGGGATTGTGCGCGATCTTTTCGCGAAGTTGCGCGAGTGGATCGATGGGCGGCGCAACGGTAGTAGCCTGCGCTTCGGCGATGACGGGCGCCGGCGCTGGTCGATGACGCCACACCTGCACGCCGGCGGCGATCGCGAGCACAACCAGTGCAGCCGCGCTCCATCGACCATAACGGCGCATCCAGTAACGCGGATTGCCGGGCATGGTTTCGTCGGCGGCGCGATCCACCAGACGTTCGCCGATCGAATTTTGTTCGCGCGCGTAGCCGGCCATCAGCGCGCGGTCGGCGATCACGTTGATCACGCGCGGAATCCCGTTCGAGCGCCGATACAACGCACGCAATCCAAGGCGCGAGAACGGCGTGCGAACGCAACCCGCGACCGCAAGACGATGCCGCACATAGGCTTCGGCTTCGTCGCGGTCGAGCGGCGTGAGGTGATAACGCGCCGTGATGCGTTGCGCGAGTTGACGTAATTGCGGCCGATTCAGTTCGTCGCGCAACTCGGGTTGGCCAAGCAGAATGATCTGCAACAATTTCTGTGTCGGCGTTTCGAGATTGGTCAGCAAACGCACTTGCTCGAGCGCGTCGGCCGACAAATTCTGCGCTTCGTCGACGATGAGCACGACGCGCAAACCCTGCGCGTACGCATCGAGCAGATACGCGTTGAGGGTATCGACCAGACCTTTGAGGCTGCCTTTAACGCCGGCGATGTCGAGCTTGAGTTCTTCGCCGATCGTTTCCAGCAATTCGATCGGCGACAATTTCGGATTCAACACCAGCGCGACGCGCGTGTTCTCCGGCAATTGCTCCAGCAACAATCGGCACAGCGTGGTTTTGCCGGTGCCGACTTCGCCCGTGAGCTGCACGAAACCGCCGCTGCCGCCTTTTCCGATTCCATAAAGCAGATGCGCGAGTGCATCGCGATGGCGTTCGGAAAGGAACACGTAGCGCGGATCGGGCGTGATCGAGAACGGTGCTTCTTTCAGCCCGTAGAATTCGAGATACATGTGATCAGTTTAGCGCAAGTGCCCGTGTTCCCTTTCAAAAACGATTTGGAAATCGACTACAAATCGTTAGCGCATCGTTAATGTTCGACATCGCAAACTCCGGCCCGTTGCCGAGGGCGTGAAAGCGCTGTCGATTAGGGATTTTCATTATCAGGAGTGTCACCCGATGCGCGTTATCAAGAATCGTTCTGTATTTTTTCCGAGTATGAAAAAGACGGCTTTGTTGCCCGCCGCGATTCTGCTCGGACTCGCCGCCCAAAACGTTTTCGCCGCCGGCTTCCAGTTGAAGGAAGACGATGCCGCCGGTCTCGGTCGCGCATATGCCGGCTCGACCGCGGCGCCCGACGACGCGGCCGTCGTCGTCAACAATCCCGCCGCGATGATCGATCTGAAACAGCCAGTGCTGCAGGCCGATGTGACCGGCGTGAACTTCAGCACGAATTTCCACGGCGCCGGCACCGATGCGTTCGGTCAGCCGATCACGGGCGGCAACGGCGGTAACGGCGGTACGACGAAAGCGATTCCCGCTTTCTTTTTCGCGATGCCGGTCAACGATCGTTTCGCACTCGGCGCGGGCGTGTCGGTGCCATACGGATTTGTCACGGATTACGATCCGGGTTGGGTCGGCCGTTACCAGGCGCTCGAATCGAAACTCGAGTCGGTCGACATCACCGTGTCCGGCGCCTACGCATTGACCGACCAGTTTTCCATCGGCGCGAGCGTGATCGGACAGCGCTCAACCGCGTCGCTCAGCCAAGCCGTGAATCTCGGCACGATACTCGCGGTGAATCCCGCGCTGCCGCCTGGAACGTTCCTGCCGCAATCGGCCGACGGCTACGCCAAAATCCACGGCGACGATTGGGGTTACGGCTGGCAGCTCGGCTTCCTGTGGAAACCCACCGACGCGGACCGCATCGGCCTGAACTATCACTCCAAAATCGATCACACATTGTCTGGCGATGCCAAGTTCGGCGTGCCCGCCAACGTCGCGCCGATTTTTGCATCGGTGCCCGGCAACTTGTTCACCAACACCGGCGCGAATGCCGACTTCGACACGCCGGCCAGTGCGGAAGCGAGCTGGTGGCATACGCTCAACGAGCAGTGGAGTTTCGGCGCGGACGCCGGCTACACGCATTGGTCGTCGCTGAAAGGATTGACCGTCACGTACGCCAATCCCGCTCAGCCGACAACGACGGAAGTCTTCAACTGGAACAACGCGTGGTTCGGTTCGGTCGGCGCGGAATATCATCTCGATTCTGCCTGGACGTTGCGCGGCGGTCTTGCCATCGATGGCTCACCCACGTCCGCCGACACGCGCGATCCGCGTGTGCCCGATGCGACGCGGCGCTGGATCACCGCCGGTCTCGGCTATAAACCGAACAACAACTGGAACTTCGATCTCGGCTACGCGCACCTGTTCGTCAACGACGCGCATGTGCAGGACGCAAGCCCGACCGGCGATGAACTGGTCGGCTACTTCGAGAACAAAGGCAACCTGTTCGGCGCCTCGGCGCAATACAAGTTCTGACGCGTAACCCAGCGACCCGCGCTGCAACGGCGCGGCTCGCTATCCGCACATGCAAAGTTATCAAAGCAGGATCGGCGACAGCGGCGTGATCGCATACGAAATCGGACGCGGCTCGATCGTCGTGAAATTCGTCGGCGGTGAAAAATATCTGTACACCGACCGCAGCGCCGGCGCGAAAAACATCGCGAAGATGCAAGCGCTCGCGCAGGCTGGACAAGGGCTCTCCACATTCATCAGCCAGCACGTGCACGATCGGTATGCGCGGAAGTTGAAGTCGATCTGACGTTCGGCGCCCTACCGCACAAACCTCGATTAAGCGAACGTCACCAGCGAATGGCCGGTCATCTCGACCGGCTGCGGAATTCCCATTGTCGCCAGCACCGTCGGCGCGATGTCGCTCAGCGATCCGTGATGCAATGTCGCGGGTCGTCCGACGTAGACGAGCGGAACGGGGCCGACCGTATGTTGCGTGTGTGGTTGTCCGTCGTCGGCCTTCATTTTTTCGAGGTTTCCATGGTCAGCGGTGATCAGCATTTCGCCGCCCGCTATGTGGATGGCGTCGGCCAGTCGGCCTAACGACTCGTCGATGGCTTCCGCGGCCTTGATGCCCGCGGTGAGGATTCCCGTGTGGCCGACCATGTCGGCGTTGGCAAGGTTGCACACGATGAAATCGTATTTCGCGGATGCGATCGCCTCGACCAATTTATCGGTGACTTCGCGGCAACTCATTTCGGGTTTGAGATCGTACGTCGCAACTTTCGCGCTCGGCACGAGGATGCGGTCTTCACCGGCGTAAGGCTCTTCGTGTCCGCCGGAAAAGAAGAACGTCACGTGCGCGTATTTTTCCGTCTCGGCGATGCGCAGTTGTTTGAGATGCCGTTCGGCAAGATATTCACCGAGCGAGTGATCGAGCGATTGGGGCGGAAACGCGATGGCGGTGACGCGGAACGCTTCGTTGTATTGGGTCAGCGTGACGAACGCGGACAACGCGATCATGCGCGGCAGCGCAAAACCATCGAACTGCGGATCGACGAATACCTGCGTCAGTTGGCGCGCGCGGTCGGAACGGAAATTCATGAAGCAGATCGCATCGCCGTCGACGATGGGTTTGCCGTTGGCGATCACGGTCGGTTTGACGAACTCGTCGGTCTCGCCGCGTGTGTACGCGGCATCGAGCGCGGCGGTGCCATCGTCGGCGCGAAATTCGGCGTGCGCATCGGTGATGGCGTCGTACGCGAGTTTCACGCGGTCCCAGCGTTTGTCGCGGTCCATCGCGTAATAGCGGCCGGAAATCGTCGCGATGTTGGCGTTGCCGACCTGAGCGCATTTCGCCTGCAACTTTTCGATCGAGTCGCGCGCGCTTCGCGGTGGCGTATCGCGACCATCGAGGAACGCATGCACCGCGACGCTTTTCACACCGTTCGCGCGCGCGACGTCGAGCATCGTGAAAATGTGATCCTGCATGCTGTGCACGCCGCCCGGACTGAGCAGTCCGAACAGATGCAGCGTGCCGTTGTGCGTGTTCGCGGCGGTACATGCGGCAACGAGCGCAGGATTTTTCGCGAAGCTGCCGTCGGCGATGGCGGCGTCGATGCGCGTGAGATCCTGATAAACCACGCGGCCGGCGCCGATGTTCATGTGGCCGACTTCGGAATTGCCCATTTGTTCGCCGGGCAGACCGACGTAGTGACCGTGCGTTTCGACCAGCGCGTGCGGGTAGTCGGCGACCAGGCGACGCCAATTCGGCAGGCGTGCCTGCGCGATGGCGTTGTCGTGCGGATCGTCGCGATGGCCCCAGCCGTCGAGGATGAGCAGAAGTACCGGTTTGGGTCGGGACATGGCGATTCCGTTCGATTCCAGACGGCAAATGATAGCGGTTTCGCCACCTTCCGACGAAATGGACGCCACACCCCGCTGCGCAGTTAAACTCAACACCCCCGTTTCGCATCCAATGCAGCAAAACCACTCGATGGAGACGCTCATGATTCGCTACGCCCTACCGCTTCTGCTCACGTTCGCTGCGCTGCCTGCGCTGGCCGACAACAGTGATATGGACATTGACAAGGTCAACGGCAGCATCCGCGTTCCTGACAACGCCACGGCCGGCAAACTGAGCACGGTCAACGGCGGCATCCATGTCGGCGCCGGTGCGCACGTGAACAGCACCGTGACCGTCAACGGCGGTGTCGATGTCGACCGCGACAGCACGCTGGTTTCGATCGAAACCGTCAACGGCGGCGTAACGGTCGGCGAGAAAACCAAAGTCGAGAAAACGGTGGAAACGGTGAACGGTGGCATCACGCTGCAGACCGGCGCGGACGTCGCCGGCAAAGTCAGCAATGTCAACGGTGGCATGCACATCAATGCCGCGCATGTCGGTGGCGGTGTGGAAACGACATCGGGCGACATCGAGATCGGCGCGAATTCGCGCATCGAAGGCGGTCTGCTGGTGAACGAGGACCACAGCTGGTTTCATTCCGGCAGCTCGCGCAAACCGCGCGTGATCATCGGTCCGCACGCGACGGTGCAAGGCAATCTCGCGTTCAAGCGTGAAGTCGATCTTTACGTGAGCGACAGCGCCACCATTGGCGCCGTTCAGGGCG
>CAZZYA010000187.1:0-7291 GCA_964658115.1 uncultured Rudaea sp. | reverse complement strand
CGGCGGCGTTCGCGTTGGCGGCGATGCGCCGGTCGTCGTGCAATCGATGACGAACACCGACACCGCCGACATCGCCGGCACCGCGAAACAGACCGCCGAACTTGCGCGCGCCGGTTCCGAACTCGTTCGCATCACCGTCAATACACCGGAAGCCGCCAGAGCTGTGCCGCATATCCGCGAACGTTTGGACATGATGGGCGTAAACGTTCCGCTGATTGGCGACTTCCACTACAACGGGCACCAGTTGCTTGCTGCGGAACCGGCCTGCGCCGAGGCGCTGGCGAAATACCGCATCAATCCCGGCAACGTCGGCTTCGGCAAAAAGCGGGACGTACAGTTCTCGACCATCATCGATTTCGCGCTTCGATATCACAAACCGGTTCGCATCGGCGCCAATTGGGGCTCACTCGATCAGTCCATGGTCGTGGCATTGATGGACGAAAACGCGACGCGCGCCGAATCCTGGGATGCTGCGCGCGTGGCGCGCGAAGCGCTTATTCGATCGGCGTTGGATTCCGCGGCGCGAGCCAAAGAATTGGGATTAAGTTCTGATCGTATCCTATTGTCTTGCAAGGTATCTGGAGTTCAGGAATTGATTGCGGTGTATCGCGATCTTGCGTTGCGTTGCGACTATGCGCTGCATCTGGGGTTGACCGAAGCCGGGATGGGCAGCAAAGGAATCGTGGCCTCGACGGCCGCGCTTGCCGTACTCCTTCAGGAAGGAATCGGCGACACGATTCGCATATCGCTCACGCCGGAACCGAACGAGTCGCGCACGCGTGAAGTAATCGTCGCGCAGGAGTTGCTGCAGACGATGGGTCTGCGCGCATTCACGCCACTGGTTACCGCGTGTCCGGGTTGCGGTCGGACGACATCGGTGTTCTTCCAGGAACTCGCGAAGGCCGTGCAGGAACACGTGCGAGCGAAGATGCCCGAGTGGCGCGTTAAATACGATGGCGTCGAAAACCTTACCCTTGCCGTGATGGGTTGCGTGGTCAACGGGCCGGGCGAATCCAAGCACGCCAATATCGGCATATCGTTGCCAGGTACTGGCGAGGCGCCATCCGCGCCGGTATTCATCGATGGCATGAAATCCACGACCCTGCGCGGCGACCACATCGCGGAGGATTTCGTGCGGTTGATCGACGATTACATCGAACGCAACTACGCGGGACGCCCAAGCGCGGCGGCGTAGTTCAGTTCATGCAGTGCAGCCCATCAATTTCGGCCAGCTTCGTGATGGTCATAGAGCCGCTACCGTACGCAGGCAACTTCGACGTCCAGCTCACCGTGCCGTTCGAGCAATCGGTGAATGTGAATGTGAACGAACCCCAATCGGTTTGCATAATGTCGTTCGACGTGAAATTCGGCGGGAATTTCGCTCCCGTGTCTTGCGCCGCTTCGAGGGTGACGGTGTTGCTGCTCGAATCGAAATTGCCAGCGCCGAGTACCCACGATTGCGCCGAACCGTCGGGCGTGAACACGAACCAGTAAGCGAGGATCGTGGTCGGCGGGACCACTTGCAGCAGAAACCCGTGTCCGGATTGCTGCGGGTTGAACCAGGAGCCACTTGTCGTCGCGGGATCGGCATGCCGGCGGCAACGGCGGCATTGACCGTGATGCTTCCGGTCATGCCCATGCTGACGTGTTGATCGCAGTGATAGCTGACGACGCCCGCCGTGCTGAATGTGCGCGTGAACGTCCAGTTGCTTTCGGAGATCGCACCGCTACCGCCGGTGTCGTCGCAACCGTTCGCGCAGCGGAAAGAATTATCGTCCGCATGCACGTTGTGCGGTGCGCCGCCGAGATTGTTGAAGGTCACCGTATCGCCCGCGGTGATGGTAAGGTTGCTCGGCGAAAACTGCAGGACAGGACTCGAATAGGTGCCGCCGTAAGGGTCGCCGCTAGTCTGGCTTCCGCCGACGTTGACGCCCCAGTCCTTGGCGGCACGGACCTGCGCGCCGGCGAGCAGCGCCGCCGCTAACGTTATCGATGTGAACCAATGCGAGCGCATGCCGTATCCTCTCCCGATGATGAGAATTTCACTGCCAACACGACCGCACGCGATCGACACCGCTTTCAATTTCCGCCGACAGTTGACGATAGTTAGTCCGCCGGAAAAAACGCATGGCTGAGCCAGATTTCGTCGTCGCAATCCCGTCGCGCTACGCGTCGCAACGGCTGCCCGGCAAACCGTTGCTACCGATCGCGGGCGACCCGATGGTGCTTCACGTTGCACGTCGCGCGCTGGCGGCAGGGGCACGCGAGGTCGTGGTTGCGACAGACGATTCGCGCATCGCCGCAGCGCTCGATAAATCGGGTGTCCGTGTCGTGATGACGCGCACCGATCACGCCTCGGGTAGCGACCGGCTCGCCGAATGCGCTCGGGTATGCGACTGGAGCCATGAAACGGTGGTGGTGAACCTGCAGGGCGATGAACCGCTTGCGCCGGCATCCGGTATCCGTGCCGTCGCCGCCGCGTTGATCGAGAGCGGCACGTCGATGGCGACGCTGGCGACGCCGTTCGGTTCGATCGAGGAATTTCTCGATCCGAATTGCGTGAAGGTCGTCGCGGATCAAAACGGTCGCGCGCTTTATTTCAGCCGCGCACCGGTTCCGTGGCCGCGCGATGCGTTCGCGAAAACGAAAGACGCACTGCCGGTCGCGATGCCGTTTCTGCGTCACATCGGGATTTACGCGTACCGCGCCGGATTTTTGCGGACGTTCACGGCACTGCCAGCGACGCCGTTAGAGCGCGCCGAATCGCTGGAGCAATTGCGCGCGCTGGAGCATGGACACGCGATTGCCGTACGTATCTCGCCGGAACCGTTTCCTGCCGGTGTCGATACGCCGGAGGATCTTGCGCGCGTGCAGGCATTAATTGCGAAATGATGAAAAGTATACTTTTTGTTTGTCTGGGCAACATCTGCCGTTCGCCGGTCGTCGAAGCGATCGCGCGACTTGAATTCGCGCGCGCGGGCATCGATGTCTATGTCGATTCAGCCGGCACAGCCGACTATCACACCGGCGAGCAGGCCGACTCGCGATCGCTAGCGAGCGCGCTGCGGGCGAATTACGACGCATCGCCGCATCGCGCGCGCCAATTGTCGGCCGAGGATTTCGAGCGGTTCGACGCCGTGCTGGCGATGGATAATCGCAACCTTCTGGACATTCTCGCGCGGTGCCCAGCGGAGCAACGCGGAAAGGTCGACCTGTTCTTGCGCTACGCCGGCGTTGCATCGCCGCTGGAAGTGCCCGATCCTTATTACGGCGACGACGGAGACTTTCGCCGCGTCATCGAACTGGGTCGGATCGGTGTCGAAAAATTGATCGAAAGACAGAGGATTAACGCATAATGATGTCCTGGATTGTGAGCTAAGCGCACTGCATGAACGCACGGGTACGTGCGCCGGCTTGGCCGGCGTCGCTGGAATGGATCAATACCGATCAGCCGCCTTCGCTGGACGCGCTGCGCGGGCGCGTCGTGCTGATCCATTTCTGGACGTTCGATTGCGTGAACTGCGTCAATTCGCTGCCTGATTTGCGCTATCTCGAAAACAAATATCACGATGGATTGAGCGTCGTTGGCGTGCATTCGCCGAAATACGACTATCAACGGCAAGGTGCGGCGGTATTGAAGGCCGTCAACCGCGGTCACGTGCGCCACGCCGTCGCGAACGATTGCAATTTCGAACTGTGGCAGGCGTATGGCGTGCAAGCGTGGCCGACGATGGCCGTGATCGATGCCGAAGGACAACTCGCCGCGTTGCTACCGGGCGAAGGACGCCGTCAGGAAACCGACGCGATGATCGGGCAATTGCTCGACGAGGCCGCATCGAAAGATCAGCGCGTCTATGAAACGCCAGGCGCCGTTGGCCGTCCGGAAGCTCGGATGCCGTTGATGTTTCCGCGCAAAGTGCTCGCGACGGAATCGAGTTTGTGGATTTCCGACAGCGGCAACAATCGCGTGCTCGAGTGCAATCACGATGGCCGTATTCTGCGTCAGTTCGGCTCTGGTAATCCTGGTTACTGGGATGGTGCGAACAAGGATGCGGGCTTCACCGATCCGCAGGGATTGGCCATCGTCAAAGACTGGCTATACGTCGCCGATACCGGCAATCACGCGCTGCGCCGTATCCGTTTGCTGAGCGGTGAAGTTGAAACGGTCGCGGGCACCGGCACGGTCGGCTACGAATTACCGAACGACGGCATCGAACCGACGCGGATCGCGATGTCGGCACCAACCGCTGTCGCGGGCACGGGCGAAAAAGTATACTTCGTACTGGCCGGGCAGAATCAGGTGTGGCAACTCGACCTGATCAAGAATCGTCTCAGCCTGCTGGCGGGCAGCGGACAACTTGGCTCCACCGATGGCGACAGTCTGACGGCGAGCTTCGCACAGCCGAGCGGGATCAGTCTGGTCGGACAGCAGCTCGTGATTTGCGATTCCGCATCGTCGTCGCTGCGCGTGCTGCGACTGCTCGACAATAACGTCTCCACCCTGGTCGGCGCGGGTCTGTACGAATTCGGCGATGTTCCCGGCAAACGCGATACGGCACGATTACAGCATCCGCTCGATGTTTGCGCCGATCCGCGCGGTCTCATTTTTGTCGCTGACAGCTACAACGGTAAAATCAAGGCGCTCAACATGCGCACAGGCGAAGTGCGCCCGTTGAACCTGCCGTACAAATTGAGCGAGCCTAACGGTTTGTCGCTCGCCAACAACGCGCTGTGGATCGCCAACACGAACGCGCACGAAATCGTTCGCGTCGATCTGAAAAGCGGGCAGATCCGGCGCCTGACCATCGGCGAATAAATCCGCGTGTCCGATCGTCCGACTCATCCGATCGCTTTCGACGGCAAGGAATTCGTCCGTACGCTGACGACGTCGCCGGGCGTCTATCGCATGCTCGATCCGAACGGCGAGTTGTTGTATGTCGGCAAGGCCGGCAGCCTCAAGAAACGCGTCGGCAGTTATTTCCTGAAGCCGCGCATGGAGCCGCGCATCGCGGCGATGGTTTCGCAAATCGCGAACATCGAAGTCACACTCACGCGAACGGAAGCCGAAGCGTTGCTGCTCGAGTCGCAGCTCATCAAGAGTCTGAAGCCGCGATACAACATCCTGCTGCGCGACGATAAAAGTTTTCCGTTCATTTACTTGTCCAGCGGCGAAGACTACCCGCGCATGGCGTTTCATCGCGGCGCGAAATCCGGTAAGGGAGAATATTTCGGACCGTATCCGAGCGCCTATGCGGTGCGCCACAGTCTGGATCTGATGCAAAAAATATTTCTCGTGCGGCAATGCGAGGACAGTTACTTCCGCAATCGTTCGCGTCCATGTCTGCAATATCAGATCAAGCGGTGCAGCGCCCCGTGCGTGAATCTCATCACCCAGTCGGATTATCAGGACACCGTGCGCTACGCGGCGATGTTCTTGCAGGGACGCAGCAGCGCGGTGATCGATGAGCTCGGCTCGGAAATGGAGCGTGCCAGCCAATCGCTCAATTTCGAGAAAGCGGCCGCTGTGCGCGATCAGATCGCAACGCTCAAACGTTTGCATGCGCAAAGTTATGTGCAAGGCGCGACGACGGATCTCGACGTGCTCGCGTGCAAGATTGAGTCCGGGCTGGCGTGCGTCTCCGTGCTGTATTTCCGTAACGGCGTGAGTCTGGGATCGCGCGATTTCTTTCCGCGCCTGCCGACCGAAGCGACGCCGGCCGTTGTGCTCTCATCGTTCATCGCGCAGTACTATCTCGACAAGCCGGTACCGCGGGAAATCATCGTCAGCGAACAGCCGGACGAATGCGAGCTGCTCGTCACGATGTTGTCGACACAGGCCGAGCACGCCATCGAGATCAAATCAAACGTGCGCAGCGAGCGCGCGCGATTCATCGAGCTCGCCTTGAAGAACGCGCAAGCCGCGCTCGCCGCGAGACTTGCGAGCAATCAGACGATGCGCGAGCGTTTCGAATCACTGCGCGATCTGCTCGAGCTCGACGAAACGCCGCATCGCCTCGAATGCTTCGACATCAGTCACACGATGGGCGAAGCCACCGTGGCCTCATGCGTGGTGTGGGGTGAAGAAGGCGCCGAGAAATCGCAATACAGACGCTTCAATATCACCGGCATCGAACCGGGCGACGATTACGGCGCGATGCATCAGGCGCTCGAGCGACGCTATCGCCGCATTCAAGCGGGCGAGGGTGTTCTGCCCGACATATTGCTGATCGACGGCGGCAAAGGACAGGTGTCGCAAGCGTTGCAAGTGCTCGCCGATCTCGCGGTGACGGGCGTGCTGGTTGTCGGCGTTGCCAAAGGCGCGGAACGTCGAGCAGGGCACGAAACCCTGATTCGCGGCGACAATGGCAAGACGATATGGCCGGGTCCGGATTCATTGGCGTTGCATCTGATTCAGAACGTGCGCGACGAAGCGCATCGTTTCGCGATCACCGGTCATCGCAGCCGGCGGGAAAAGGCACGCGAAAAAAGCCGCATCGAAGAGATCGCTGGCGTCGGCGCGAAACGTCGCGCGGCGTTGCTCAAGCATTTCGGCGGCATCGTCGGCGTGGCGGCGGCGGGTATCGAAGAATTGGCGCGGGTGAAAGGCGTGAGCCGCGAATTGGCGACAAAGATCTACGGAGCTTTTCACGGATGATGCTGTCACACTCCGCGCCATGATCGTCCGATTTGCCGGCATGCGGCTGACGCTGCCCACGCTCCTCACGCTGTTTCGCATCATGCTGATTCCGGTGATGGTGCTCGTGTTCTACGCGCCGTTCCGCGGCGCGAACATCGCTGCGTCGGCCATATTCATCGCAGCGGCAATTACTGACTGGTTGGACGGATGGGTCGCGCGCAAATACGGTTTGCACAGCGCGTTCGGCGAATTTCTCGATCCCGTCGCCGACAAACTGATGGTCGCCGTTACGCTGTTTCTGATCGTGCAGGATAATCCAACGGTGCCGTTGGCGATGATGTCCGCGGTGATCGTCGGTCGGGAGATCAGCATCTCCGCGCTGCGCGAATGGATGGCCGAAATCGGCGAGCGCGCGCGCGTACGCGTGGCAGGTGTGGGCAAGATCAAAACCATCGCACAACTGGTTTCGATCGTCGTGCTTTTGTATCAGAAGGATCTCGATGGCGTGGGTCTTTTTCACGTCGGCGAAGTGCTGTTGGGTGTAGCCGCCGCGTTGACGATCTGGTCGGGTTATGTATACCTGCGCGCAGCGTGGCCCGTGCTGCGCACGGAACGCTGAAACCGGGTTGCCATATGCGCGACAACCCGTATAAT
>CAZZYA010000186.1:0-7293 GCA_964658115.1 uncultured Rudaea sp. | reverse complement strand
GCTGGGTTCAGAACGTCGTGAGACAGTTCGGTCCCTATCTGTCGTGGGCGTTGGATGTTTGAGAGGGGCTGCTCCTAGTACGAGAGGACCGGAGTGGACGAACCCCTGGTGTTCCGGTTGTCACGCCAGTGGCACTGCCGGGTAGCTACGTTCGGAAGCGATAACCGCTGAAAGCATCTAAGCGGGAAGCGCGCCTCAAGATGAGACATCCCGGGACGTTAAGTCCCCTAAAGGAACCATGAAGACTACGTGGTTGATAGGTCAGGTGTGTATCGCAGTAATGCCGAGCTAACTGATACTAATGATCCGTGCGGCTTGATCATATAACTCCAAGTCTCTTGACGAGATTGGAATCACTGAGACTCAAAGCTCTAATACGTCGGTTGTTCTTCTACGGATTAAACCGTAGATCCAATCGATCGCCTCAGCGAGACATCGCTCGAGAAGACAAAACCTTGTTACGTCCCAACCCTATGCAGTTCCACGGCGCATCACTGCGACGTGAGAACTCAACCGCCTCCCTGGCGGATATAGCAGCGTGGTACCACCCGATCCCATTCCGAACTCGGCAGTGAAACGCGCCCGCGCCGATGGTAGTGTGGCTTAAGCCATGCAAGAGTAGGTCACTGCCAGGGGCTTTTCTTCCCTAACCCCCGCGTCTTCGACGTGGGGGTTTTTCGTTGCGCAGCGAAAAAATGAATCGCCTGGCCATCAGCTCATCTCCAGTAATTCGTTATCCAGCTAGCCGGCTTGGCGAATTTAGGGATACGAAACTTCTTCTCGGTGCGATAAATCCATCCTCCCGCCGCATCCGGTGGGTTGGGCTGGCCATGGAAAACGACGATTCGGCACTGAGACGGAATTACCGGCTCTTTGAATAACCGCACAACGCCACGTTGCACACAGTGCTTCTTATAACTCTTGCACCAATCTTTCGGCCACCAGGAGACTTGACCTTCGCGATCCATCTCATCCGAAAGAAATATTTGCTCGTTGCGAAAATAATTCGCGAAATGATCGGGATTCCGCGCAAACTTTTCAAAGATATGAGCGTGCTGGCCCGCAACGAAACGCATGACGGAACTGTTGCCAACACGACGATCATCGTGCGTCCAGTTCTTGATAATGCAGAACTCCCCGTCATGGCTGAAAAACGGATCAAGAGAACTAGTAATTACGATGTCGAGGTCAAGAAAAAGACACGTACCCGTCAAACCGTTGTCCGCATCGAATAACTGAAGTTTGCGCCACGCTTCTGTCTGTGGTCGTTCCGGTAGACCACGTTCGTGCAACGGCAGAACATCGATCGAGCGGTGGAGTCCACGCCGATCGTCTGTCATGCAAACAAATCGATGCGTCACTGTGCAGCAACGACGAACCATCCGCGCAAGAATATTTACGTAATTTGCGCCGTAGCGGTCGCCCCCACTTCATGCAGACAACCGTGTTTACAGCGCCGCTTGCAACATCCGTCGGCGTAACAATGCTCATGCCGTGAGCGTAGGAAATTCGCCTTAGCTCAACGCGACCACTCGCGGACAACTTCATCCCATGGATGAAACAACTTTCTTACGTTGCAATGCCAAAAAAAGCTCGTCGTCGCCAGCGCGAACTCCTATACTGCCTATCCGAGAACCGCTCAGCTAGAGTTATTGAATGCGCTCTCGGCGCCAGCCCCTCACGATCGCGAAACTGCTCCCCTTTCTGACGGTTGCCGCTGCGTTCGTTGTCACCTCGCTGATTGCGCATCCGGCGACGCTGCTCCTCGCGCTGATCGCCGATGCAATCGCCCTTGTCTCGATTGCCGATGCATTGGGCATTCGCGGTTCGTCGTTCGTGTTGAATCCATGGACTACGCGCGCGACGATCGTGTTCGGCTTGATGTGCGTCTATTCGTTGCTGGCGGATTTGATGATCGGCTATCCGCTGCTGTGGCTTCTGCGGGATCACTCACTCGCCGCCACACTCGCGCTCTCCACAGTGTCGGTGATCGCGCTCTTAAGCGTGTGGAAGGCTTGGCCCGTTTTCGGTCTCGCGTGCATTCGCCGCACGCGGACGCGTTTGTCGCGACTTCTGGAAGAAGCGCAGCGTATCAGCACCGACAACGAAATCTTTTTTAGCCACGGGCTACCGGTTAGTTTTTGTTTGCTCATCCTCGCCATCGGGGCCGCGTCGATCGCTGGATTCGGCGATATATTTCCTGGCAGTTCCCGTTCGGTTGCGATCGCGATTTATGCACTCGTTGTCGTGCCGCTCGCCAGTCTGATTGTGATCAATCGAACATCGACGGCGATGCTCGTCGACACCCGTCGCCGTCGCGCAATGCGTATCGAAGATCACGTCTCCTACGAAGTAGCGATCATCCCAGCGGAGACGATTCCCGAAAGCGCCATCGGCGAAGAACTCGACGCGATGCTTCTGCGCTGCGTGCGCGCCGGTCAGACGCAGCTTGCGCTTGCCGCCCTCGCGCGCGGCGCGAATCCGAACTGCATTCCGCCACCCGGCGATCGCGACCAACGGTCCGTCATCGAACTCGCGAGCGTGAGTCCCGACATGCGCTTGTTGCGCGGTCTGATCGCGAAAGGCGCCGATCTCAATCGTGCGCATGCCGGATTGCCTCCATTGATCGCCGCCACGCGTGACAGCCTCGAAGGTCGTCCTGACGCGGTGATGACGCTACTTACGAATGGCGCCGATCCGCGTTGCGCCGACGCGCGCGGCGAAACGCCGCTGCACTGCGCCGCGCTGTGCGAGAAGCCCATCCTCGCTGCGCTGCTATGCGATGCCGGCGCGCCGCTCGATGCGATGAACGTCGATGGCTTCACGCCGCTCGGCGTCGCGTGCGCCGCATCGAACGGGGAGATGCTGCGATTCCTTCTCGAACGTGGCGCGAAATGCGAAGTCGAATACGGTCAGCCGGCACTGATCGCCGCGTCAACCGTCGACGACGACGATCCGCAAGGCGTCAAGTTTCTCCTCAAACGCAAAGCACGCGTCGATGCGCGCGGCCGACTGAAGCGCACGGCGTTGATGACGGCGGCGATGCACGGCAATGCGTTCATCGCACAACAGTTGCTCGATGGCGGCGCACAAATCGATCTGGCCGACGCGCAAGGCACGACCGCACTCATGGAAGCCGCGCGCGCCGGAGCGGAGGATGTGCTCGACGTTTTCGCCGCGCGAAATCCGTCACTCGATGTCACCGACGCAAAAGGCCGCACCGCGCTGATCATTGCCTGCCAGTCGGTGAAAGCAAACGAGGCGATCGTACGCCGACTCCTCGACATGGGAGCGTCGCGCGATGTCGCGATGCCGGATACGCGCCGCGCCGTCGATTTCGCGGCCGCCGGCGGACGCTGGAACATCGTTGCGCTGATCGATCCCGATTATCCGCGCCCACAAACGTTGTCAGCCGACGCTGCCGCGCACGCTGCCGACGATTCGCCCGAGCATTTGCTCGACGCACTGCGTTTTAGTCACTGGACCGTGGTCGAACGATTCGAAGCAGCGGTTCGCCATTGGCCACCGTCGACGTTGGTCCGACTGTTTGTCGAACTGATCACCCACGACGATCCCGCCCCGCGCCGCTGGTTGCTGACGCACGGCTTCGACACCGAAGCGACATCAGAAAACAAAACGCCGCTCGCATCGGCACTCTCCGCATTGCCTGCGTCGCTCGCTGCCGCGCATGAATTGCTCGATGCGGGCGCGCAGGCCGGCGGGTATTCGGTCATGCCGCTGGTCGCCGCACTTTCGACGAGCCCACAGCGCGACGCGCTCGAAGCCTTCGTGCTCCGCATGATCGAACGCGACGCCGACATTTTCGCGGTCGACGCAACCGGCGCGAGCCTGCTCACGTACTGCGTTGCTGCGGGAAGCCTGCCGTTGACGCGCAATTTGCTGGCGCGCGGCATCGACCCGAATTCACGCGACCATCTCGGCCGCACGCCGCTGTTTGCTTGCCTGCCGCTACAAAAAGATGTCGCGATCGACATGATCAAACTGCTGATCGGCGCCGGCGCGAATCCTGACGTCACCGCCGCCAGCGGCGAAACGCCGATGGGCCTCGCACTCGCACGGCCTGAACCGCAATTGCAGCAGTGGCTCAACTGGCACATGTGGAAACTGCCGCTTCGCGCATTGCGCAGCGAGGATTTGCTGACGGCGGCGTCCGCTGGCGACGTGTCGGCGGTGAGCAAGTTGCTTGGCCTTGGTTTCGCGATCGACATTACCGACGCACAAGGCGCCACGCCGTTGTTGCGCGCGGCGGGCAAGGATCACGCGGACCTCGTCGCCTTCCTGCTCGACAACGGAGCCGACGCGACGAAAGCCGCAGCCAGCGGCGCCACCGCGCTGAGTGCGGCGGTGATTTCGCGCAGCACGTCGGTTATCGCTGCGCTTATGTCGCACGGCGTGCCGATCGATCAGCGTTTGAAAGGCGGCGGTACGGCATTGATGATCGCCGCTGCATTGGGATATCCGGAAATTGTCGCCACGCTGCTCACTGCCGGCGCCGATGTCGATGCGGTCGACGGCGGCCACACGCGCGCACTGCATGCCGCGTCGCATTTCGCGTTTCACGGACGCGACGCCGAACGCGCGCAACGTTCGCTCGAAGCGTTGCTCGACGCCGGTGCGAGCGTCGACGCGCGCAATTCCGAAGGACAAACCGCGCTGCTTCTCCTGCTCGGCGCGCACGCCGAAGCGGGCGCACCCGCCGATCAGCGATCACTGCTCGCGCTGATGCCGCTGTTGTTGAAACGTCATGCCGACATCAACGCCGCGGACAACCGCGGCGTCACCGCATTGCACGCGTGTGCGATGCACGGCTTGCTGCTGCCCGCGCGTGCGCTGGTTGCGGCGGGCGCGGACACGCAGATGCGCGACATGCGCGAACGCACCGCACGCGAAGTAGCGCATTTGCTCGGTTTCATCGACGTCGCCAAAGAACTGGCGCCGCCAGCGATGGTCACGCCGAACGTGATGTCGGCGCGCAAGGCAGCGAACGAGTTCGATTAAGCGCTAGCGAACGCGGGTGATCGCGCGCTCTTCCTGTTCGACGTCGGCTTCGAACAGTTTTTGCAAATCATCGAGTGCATCTTTCGATGATTGCACGAGCGCGGCTTCGTCGTCGTAAACGAGATATTGCTGCTGCAGAACTTTCGCATCGTGTTTCTCGAATTTTTCCACGCGATCTTTCGCGACCGCCGGATCGAGCCCGAGATCTTCCAGCACGAGCCGCGACAGTTCGAGACTCGAATACAACGTCTCGCGCACGACGTGCTCGATGTTCATGTCCATTAAACGAAACGCGTGCTGGCGATTGCGCGCACGCGCGACGATTTTCAGATGCGGATACGTGTGTTTGACGATGCGCGCGGTGCGAATGTTCGTTTCCGGATCGTCGGTGGCGAGCACGAACACTTCGGCTTTGTCGATGCCGGCCGCGCGCAAAAGATCCGGACGGCTCGGATCGCCGAAATAAATATTGGTGCCGAAACGGCGCGAGATATCCACCTGCTCCACAGAGCTTTCGAGCGCGGTGAACGAAATGTTTTGCGCGCGCAGAATACGCGCGACGATTTGTCCCATGCGACCGTACCCCGCGATGATGACGCGCGGCGCGATGTCGACGATATCGTCGAACTCGCGTTCGGGTTTGCTTTTGATGCCGGAAAGCCAGCGCTTCGAAGCGATGAGGGCGATCGGCGTGAGCGCCATCGACAAAGTCACCGCGACGGTGAACAGATCGCGCTGCGCCGCATCGAGCAGGCCATCCTGTTCGGAAAGATTGAGCACGACATATGCGAATTCGCCGCCGCCGGCGAGAACGACTGCGAGGCGGATCGTTTCGGGCAGATTGAGTTTGCGCGAAAGCTTGCCGATCGCAACGAGCACCAGCGCTTTCAAGAGCAGCATCGTCACGACGATCACCGCGATCTCGACCGGCTGCTGTTTGACGAGTTGCAAATCGAGCGACACGCCGACGCTGACGAAGAACAATCCCAGCAGCAAACCTTTGAACGGTTCGATCTGCGAATCGATCTCGTGGCGGTATTCCGAATCGGCGAGCAACATGCCGGCGAGGAACGCGCCGAGCGACATCTGCATGCCGGCGAGTTGCATCAGCCACGCGGTGCCAAGCACAACGAGCAATGCCGTGGCCGTGAACACTTCGGGAATCTGCAAACCCGCGACGATGCGAAAGATCGGGCGCAGCAACAGGCGTCCGCCGACCACGACACCCGCGATCACCGCGACGATCTTCAACGCGGCGGTCAACTCCGATCCACCGTTGCCGACCGCCTCGTGCATGCCGAGCAACGGAATGAGCGCGAGAATCGGAATCGCAGCGACGTCCTGGAAAAGCAAGATCGCGAACGCCATGCGGCCGTGCGGCGAGCCGAGTTGTTTGTGCTCGGTGAGGATTTGCAAACCCAGCGCCGTCGACGACAACGCCAGCGCAAGTCCGACGATCAGCGCGGGTTTCCACGGAAATCCGGCGACGATTGCCGCACCGCCGATCAATGCGGCGGACAGCACGACCTGGAACGTGCCCGCGCCGAACACCGACTTGCGCATCAGCCATAATCGTTGCGGACTCAGCTCCGTGCCGATGATGAAAAGCAGCAGGATTACGCCGAATTCGGAGAATTCCGACCACTGTTTCGTGTCTGGCGTCAGGTCGAGCGCATGCGGTCCGATCAGCGCGCCGGCCGCCAGATAGCCGAGCACCGCGCCGAGTCCGAAACGTTTCGACACCGACACCGCGATCACCGCGGCGGCGAGGAACATCACCGCATAAGAAAGAAAGTGCGAGGTTTCCACAGGTCCCTCCGACCGCTCGATTATAGGCGTAGATCGCGTCGATCTGACGCTATCTCAGTCCGTGAGATGACCGCTCGCTATCGTGCTGTCCGACACGAGGAGACGAACATGGGCCGCACGATCACGTTGCCGGTTTCCGATTTTCCCGCCACCGAGCTTGCGCTGTGGTGCTGGCTGGTTTTCGGTGCCGTCGCGATGGCACTGATACCGCAGGCGCGTGGCATGCAATCGCTGGTCGGCTGGATGCCGTTCTGGCTCGTGGTCGCACCGCTGCTCGATCTCGCTTTCGTGCATCGTCATCGATTGTTGTCGACGTCGCGCGCAGTCCTCGTCGGCGCGCGGCGTCGGCGGCGTCCTTCGCTACAAGCGAATCGATCGCGTGCGCCGCGCCGCTTACGCGCGCTCCGAAACGCCGCGTAACCAATGGCCGATCCAGGCATGGAATCGGCGCACGTCGTCGAGTGA
>CAZZYA010000185.1:0-7348 GCA_964658115.1 uncultured Rudaea sp. | reverse complement strand
GACATCAAGGCTTCCCCATCTTCAAAGAAGCCGACTGATGATAGTCATGACAAGAAACGCACGTCGTCGCGACCTTGCCCTTCGCGTACGCCCCACCATGACACGTCTTGCAATTATCGATACCCGGAATCAGCAAATCCGCCGACTGCTCCGATTTGCGCGCAGCGTGACAATCCTCGCACTTCACCGTGACATGCTTGGCATGCGTGAACTTCGCATCCGTGTACCACACTCCCGAAACACGCACTGGCGCAATCTGCCAGGGATCGCTAACGGTGCGCGGCGGCGTAACCTTGTGACACGTCGTGCACGCCCGGCCGGTGAACAAACTTTCGGTCACCTGCAACGTGCGATCGCGCGCCCACGCCAACGCTTCTTGCTGTTGCTGCTGCGATAACGGCGGCGATCCGGGACGACGACGTTCCTGCACGATCACCGGTGACTTCGCATCCGCATAACCGCCTTCGAGCGCTACGCGTGCGTAATATTCGTTGAGCATGTAGATGACTTCGCTGACCTTGCCGTGCGGCACTTCGCGATCTGGCGAAAGCGCGTCGAAGCCGAGGGTGTGGCAGTCGTGGCACATCGCTTCGAAGTTGACCGGACGCATTTTCGCGCCGCCCGCGTCGGGCACGTGGCAACTGTTGCAATCGAGCGTTCGATGTCCTTTCGGCGCTTCGAGTCCATCGGGTTTCAGATGTTTGAGATGATTGAATTTCAGACCCGAGTTTTCTTTCAGATCCGAGGCAAACGTCACGCGCTGCGGTGCGAATTTGCCGGCGGCGTCCCAGCCGGGCAAGTCGATTTTGAACTCGGGATGCGATGTGCCGAAATCGCCGACGTCATCGAACTTGCTCGCGTTCTGCGTGTGCGCTTTCAAACTGATATGGCAGTCCGAACACAATCGCTGATCGGTGCGGATCAAACCGCGCGCGCCGTTGTGATCCTGATGACACGTGCGGCATTCGGCATTGCCGAGTTGCGGCATGTTGAATTTCGCCGCATCGGCATGTGCGGGCGTGTTCGCGTGGCATGTGAGACACGCATCGTCGCGCACGGTCAGAAATGCTTTCTGGTGGCACTTCCCGCAGTCGGCCCCGAAGAACTGGTGCGATGCATCGATGGTGCCGGGATTCCAGCTCATCGAACTCGGCAATGGCGTGTGCTTGAGCAATTCGCCGAAGCCGGGAATGAAATGGCCGATCATCGGCAACGCGAGGCAGAAGACGAGAATGAGCGTGAACAAAATCCACGCGGGTTTGCGTTTGCTCAAACTCGTCTGCACGAGACGCGTCGGTTTCGCGCGGCGATCTTTCTCGGCTTGCTGTTCGGTCTTGTCGAGCGTGCTGATTTCGACGCCGCCGTCGAAATCCTGCGGTGGCGGCAACAACGTCAAGCGTGTGTTGCCGATTTCGACGATGGCCCCCGCCGCGACCGTCGTCGCGTACGTAATGTCGCCATTCACGCGAATGCCCGCGATGATCAGCGATTCGACTTTGTATTGTCCGCTCGAGAGCAGCGTCACGCGCGCGTGATTGAGCGCCGCGCGCAAGTCGGGCAGGAAGATGGCCTGGTCGGCCGCGCGGCCGATCGTCAGCACGTCGCCGTAGTGAACGTCCTCTTCGTAGGAGACCGCACCTTTGCCTTTCTTGAGTACGCGGCGGATCAGCCAACGCATCGCCACACCTCGTCCAATAGCGCCATTTTCGCGAAAGCGGGAATGCCGTGTCTTTGCTCAGGGGACAGGCGCAAAACAATAGTCGTGGTGTTGCCGCATCCGCGGGCACGAAGAGCGAAAAATTTCGTCACCGCGCGCATCACCAGTAGAAAAATGAGGAAACGATGTGCGCGATCAATGCCGCAAGCAGCGCGAACGAAATCGGCACATGAAAGTACAACCAGATTTCCATCATCGCTTGAAATTGGATGTCGCGCGCCACTTTCGTCGCCAGCGATTTCTTGCGCGAGATGAGGTCGATCAGTTTGCGCATCGCCTCGCCTTGCTTGTCGGTGGCGCGCTCGGCGAGGAAGTCGACCATCGCGAACATCGTCGGCATCTCGCTCGTTTTCGAATCGGTTTTCTTTTCGCGATCCGCCAGGGCTTTGTGCAGCGACTCGAGCGCGAGGTCGGAACCGTCGTGCGCGCGAAGCTGCGTCCACACGCCGCCACCGAGTTTGGTGTTGCCGATCGATCGCAAGACGACCGCATGGATTTTCGGATCGATGCCGTCGGCCAGCGCCAGTGCGTTCTGGTCGATTTCGGCGACTTCGTCGAGCATCGCATCGCGTGTCGCGCTTTCGCGGTTGCGCGTCATCATCGACGGGTAGCGCAGATAGGCGAACAGGCCGAAGAAGCCCGAAAAGATCACGATCAGCATCAACACATAAGTAAAGGTGTGGATGTTCCAGCCGATCTGAAATCCGGCGTGCAGCAGCACGAGCAGTATCAGCGTCGTTCCGAGAAAAATGTGCGCCGACAGCCATCCGCGCAACGTGCCGACGTTGTGCAAATATTGCCGCTTGCGGATGCCAAACATCATCAGCCAAACGATGAGCAGCGCGCTGATCGTGCCTAACGTGTAGCCGAGCCACGTGCCGCCATTCGGCGGACCGCCCGGATCGTGCCAGATGTAGGCGGCGGTCGAACCGAGCAATAGGAACAGCGAAATCCACAGGTAGCGTGATTTTGCATACGTCAGGATGGAATCATGCATCGCGGCGATTCACCTCAACGGCGCGATTGCGCGTACGCCGGAAATTCTTCGGGACTGATGCGGATCGCCGCGCCGGTCGGGCACGAACGTACGCAGGCAGGTCCGCCGGATATGCCTTTGCACATGTCGCATTTCACTGCTTTCTTGGCTTTCGGCGGGCCGTCTTTTTTCTTCTTTTCGTACGGCGCTTCACCCGGTCCGCTGCCGAGTCCCAGCAGCAGCCATTGCAACAGCCCCGGTTTCTTGGGCGGTTTGGACGCCATGTGGATCACGCCGTACGGACAATTGCGTTCGCAGTTGCCGCAACCGATGCAATTATCGGCGATGAACACTTCCCCGTTCGGCGCGCGATGGATCGCGTCTGGCGGGCAGTCCTTCATGCAATGCGGATGTTCGCAATGACGGCATGAGGTCGGCACGTGCACGCTCGCATACGTCGGGCCCGCTTCTCGATCAAGACGCGAGGTACCGCCGTGCGTTTCCGCGCACGCTTTTTCGCAATTGTCGCAACGTACGCACAGCGATTCGTCGATGAGCAGGATATCGGTCGCTTCGCCGGCGCCTTGCGCGAGCAGGAAGCTGATGATGTCGCCGCCGCTCGGCATCGCCTGCATCGCGAGGTTCGCGGCAGCGCGCTGGCGGTATTCGGCCTGCAGACGCAGACGAAGAATCGGAATCTTGTTGACGAGCTTCTTGAAACTTTCGCCATCGAGTCGAACGGTTTCCGTCGCGATGGCCGCGCGCGCCGTCGCCGAACGCAGCGACTCGCCCATCAACGCCATTTCGCCGACGTAGTTTCCGGCCGCGACATAACTCAGCACGACATCTTTGCCGCCGATGTTGCGCGATATCGTCAGCGATCCGGTGCGCACGAGATGCAGGCAATCACCGGGCTCACCTTCGCTGAAAAGAACGTCGCCAGCCTTGAATCGTTCCAGTTTCGCGGTCGAAACGACATCGAGTAATTGCTGCGATGTCGCCTCCGGCGCAAACCGCGATTGCACCGCGCGCAAGATGAACACTTCGTCGATTTCGCGCTTCACGCCTTCGACCGAACTGATCAGGCGATTCATCGAACGCCGCGGCGTTTCGATCAGCACGCATCCCGCACCGGCGATGACGGTGGCCGAGCGGCGGCGTCCAGAAATCAAGCTCATCTCGCCGAAGAATTCGCCGCGACGAAGCGACACGCGCGCTTTCGGGTCTTTCTCGTCGAGCACGATCTGAACTTCGCCCTCGACGATGGAGAAGAACGTGTTGGTGTAATCGTTGCGTTTGAAAATCGTTTCGCCGGCCGCGGGTGTGCGAATGTCGGAGTCGAGCATGAACTCGCGCAATTGCAGCGGCGTGATGTGCGAGAGCAGCTTCACGTTTTTCTGCACGCGCTGCAGCGCTTCGTCGACATTGCGGAATCCCGGCATCGGCTGGAACTTCGCTTTCAGCAGCGGTTCGTCGGCGGGTTCGACTTTTTCGCCGAGGATGTATTCGACGACTTCATACCCCTGATTCATCGCCTGTTTGATCAACGGATATCCGCCAAGCGCGCCGACGATATAGAGGCCTTTCACGTTCGATTCGTACTGCGAACTGATGGCGGGAACGGAATTCGGATCCTTGTTCGGAAACTGCACGCCGCAGCCCTCGACGAATCCGCGCGGCGCGGTGGCGCCGAGTCGCGCGATGATTCTGTCGAGTAAAATCTGCGCTTTGCCATTCGCGGTGTTCAGGATCATTCGGCCTTTTTTACGGCCGACCGACAGTGCGTCGACGCGCTCCGGCCCGGAGTTGTAGTAACACTCGATGGTGCCGTCTTCGATCGCCTTCATGATCGCGGCTTCGTTGCCTTTTTTGGCGCGCGCGAATTCGTCTTTGCGATTGATGATGATGACGTTGTTCTGCTTCGACAGCGCGACCGCGTTCTCGATCGCCGCATCGCCCGCGCCGACGACCGCGATCACTTCGCCTTCGTATTCGTCCGGATCGTCGAGTTGATATTGCACGAACGGCAAATCCTCACCGGGGCATCCGAGCTTGCGGATGTTGCCTTGCAGGCCGATGCCCATCACGACGAATTCCGCTTCGACGCTCTGACCGTTCGTGCAGGTCAGCGTGAAGCCGCTGCCGCTCTGCTTGATGCCGCTGACTTCGTGTTTGTGCTTGGTGTTGATTTTCAGGCGCGTCGCGCCGTCATTCCATGCATCGAGAATCGACTCGCGCGAGCCGGCTTTGAAAGGCACCGGCGCGCGCAGCGGCAGGATGCCGGGTTCGTCCATGACGAACTTGCCTTTCTGGTACCGGTAGATCGTGTTCGACAGATGGTCTTCGGCTTCGAGCAACACGTGCGACACGCCACGCTCGGCCGCGCGCGCCGCCGCGGACAGGCCACCGGGGCCCGATCCGACGATAGCAATCTTGAAACGTTCCGCCATTGCATCCTCCCCGGGGTTCCGATGATAACCGGGTCGCCGTCTCAGAAGTAAGCATCCTTATCAAGGCACAGATGCCGACGGTGCGGTGACAAACTGTCGCTGCGCGCTGGATTTGCGATGATGCGCGGATCCATCGTCGAGGTGAACCGTGCCGGAGTTGCTGAACGCCATATCCGATTGCGTGGACCGCATTCTCGACCGGTGCGGCCAGAATGTTCGCTTGGCAATGCCACTTGGTCTGGGTAAACCGAACGTGCTGTTCAACGCACTGTACGAACGCATCGTTGCCGATCCACATCGCGCGCTCACGTTGTTCACGGCGCTGTCGTTGGCGCGTCCTCGAACGGGCAACGATCTCGAAAAACGCTTCATCGGTCCGTTCATGGCGCGCCACCTCGGTGCCGATTATCCCGACTTGGCTTACGTCGCCGCGCAGCAGGAGAATAGCCTTCCGCCGAACGTGCGCGTGCACGAGTTTTACCTGCAATCCGGTGCGATGCTCGGTGTCGAACAATCGCAGCGCGACTACATCAGTATGAATTACACACACGTCGCACGCGACGTGGTCGATTCGGATCTCAATCTGATCCTGCAACTCATCGCGGCACGCGAAGAAAATGGAACGCGCGTTTATAGTTTGGCGTGCAATCCCGACGTGACCGGCGAACTTCTCGATCGTCTGGCCGCCGCCGGGAAGGCGAGGCCGACGGTGGTCGGTGTGATCCATCCGGATTTGCCGTTCATCGGCAACGAAGCGATTGTCGACGCGAGCTTTTTCGATATCGTGCTCGACGATCGTGCGTCGCGGCACACGTTGTTCGCGCTTGTGCGCGATCCGGTGTCGATCGGCGAGTACGCGCTCGGATTGCACGCGAGTGCGTTAGTCCGCGACGGTGGCACATTGCAGATTGGCATCGGCGCGCTTTCGGATGCGCTCGTGCAATGCCTGCTGGTGCGGCATCGCGACAACGATCGATACATCGCCGCCCTGCGCGCGTTGAATGCGGACGAAAACCTCATCGCGAAGATCGGCGGAACGCAGCCCTTCGCGCGCGGGCTATACGGTGCGAGCGAAATGGTGATGGACGGTTTCATGCAGTTGACGGAAGCCGGCATTCTCAAGCGACGCGTCTACGACGATTTCGCCATCGAAAGTGCGATCGCACACGGCGACATCGCCGATATTCTGCCTAGCGATGCGGCGAGTCGCCTTCGTGCCAACGAGGCGTTGCCTGTTGTCGTCGATGCGCGCGAACTTACGCGCTTGAAACGCTTCGGCATGATTCCGCCCGACGCGGAACTGCATGACGACGCGGTGCATCTTTCCGATGGAACGACGCTTCCGCTCGATCTTCATAGCGACACTTCGCTCGCTGCTTGGAATGCCAAGCTGAGCGGACGCTCGCTGCGCGAAGGCCGCTATCTGCGCGGCGCATTTTTTCTCGGCTCGAAGGATTTCTACGCGTGGCTCCGTAATCTCAAAGGCGATGCGTTCGACGGCCTGTCGATGACGCGCGTGTCCGACATCAACCAGATCTACGGCGGACGCGAGGCACTCGATTGCCTGCAGCGTCGCGACGCGCGCTTCTTCAATACCTGCATGATGGCGACGGCGCTTGGCGCGGCGGTGTCGGATGGCCTGGAGTCGGGACAAGTCGTCAGCGGTGTCGGCGGCCAGTACAACTTCGTGGCGATGGCGCATGCACTCGAAGGCGGCCGCTCGATCCTGCTTCTGCGCAGCACGCGCACGAGCAAAGGCCGCGCGCACTCGAACATTCTGTGGAATTACGGCTACACGACCATTCCACGGCACTTGCGCGACATCTATGTGACCGAATACGGCAGCGCCGATCTGCGCGGGAAGTCCGATGAAGAATGCACGATGGCCATGCTCGCGCTGTGCGATGCGCGGTTTGTCGATGCATTGGCAGAGCGCGCAAAGGCCGACGGCAAGCTGCGCAAAGACTTTTCGATACCCGATCGATGGAGGGAAAACACGCTGGAACGTTTGGAAGTTTCCCTCAAGCCGATCCGCTCGTCGCTGCCGTTGTTTCCCTTCGGAAGTGACTTCACGCCTGACGAAGAGGCACTTTTGCCGGCTCTGCAACGTCTCCAATCAGCGACTGCCACCAAGACTTCTTTGGCCGCGTTCTTGCTTTCTGCACTATGGAAAGGAGATTCGACGCCCGAGATGACGCCGTTGCT
>CAZZYA010000184.1:0-7485 GCA_964658115.1 uncultured Rudaea sp. | reverse complement strand
GGCCCGGTCGCGCGCAACGCGACCGCATCCAGCGCGAGATCGAGCGTGGGCCTTTCGAAGAATTCGTTCCATCCTCGACGCCGAGGTTTCACCAACAACCCGCCGGACCGGCGCTCGATGACGACCTCGCCTTCCGGCAATTCGAACGCCTTTGGGATACGCACCGCTTGGCTGTTCCCCGCGCGGAACACGCGTGTGGGCAGGCTTTTCGGATTCGCGTTCATCGCTTTACTACTCAAATGTGATTACACGATGTTATCACATCAAACTATTCGATATTCTGCACCTGCTCGCGAATCTGTTCGATCAGAACTTTCAACTCCACGGCCGCTTGCGTTGTCCGCTGATCGACCGATTTCGATCCGAGCGTGTTCGCCTCGCGGTTGAATTCCTGCATCAGAAAATCGAGACGGCGGCCGACGGCATCCGGCAAGGCCAGCACACGCCGCGCTTCGTCGACGTGCGCGCTCAGACGATCGAGTTCTTCGTCGACGTCCATGCGTGACAATTGCAGCACGAGTTCCTGTTCGAGCCGTCCCGGATCGGCCGGCTGTTTGATTTCGGCCAGCCGCGTTTCGAGCCGCGTTCGCAGCGCCGTGCGGATCTCAGGCACCCACGTGCGTACGTCGGCGACGATGCGAGCGACCGTATCCAGCCGTTCGCGCATGAACGTCACGAGCCGTTCGCCTTCGCGCTGACGAGTGGCAAGCATGTCGGCGAGCGCGCGATCGAGCAGTTCGAGCGCGGCCTGACGCAGCCCCTCCTGATCGACTTCCTGATGTACGAGTACGCCTGGGAATTCGAGCAGATTGGCAAAGTCGGTCGACAAATCGGGAAATCGTCCACTCAGGGATTTCGCCGCGCGTTCGAGTTTGTCCACGACCGTGTCGTTGAGCCGGATATCGGTTGCCGCATCGATCGGCCTGAACCGCAACGTCACATCGACTTTTCCGCGCGTCAATTTCGCAGCCACGCGTTCGCGCAACATCGGTTCGATGGCGCGCAATTCTTCGGGCAGTCGCGGATTGAGTTCCAGATAACGATGATTGACCGACCGCAGTTCGAACGCGAGCGCGCCCCATGGCGTTTCGACCTCCGCGCCGGCGAATGCGGTCATGCTGCGAATCATTGAATTCCCCGATCGATACGAAAGCGCAATGGTAAACTGTACGCCGCTTCAGTCGGTACTTTTTCGATGACCTCCTTCTCACGTCCCAGCGGCCGCGCGCCGGATCAACTGCGCGAGATTTCCATCTTGCGGCGCTTCACGCGTCATGCTGAAGGTTCGGTGCTGATCGGCTTCGGTGAAACGCGTGTGCTGTGCACGGCGAGCGTCGAGGAAAAAGTGCCGCCCTTTCTGCGCGGGAAAGGCGAGGGCTGGATCACCGCCGAGTACGGCATGTTGCCGCGCGCGACGGGCGAACGGACGCAGCGCGAAGCCGCACGCGGCGGACAAGGCGGTCGTACGATGGAAATACAGCGACTGATCGGACGCAGCCTGCGCGCGTGCGTCGATCGCACCGCGCTCGGCGAACGCACGATCACGCTCGACTGCGACGTCATCCAGGCCGATGGCGGCACACGCACTGCCGCGATCACCGGCGCATATGTCGCGCTCGTCGACGCCATTTCCTGGCTCAAGGCCAAACACGCGATCAAACGCGATCCGGTACACGGCGCGATCGCCGCGATTTCCGTCGGCATCTTTCGCGGCACACCGGTACTCGATCTCGACTATGCCGAAGACAGCGCGTGCGACACGGATATGAATGTCGTGATGAACGACGGCGGTGGCTTCATCGAATTGCAGGGCACGGCCGAAGGCCACGCATTTCGTCGCGAGGAACTCGACGCGCTGCTCGCGCTCGCGCAGAAAGGCATTGCCGAACTCAACGTGAAACAGCGCGAGACGCTGGCGGCACCGTGAAAATCGTCCTCGCCAGCGGCAACGCGGGCAAGCTCGTCGAAATGCGCGAAATCCTCGACGGCGAATTCGAACTCGTCGCGCAAGGCGATCTGAACATCGCCGATGTCGATGAGACCGGCGCCACGTTCGTCGAAAACGCGATTTTGAAAGCGCGCAATGCGGCGCGATTATCCGGGTTGCCATCGATCGGCGACGATTCGGGATTGTGCGTCGATGCACTCGACGGCGCGCCGGGTTTGTATTCGGCACGCTACGCCGGTGGACACGGCGATGCGAAAGCGAACATCGCGAAACTGCTCGATGCGTTGCGCGACGAGGCGCATCGCAACGCGTATTTCTATTGCTGCGTCGTCCTGCTTCGTCATGCCGACGATCCCGCGCCGATCATCGGCGAAGGCCGCTGGTTCGGTCGCATTCTCGACGCGCCGCACGGCGAACGCGGCTTCGGCTACGACCCGATTTTCTTCGATCCGGAACTCGGCGCCGGCGCGGCCGAACTCGACGCCGCTGTGAAGAATCGTGTCAGCCATCGCGGCCAAGCGCTCACGAATCTGCGCGCGCAACTCAATCGATGAACACCGCTGCGATTCCGCTGTCACTGTACATACACATTCCGTGGTGCGTGCGGAAATGTCCGTATTGCGATTTCAATTCGCACAACGCGCCGAATTCATTGCCGCAGCGCGAGTACGTCGACGCGTTGATGCGCGATCTCGACGTCGACTTGCCGCTCGCGCACGGACGAATGCTGCAAAGTATATTTTTTGGCGGCGGCACACCGAGTTTGTTTTCGCCGGACAACATCGCACGCATTCTCGCTGCGACGAACGCGCGTCTGGGTTTCGCCAGCGACATCGAAATCACGCTGGAGACGAATCCGGGTACGGTGGAGCACGGACCGTTCGCCGATTACCGCAACTCCGGCGTCAATCGCATCAGTTTCGGCGTGCAAAGCTTCGACGATGAAGCGTTGAAGCGAATCGGCCGCATTCACGACGCGGCGGAAGCCGACCGCGCGATCAAGATGTCGCAGGATGCCGGACTCGACAACATCAACATCGATCTGATGTACGCGCTGCCGAATCAGACGCTGGCCGGTGCGCTTTCCGACATCGACAAAGCAATCGCGCTGGGCACGCCACATCTGTCGCATTACCAGCTCACGCTCGAACCGAACACCGCGTTTGCCGCGAATCCGCCACCACTGCCGGACGACGATAGCGCGTGGGACATGCAGGAAGCCTGTCAGTCGCGGCTGGCCGACGCTGGATTGGCGCAATACGAAGTGTCGGCTTATGCGCGCGGCGATGCGAAATGCCGGCACAATCTCAACTATTGGAACTTCGGCGACTATCTCGGCGTCGGCGCCGGCGCGCACGGCAAATACACGACCGTCGACGGCGCCATTCGTCGCCGCTGGAAAGTGCGCGCGCCGCGCGGATTTCTCGAACATGCCGGAACGCCGCGCGGCATGGGCGGCGACGATCCTGTCGCGCACGAACGCATCGCATTCGAGTTCATGCTCAACTCGCTGCGGCTAAATAATGGATTTGATATCGCGACATTTGAGTCGCGCACGAGCATGACGGTGGACGATATCGCGACAACGCTTGCTGTAGCGCGCGAGCGCGGCCTGCTCGATGTCGAGAACGATCGCATCCGCGCCAGCACGTTCGGCCAACGCTTCCTCAACGATACGATCGCGCTATTCTTGCCCGACTCGCCGAAAAACCGGAGTGCCGCATGACGACCAAGATCAACGTCGCCGAAAAACTCGGTCGCATTCAGGAGCACTGGCGTCCGCACGTCGTTGGCGAATTGAACGGCCAGGAAGTGAAGCTTGTGAAACTCCAGGGTGAATTCCTGTGGCACACACATGCGGTTGAAGATGAAATGTTCTTCGTCGTGAAAGGTGCGATGCGCATCGATTTCCGCGACCGCAGCGTCGAATTGAAAGCCGGTGAATTTCTGATCGTGCCGCACGGCGTCGAACATCGGACCGCGGCCGACGGCGAAGCCGAAGTCATGATTTTCGAACCGGCTGCGGTGCGCAACACCGGCGACAAGATCGACGAACGACTCACTGCACCGGCGGGACTTCGCATTTAGCATGGTCGAAACCGTCGTCATCCATTGTCCATATTGCGGCGAAGGCTTCGAAACCGTCGTCGATCTTTCGGCCGGTGCGCAGCAATACACGGAAGATTGCGCGGTCTGTTGCCGCCCGATCGAAATCGCGCTGAACGTCGACGACGAAGGCAATCTCGAAGACATCCGCACGCGCACCGATCGCGAGTGATTTCGATTGCGGCGATTGCACCGCGCCTCTACACTTGAAAGGTCGTTTGGGTGCTTCGTTCCAGATTTGGAATGAGGTGAAACGGGAAGCCGGTTAGATTCCGGCGCTGCCCCCGCAACGGTAAGCAGGTTCGCTTCGATCATCACGCCACTGCGCTCACGCGCGGGAAGGCGATCGAAGCCGCATTCACTCAAATGAATGCACGCCTGCAAGCCCGGAGACCGGCCCACGACTTCAGCTCAGGCGTTGCGGCGGGCAACGGGCGGGCGCTGCGTCGCCGTTTTCCGATGCCGCTTCCCATCCGCACCTCCGTATCGCCTGCCATCTATCGCGGGTGAGCGTTCGGAGGTCCACAATGTTGCAAAAATCACTTTTACCTTTTTCCATTCTGCTGGCGTTGTCGGCGCATGCCGAGGACGCGCAAATGCAGCCGCCGGTCGAAGTCACCGCGTCGCGCGTCGCCGATACCGCCGATGCGAGTCTCGCCGACGTGAGCGTGATAACGCGCACCGACATCGAACGCAGCGGCACGCCAGATCTGATCGATCTGCTTCGCTTGCAAGCGGGCGTCGACGTCGCGCGCACCGGCGGCGTGGGTCAGCAAACCAGCGTGTTCCTGCGCGGCAGCAATTCCAATCACGTGCTCGTGCTGATCGACGGCGTGCGCGTCGCCTCGTCGAACACGGGCGCGTTCGCGTTCGAGAATCTCCCGCTGGATGCGATCGAGCGCATCGAAATCGTGCGCGGTCCGCGCGCGAGCTATTGGGGATCGGATGCGATCGGCGGCGTGATCCAGATTTTCACACGACAGCTCGACGGTCCGCGTGTGGCCGGAAGCTACGGCACCTACCAGGATGCCGACGGAAGCGTCGGCTACGGCATGCGTTCGGCCGCGGGCGGCTTCAGCGTGCAGCTCGGTGCGCGCCACGTCGACGGTTTCTCGGCGACGAATCCCGGTATTTGCCACGGACCGAACGATCCGTACTGTATATACAACCCGGACGACAACGGATTCCAGAATCACAACATCGTGGCCGAAGGCGATTATCGCGTCGGCACGCAAACGCTATCGGCGACAGGATTCCGTAGCATCGGCATGCAGAATTTCGACAACGGCGCGACGGACGGCCTATCGCACACCGTCGATCAGGCGCTCGGTGCGAACCTCGCCGGCGCGATCACGGATTCATGGTCGCATCGACTGAGCATCGGCTCGTCGCGCGAGGATATCGACACACCTGCGTTTTTCGAAGCGTTTCGCTCCACGCGCGAACAAGTATCGTGGACGAACGACGTGACGGTGGCGCCGGCACAGCACGTCATCGCGGGCTTCGACTATGTGCATGATCACGGCATCAGCGTCGATACGTCGGGCTTCGGTGCGCCGTACGACATCACACGCGACAACACCGGCGCTTTCGTCGGATGGCGCGCGCAAGAAAATGCGTTCGACAGCGAAATCTCCGGCCGCTACGACCACTACGACAGTTTCGGCGGTGCGTTCTCGGGTTCCGGTGCGGTCGGCTGGAAGTTCAACGATAGTCTTCGCTTGAGCGCGAGTTACGGCAGCGCGTTCCGCGCGCCGGATTTGAACGAGCTGTATTCGCCCGGCTATGGCGGCTACTACGCAGGCAATTCGCATCTCGATCCCGAACGCTCGCGCACCGCCGAAGCGGCGCTCGACTGGCATGCCGACGCGGCGAATCGCTTTCAGGTGCGTGGCTTTTCCACACGCATTCACGATTTGATCGATTTTTCCGGCGGCGCGACGAATTACGCAGTCAACGTGGATCACGCGGCGATCGACGGCGTCGAACTGATGCACACATGGTCGGCGAACGATTGGACGGTCGCCAGCAACGCCACCTGGCAGAATCCGCGCGACGAAGATGCCGGCACGCAATTGCTGCGTCGTCCGAAGCAGAAATTCGACACGCTGGTCGAGCGCGTGTTCGCCGACCGTTTCCACGCGGGCTTCGAATTTTTCGCCAGCGGCCAGCGCGCGGATGTCGGCGCCATCGAGCTGCCGGGCTATACCTTGGTCAACCTGCGCGCCAGTTACGACCTCGCCGCGACGTGGAGTGTCAGTTTGCGCCTGGAAAACCTGTTCGACCGCGATTACGAACTCGCGCACGGTTACAACACGCCGGGCCGGGCCGGTTATGTACAAATCGCCTGGCAACCCCGGTTATAGGCGGTTTTCGCAGATCGCCACGCGCGGCGTAACGCCGCGCTGGCCGGATCGTGATGCCCGGCATAGAATCTGCTTTGTGCGTGAAGCACTATGGGGCGAGCGATGAACCAGGCGAAATCCGGTGTGGGGCCAGCTCCGGCCGCACAGACGAGAGTGTTGTCGACATTGGCCGGCCGCGGCGATTTGGCGCCGCGTGTGCGCCAGTTGCTCGAAGGCGTGCTCGGCATTTGCTCGAGTTCGCTCGAAAAAACCCTGCTCGCCACGCTGGATGATCTGGAAGCGCAACTGTTCCGTCTCGCCGAACAAAGCCGCAACAACGATCAGCAATACCGAAATTTCGAAACGCTGCGCGAGATCAAGCGCGGCCGCTCGGACGTCGCGCCGCGCTACATGATGGCGGTCGAGGACTGCCTGGCGCGTTTCGACGAACCGCGCAGCAAGAATCCGCACGAACCCAAACCGCGGCCCGGCATGCAGGTCAAGCAGGAACTTTCGCTGGTCGATTCGCGCGATCTGGAAGAATCGCTCGCGCTGCAGGAATTCGCCGCCAAGAACGACATCCGCCAGGCGCAAACGCTGTATGCGCTCGGCCATCGTTTCGCCGTGCTCGCCGGCACGCCGGTGTTCGATGCGGAAGGTTTGCCCATCGGTCCCACGCAGCTCGGCAACGCGTTGCGATTCGCCAGCGCCAGTCTGGATATTCCCGTCGAACAGCGCGTGCTGCTGTATCGCGTATTCGACCGCATCGGCCAAGCCGCGATCACCTCGCTGTACGACGACATCAACAATTATTTCGTCGAGCAACGCGTGCTGCGTCATTTGCGTCTGCAACCGTCGCGTACGAAAACGGCTGGGCAGACCGACGAACAGCCCGCACAACCGACACCCGACGCCAAGCCACAGCAGGAAGAACAACAGCAACAACCGCAGGCGCCCTCGCGCGGTGGTTTCGCGCCGCAAGGATCGCCGTCGTACGGCGGACAATCCGCGCAGCCCGGCTATGGTGGCCAGTCGTTGCAGCAGCAAAATTTCGGCGGCGGTCAGCCGTCGCATCCACAGAATTTC
>CAZZYA010000183.1:0-7507 GCA_964658115.1 uncultured Rudaea sp. | reverse complement strand
AAGTCACCCGCTCGTCCCGAGCGGAAGCTCTGCGGGGAAAAAACCTACTCGGAAGCAGCCCGCGACTGCATCCCACGATAAATCAAATACGGCTCGGCCTGCCCGTTGATGACAGCCTCATCAACAACAACCTTGCTGACATGCTCCAGCGATGGCAACTCATACATCGTATCGAGCAACACCGCTTCGAGAATCGTGCGCAACCCACGCGCACCCGTACGCCGCTTGAGCGCTTTGCGCGCCACAGCACCGAGCGCTTCGTTTCGGAATTCCAGTTCAGCGCCTTCCATTTCGAACATGCGCTTGAACTGTTTGACGATGGCGTTTTTCGGCTCAGTAAGAATCTTGATAAGCGCGGATTCGTCGAGTTCCTCGAGCGTCGCCACGACCGGCAGACGACCGACGAATTCCGGAATCAAGCCAAACTTCACCAGATCTTCCGGCTCGACATCGGTAAGAATCTTGCCGACGTTGAGTGTCTTCGTGCGGCTGCGAACTTCGGCGACGAAACCGATACCGGTCGTTTCCGAACGTTGCTGGATGATTTTTTCCAGACCGGAAAACGCACCGCCGCAGATGAACAGGATGTTCTTCGTGTCGACCTGCAGAAATTCCTGCTGCGGATGTTTGCGGCCACCTTGCGGCGGTACCGATGCGACGGTGCCTTCGATCAGTTTCAGCAGCGCTTGCTGCACGCCTTCGCCGGACACATCGCGCGTGATCGAGGGGTTTTCACTCTTGCGCGAAATCTTGTCGATTTCGTCGATGTAGACGATGCCCGTCTGGGCTTTTTCCACATCGTAATCGCACTTTTGCAACAACTTCTGAATGATGTTCTCGACGTCTTCACCGACATATCCGGCTTCGGTCAGCGTCGTCGCGTCGGCGATCGTGAACGGCACGTTGAGCAACCGCGCTAACGTTTCGGCGAGCAGCGTCTTGCCCGAACCCGTCGGTCCGATCAGCAGGATGTTCGATTTGGCCAGTTCAACCTCGTCCTGCCGCTGACGGGCTTCAAGACGTTTGTAGTGGTTATAGACCGCCACGGCCAGCACGCGTTTGGCGCGGCTTTGCCCGATCACATACTGGTCGAGCACGTCCATAATCTCACGAGGTTTCGGTAAGTGATTGCGCGCGGTGGCGTTTTTCTCTTCGAGCTCTTCGCGGATGATGTCGTTGCAAAGTTCGACGCACTCGTCGCAGATATAGACGCTCGGGCCCGCAATCAGCTTGCGCACCTCGTGCTGGCTCTTGCCGCAGAACGAGCAGTAGAGAATCTTGCTGCTGTCGCCTGAACGGCTTTGCCGGTCCTCGCTCATTGCCGAACCCCGGGGATTTCTGAACGTATGGTTTGGAGAATAGCACAGCTATGCCGGATTGCAGTCCCATGACGGGACTGCGATTCCAGACTCAGCCGGCTGTCGAAAAATCGGTCGTTCAGACGGCTTTTACGACGTCCGAAGGTCGCGTATCGAGCACCGCATCGACGATGCCGTAAGCCTTTGCGTCTTGCGCGCTCATGAAGTTGTCGCGGTCCACATCGCGCTCGACTTTTTCGACCGTTTGGCCTGTGTGATGCGCCAGCGTTTCGTTCAGCCGATGCTTGATGGACAGGATTTCTTTTGCGTGGATCGCGATATCGGAAGCCATTCCGGAAAAACCGCCGGACGGCTGATGAATCATCACGCGCGAATTCGGCAATGCGTAGCGCTTGCCCTTCATGCCGGCGGCGAGCAGGAACGAGCCCATGCTTGCAGCCTGACCGATACAGATGGTGCTGACGTCGGGCTTGATGAACTGCATGGTGTCGTAGATCGCCATACCCGCCGTGACGGAGCCGCCAGGCGAATTGATGTAGAGGTTGATGTCCTTGTCCGGATTTTCCGATTCGAGGAACAGCAGCTGGGCCACGATCACGTTGGCCATATAGTCGTCGACGGGACCGACGCAGAACACGACGCGTTCTTTCAACAGGCGCGAATAGATATCGTACGCGCGTTCGCCGCGAGCGGTCTGTTCGACCACCATCGGCACCAGATTCAAACCACGAATCGTTTCCATCATTTCAATGACCCTGAAAGTTTAGTTTCAGCCTGCCGGACGCATCGCCTCGCTGAAGCTCAGCGTTTGTGTGCTGACTTGCGCGTGCTCGGTGACCCATTCGGCGATCTGGTCTTCGAGTACGCGGTTCTGCAGGCTGTTCATTAGCTGGGGGTCGCGTTGATACAGTTCAACTACCCGTTCCGGTTCCTCGTACGTCGAGGCGATCGAAGCCAGCGCTTCGGCCACGCGACGATTGTCGACACGAACATTGTTCTGACGCGCCAATTCGCCGACCAGCAGGCCGGCAATGACGCGACGGCGAGCGATGGCGCGAAACGATTCAGGATCCGGCGTCGGAACGGGTTGACCTTGCTGCTGAGCCTGCATTTGCGCTTGCTGCGCCAGCGCGCTTGCTTCCGCCGTAACCATCGTCTCCGGCACATCAATGTTCGGATAGGTTTCGACAAGCTTCTGCACGACTTCATTCTTCAAGCGCGCGGCGAGCACATTCTTCAGTTCGCGCTCGAGATTCGCGCGGACGTCGCCGCGAAACTTTTCGAGTCCACCTTCGCCGATGCCGAAGCTCGCGATGAACGTGTCGTCGATGTCCGGCAGTTTCGATTCCTGCACGCGCACGATTTTGATCGCCACGTTGGCTTGGCGCCCAGCTAATGCCGGAATGCGGAAATCAGCCGGGAAATTCATGTCGACATCGAATTCGTCGCCCGTTTTGTGTCCGGTGAGCTTGTCTTCGAGATCCTTGCCGACGGCGTTCGAACCGATGATCGTTCCCGCGCGTTCGCGCGCGGCGTCAGTCTTGTCTTTCTCGACGAGTTCGAACAAAACCATGTCGCCTTCTTTCGCCTCGCTATCGACTGCCGACCACGATCGGCGTTGCTGGCGCAGCGTGTCGATCATGGTGTCGACGTCGGATTCTTCCACCGCCGATTCGGGCTTGCTCACGGGCAGCGCGGAAACGTCGATCTTGTCGACCTCCGGCAGCACTTCGAACGTGGCGGTGTATTCGATCTGTCCATCGACCGGCTCGCCCGAGGTCGAAATTTGCGGACTGACGGCCGGACGCAACTTCTGTTGATCGACTGCTTGCTGAAAGCTGGTGCGCACGAGTTCGTTCATCGCCTCGCCACGGATTTGCGCACCGAAGCGTTGCTCGACCACTTTGGTCGGGACCTTGCCCGGCCGAAAACCTTTGAGGCGGACGGTTTTACCGACCTCGGCGATTCGCGACTTCACCTGGCTCTCGTACGAATCGGCCGGAATGCGCACGGTAACTTTGCGCTCGAGCTTGCCAACATTCTCAACGGACACTTGCATGATCGGACCTCTGACTCTGCGGTCGGCATTCGTTCGCCGCCGATGGCTGATTTATACGTTGGTGCGAAAGGAGAGACTCGAACTCTCACGGGTTGCCCCGCTGGAACCTAAATCCAGTGCGTCTACCAATTCCGCCACATTCGCGCCGGTTTACAGGGAACGGATTATCGCGCAGCTTCGAACCTCAGCAACGCGTTGAGAAGTGGTGGGCCGTCTAGGATTCGAACCTAGGACCAAGAGATTAAGAGTCTCCTGCTCTACCAACTGAGCTAACGGCCCAATGCCTGTCGAAATCGTTTCAGTCGCTGAATTATCGGTTCCGACGAATCGGACGTGCTGTTTTTACACCTTTGGAAAAAATGGGGTGGACGATGGGACTCGAACCCACGACAACCGGAATCACAATCCGGGACTCTAACCAACTGAGCTACGCCCACCGTAGATCGAGAATTATACCATTCTGAAGCTGGCGCGCCCGACAGGAATCGAACCTGCAACCGCCGGCTTAGAAGGCCGATGCTCTATCCGGTTGAGCTACGGGCGCATCGATTACCGAAGTCTAGCGTACGTTCGCGTCGTCTGGCCGTTCTAATATGGTCGGGGTAGAGGGATTCGAACTCTCGACATCCAGCTCCCAAAGCTGGCGCTCTACCAGGCTGAGCTATACCCCGATGTGAGTCGTTGCATCGTTCGGGTATCCCTACCCGCTTTCCACCTCGTCGTAAGATCAGGGTGCTTCGACACCTCACCCAACAAAAAAGGATGCTTTCGCATCCTTCGCAATCTGGCGCGCCCGGAGAGATTCGAACTCCCGACCACCAAGTTCGTAGCCTGGTACTCTATCCAACTGAGCTACGGGCGCGAAGAATCGCGAATTATTCCGGCAAGGCGTCATCCCGTCAACCCTGACGTCGCAAAAAGCCGGCGCGATGCCGGCTTTTTGATGTGCGATGTCAGCTTCCGCCGCGTTCGCGATGGCCCGGCATTTCCGTGGGAACCGATGCGCTGGTGTTCTGATCGGTCACGCCACCCTGGCCGCCCTGCGGCGCCGGATGATCATGATGCTCGATGGCCTGCCACGAAGGCGGTTGGGCGGCGCGTTGCTTCTTGGCCTGCACCAATTCCCACATGTGTTGCGTCGCGCGCTTCTTTTTTTCTTCCGCCGAAAGATTTTCCGGCGAGGATGTTCGCGGCGATGAATTTGTTTTCGGCGCTTGCGCGGTTTTGTCCGGCTGCGTCGATACTGTTTTCTTCGGTGGCGGCGACGCTGGCTTATCGGCGTGGGCGGCTGGACGCGGCGCTACGTTCTTCGCTGTGGTTTTTTTCACTACGGCCTTCTTGGTTGCGATCGGTGTCGGTTTTTTTGCGGCGACTTTCTTCGTCGACTTCGCCGCTTTTTTCACCGCGACTACTCGATTGGCCGTTTTTTTATTCGGAGCACTCGTCTTCTTCGCTGCAACTTTGTTGCGCGCCGGCGCACGCGACGCCTTCTTGGCAGTTTTCTTTTTCGCACTTGCCATGTCGTCTCCTCGATCGGCAGTTGCACCGTTGCAACTATCGGAAGCCTATCCTGCGCAACTCCGACTGAACGTTCAACGACTGCGTCAGGGCGCGGGCTGCCCGAGTTTCTCCCAGAAGCTCGAGAAAACCATCGTCGACAAAATGAAACCCAGAATCACGTTCACCGCGACGCCGCTGCTGAAAGCAACGAACGGCCGCGCGCCGGCGCTGATCAGATCGCGCAGACGTGTGCTTAATCCGATGCTCAGAAAGCAAAAGGTGAACGCCCACGTGCGCAATCCGATAAGCGGTGCGATGAGATCGGGCGTCAGCGTTTTCTTGAACTGATCGTAGCTATACCCTTGCGATACCACGGTGATGATCGCCGACGCGATCAGGAATCCCACCACGAATTTCGGAAAGCGCCGCCAGATCTCACCCGCATCCGCGCGCGAGTTCACGCCGGTATTTTCCCAGCGCGTCGTCGCGATGATCGACAGGACCAACGCCCATACGCCGATCCACATATCGCGGCCGATCACTTTCATCAGCGTGAACGCCTGCACCGACGCTTCCGGCGTCCCCGCGATACCGGGCTGACCGGCGTAACCCGAATACGTTTGCGCGGCAGCGAAGCCGGCGGCATCGGCGAATTCCGACGCGCCAATCCATGCGCCTGCTACGCCCGTCGACAAGCCCAATGCGCGGCCTATCAACGGCAGCGCAAAAATCATCACGATGGCCCAAAGAATCACGAGCGTGATCGCGATCGGCGCATCTTCTTTCTTCGCGCCTACCGCGCCGGCAACAGCAATCGAAGCAGACACACCGCACACCGCTCCGCCGGTTCCGAGCACGGCAGCGAAGCGGCGATCCAATCCGAGTTTCACAGCGACGACGTAGATCGTGCCGAACGTAGCCAGTGAAATAAGCGCCGCCTGCACGATGGCGACCGGTCCCGCCCAGATGATCAGCGTGAACGGCAGTTGCGCGCCGAGTAGCACAATGCCGGTCTTGATGAAGAACTCCACACGCAATCCCGTGCGCAGCCAGTTCGGCACACCGATGACGTTGGCGAAAAGCAATCCGACGACCAGTGCGACGAGCGGCGGTTCCAGGTTGTATTTATTCGCCTGATCCCACAGACCGACGAAATAAATAATGGCGGAAACGAGAAAGACGACAAAAAACGCGCCGATGAATTCGCCGATGTTGAATCCCATCGCCTTTACCGCGATGCCGAACAATGCAGCCCACAGCACGAACAGTGCGACGAACCGCAAACCATTCGTATGCAACTGTGTCACGACATCGCCGAATGACGACCACTTCTGCGGCGTCACCGCGACCCACTTGAAACTGATGCCGAATTCGTAAGCGATCACGGCCGCGATCACGAGTCCGAGGCCGATCCAGATGGCCCACCAATCTTCTTTCGCAATCAGTTCACGCCAGCCAGATGGTGCGGGATTCGTTGCGGTCGACATCGCTCTGCTCCGATTGATGGAACCATGTTAGCGCGTCCAACGCCCGAATGGAGGCGAAACCCAACAGCGACGCGATCAATTTTCCGCACGCTGTTTCCATTTGGCCATGTCGACGCCTTTGATCAGCAGCCATAAGCAAAAACAAAGTTCTGCAATGAACGGCGGCAGAAGAATGGCGGGAAAGAGCTTATCCGCGATGGAAGGCGCAAGGAGCAGCATGAAACTGTTAGTCAAGTAACACACGCCAGCAATCTGCAACGCGCTGCCCAGCGCCCACGGAAAATAGCGCGACTTGAAAACCAGATAACCGGTGATCAGACATTCGAAGCCAAAGAAAATCAGACCAATCGCGAACCCGTGTTCATGAGCGCGAATGGCAACGTAGGCCAACGCGTGGAGTTGATCCGGCGAAAAAACACCGAGGTAAGCCGCGTCCGGCGAAAGAAACAGCGGCAGCATCAGATTCAACTTGTTGGCGACCAACGACGCGGTTTGTACAAGCGTGAACAACATCGCCGTCAGCGCGAGATTTCGATTGACCGGTTTGAGCAACACGTAAAAAATCATCATCAACGGGACATCGGTCGCCTGCATGACGAGATCGCCTGTAATTCCGATGCGCCAGAGTAACGGCGAATGCGCAATCCGCTCAGCGGTCGCGGTCGCGTCGCCGGAGACGATCAGCGCATTTCTGACGAACATTTCACCGACGAGCCCCGCAATGATGTTGACCAGATACAACAGGCCCGCGACGCGCGCGTATTTCATGGGCGAGAAACTGCTGCTTCTATCCATCGTCGAAGGATCGGCCGACATGTATCACCTGAGAAAGCATCGAAGCTTACTGTGGCAGCAAATAACGCGATGAGAAATAGGTCATCCGTTGGCGCCAACGGGAGATTGAAGCGCGAAGTAAGAGGCACCAGCTCGCGCAATGCACAAACGCCCCGCCTTCACTCCTACATCGTGCGACGCCTTGCCGCAGTTCGCCGTAACTTAAGTTATAGCTACTCTGCTACTGGCGAGCCCATGCACTTGTTTGGAGAAGACACCGCGGTGAGGGCCGTTTGCGTTGTCCTCGTCGCGATGGCGCTATCCGCGTGCGGCGGAAGCTACGCCGCGAAAAAAATCCAAGACCAAAC
>CAZZYA010000182.1:0-7568 GCA_964658115.1 uncultured Rudaea sp. | reverse complement strand
TCGTTTCTGCCCAACCCATGGAAGAGTGCCAACAACGAGCGACACTGATGGGAGCTACGGCGGTGCTACGAAAACCGGCGCGTGCCGATCAGCTCATTGAAACCGTTCGCCGCGTCGTGCAAACGCAACAAATAAACTGATGGGCCCGATGTGTGTCATGGGTTGCCGGACGTGCTTTGAGAACACGGGCTTCTCCTCAACGTTGTTGATTTGCGTGCTCGATTCTTCAGCAATCATTGAAAAAACATTTGTTATATACGCGCCCGGAAAAAAGGTGCACCACATCGAAGGAGGGCGAATGATGGCTAAAGCAGCGAGCAAGACCTCGGTCTACGAGATTCGTTCGGCGCATTCGCAAGGCTCGCTTTTTGTTGCCGAGCGCGCGCGCTTCAAGATCGAACGGACCGGGACGACGACCATGAAAAAAACGGATCTTCGTTCAACAGCCAAAGATGAGACAGGGCGAGAATTCGAACGAATGCCGGGGATGCGCTTTCGTTGTTTGACGACGGGTGAAGTCTTCCACATTGTCGAGCAAGCGCCGAGTCTTCGTAAGGTGATGCCGTCGTGAGTGCTTGCTTGGGTGTTCTTTGATGTAGCCTAGCTCACCCACCACGCTCCAAGGACTGGACATGGGCCTGACCGAATACAAGCGTAAACGAAACTTCAAAGCCACGCCGGAACCTGCGGAGGGTGGCGCGAGCGGCAAAGAAAAAATCTTTGTTGTCCAGCTCCATCACGCGTCGCACCGGCACTTTGATTTCCGACTCGAACTCGACGGCGTGCTCAAGAGTTGGGCGGTGCCAAAGGGCCCTAGTTTTGATCCCAAGGTAAAGCGCTTGGCCATGGAGGTTGAGGACCACCCGATTTCCTACGCAACCTTTGAAGGTGACATCCCAACCGGGCACTACGGCGCCGGACATGTCGACGTGTTCGATCATGGAACCTGGGAACCGATCGGCAGCGCACATCAAGGTTTGGGCAAGGGAGACCTGAAGTTCATCTTGCACGGAGACGTTCTGCGTGGAAGTTGGGTGCTCGTGCGCACGGGCAGACGAGGCGCAAAAAACCAATGGCTCCTGATCAAGCATGAAGACGAATTCGCAGGGCCACGCGATGCCAACGCGTTCGTCGATCCAAACACGGATCGGCCGATCTCGTTGAAGGCGAGGCGTGCCACTTGGAAGGACCAACCAAAATCAACGACAGCCACACGAGGGAAGAAAGCGCCGCCCAAAGTGGCGGCTCCGGACTTGTCCGCGGCGTCGCGCGAAACACTTACCGACGAAGCGTTCGCACCTGAGTTGTGCCGCGTCCAGCAAGAGCCGCCGAGTGGAGACGACTGGCTGCACGAGGTCAAATGGGACGGATATCGAATCGTTGCCACGGTGGTCAAAGGAAAGGTGCGGCTGTGGTCGCGTAACGCCATCGAGTGGACGCATAAGGCTCCGGAACTGGCGAAGGCCATCGCGTCGCTCAAGCTCAAGAGTGCGCAGCTCGATGGCGAGATGATTGTCTTGCGCGAAGGGCGGGACAACTTCAATGCGTTGCAAGCGCGCTTGTCGGGCGACGCCGAGGAACCTTTGCTTTATATGCTGTTCGACATGCCGCACCTAAACGGCTTGTCGCTGCGCCATGTCCCTTTGATTCAGCGCAAAACAGCGCTCGCCGAACTATTGCGAGCGAACGATCATCCGTTGCTTCGCTATTCCGAGCATCAAATCGGTGATGGCGCGGCAATGTTTGCCCAAGCCACCGACGCTGGGCTGGAAGGCATCGTCAGCAAGCGCGTTCGCAGCACCTACGTCGGAACGCGTTCGGGCGATTGGATCAAGATCAAAGGACGCCCGTCGCAGGAGTTCGTAGTGGTCGGATTCACCGAACCCAAAGGTGCGCGCTTTGGTGTCGGCGCCTTGCTGCTCGCAGAACCGCGTAACGGCAAGCTGGTCTACATCGGGCGCGTAGGCACAGGATTCAACGACGAACAACTGCGTGCTTTACGAAAAGAACTCTCGAAATCCGTCGTTGCTGAGGCGCCCGCGGACATCGATTTAATGGAACGGCGTGATCAGGCGTTAGCCATTTGGGTGCGTCCCAAAAAAATCGTGGAAGTTTTTTTCCAAGGCATTGGCGGCCAAGGCCTGTTGCGTCAACCCGCATTCAAAGCGTTTCGTCCCGATAAGTCGCTGGCCGACTTGAAACGTGATGCGGCTCAACCGAAAAAAGCGTCCGACCCAAACGGGAATGAAACGGCCGTTCCGAAGGTGTCACGCACGCGTTCTGCAAAAAAGCCGGCTGCAAAATCTTCGGCGAAGACGAGTGAGTTGGACGCCGTCAAGATCACGCATCCGGAGCGCGTTGTGTTCCCAGACATGGGAGTGACCAAAGCGGAGGTGGCCGAATATTATCGGGAAGTATCACCCTGGATGATGTCCGAGGTTGGAGGGCGCCCCCTATCCGTGGTGCGATGTCCGGATGGCGCAGGCAAGGCGTGCTTCTTTCAAAAACATGAGTTGCCCGGATGGGGTCCGCACATTTTTGGCGTCGATGTGAAAACGGAACGAAAAAAATATCTGTGCATCGACGAACCGGCGGGTTTACTGGAACTCGTGCAGATGAATGTGCTGGAAGTCCATCCTTGGGGCGCAAAAGCGAGCGACCCGGATCACGCCGATCGCATTGTCTTCGACCTTGATCCGCATCCGGATGTGAAATGGCCGCGCGTGATCGCTGCGGCGCAGGATATCCGTGAGCAGCTCGAACGTATCGGACTGACGTCGTTTTTGCGCACTTCCGGTGGCAAGGGGTTTCATGTCGTCGTGCCACTGAATCCACCGGCGCCATGGGATCAGGTCAAATCGTTTGCCCAGGCCGTCGCCGAAGCGATGGCAGGCTATAAGCCGAAGGAGTTCGTCGCTGTCGCCGGTGAAAAAAATCGGGTGAATCGGATCTTCGTCGACTGGTTGCGAAATGGACGAGGCGCGACCAGCGTTGCCTCCTTTTCATTGCGGGCGCGTGCCACGGCGGGAGTTGCCATGCCGCTATCGTGGGCGGAGTTGACGAAGATAAAACGCGGCGATCAGTTCACGATCAAGAATGCAATGAAACATATCCGCGATTGGCACACGCACCCATGGCGCGACATCGATACGACCCAACAGACGCTCCCGTCGATTGCCTGAGCACCAAGACAGCCAAGATTCGGCGGACCCGCAAAAGCGTGCAAAACACACCGTCGGTTGGATGCGGGTCCTCAATATGCGCCCGAGTCTTGTTGTAGACGCCCTGTATCTACAGCGCACGCACGGCATACCTCTTGCGTGATGGAGGCGGGCCGAGCGGCTCCCGCTACGTATGCGATACAAACTCAATGGAAGCGTCTTATATCCGTGAGTTTCGTTGCGTTGTGTGGTTTGTCTAATAACACGACGATACAGCCGCCCCAATCAAAACTCACACTTAGCAGAGAACACTTATATGGCTTCACGGAAGAAATCGACAGTTGTGCTTGACGGTGCGGGCTCTGTATTGAGCACCGTCGCAAATCCAAGCACGGAACAAATGCCGACAGGTTTAGGCAACAAACCCGCCGACGCGACATCGCTTCTTGAGAAGGTGGCAGCGACGCAAACTCTTGCCGCAAAAATGCCATTCAACGAAAACAAACCGGGTGAGTATGGGGACGCTGCGATCGCGCCCCAGGAAGGAGCCAGTGCCGAACCCGATTCGCCTTGGGCGACGGCGAGCACAACCGCTGAGCACATTGCTTCCGAGAAAACAGGTGACGGAACGCCACGATTGGGTGAAAACGCCGGCAACGGCCCGCTCGATCGTGTCCGAGTCGATTCAAGCGGACAGCGTCTCACCACGAATCAAGGCGTGCCCGTTGCCGATAATCAGCATTCGCTCAAAGCAGGAATCCGCGGGCCTACGCTTCTCGAAGATTTCATTTTGCGAGAAAAAATCACGCACTTCGATCATGAGCGAATTCCCGAGCGCGTCGTGCACGCCCGTGGCTCCGCTGCGCATGGTGTATTCGAGGCGTATGACTCTTTGAGCAAATTGACGCGTGCGTCGCTGTTCGCAGAAAAAGGAAAACAGACGCCCGTCTTCGTGCGTTTTTCAACGGTTGCCGGCGAGCGTGGATCGACGGATACGGCGCGCGATGTCCGCGGATTTGCCGTGAAGTTTTACACCGACGAGGGTAACTGGGATTTGGTCGGCAACAACATTCCCGTCTTTTTCATTCAAGACGCCATGAAATTTCCCGACCTGATCCATGCCGTCAAACCCGAACAGCACCATGCCATGCCACAAGCGTCGAGCGCGCACGACACATTCTGGGATTTTATCTCGCTCACGCCCGAATCGATGCACATGGTTCTCTGGCAAATGTCCGACCGCGCCATCCCGCGCAGCTATCGGATGATGCAAGGCTTCGGTGTCCATACGTTCCGCTTGGTTAATGCCGACGGTGAGTCGCAGTTTTGCAAGTTCCATTGGATCCCCATCGCCGGCACCCATTCCCTGGTGTGGGACGAGGCAGTCCACATTTCGGGCGCCGACCCGGACTTCCATCGCCGCGATTTATGGGAAGCGATTGAAGCCGGCGCCTTCCCGCAATACGAACTGGCGCTTCAGGTTTTCAGTGAGGAGCAAGCCGATGGATTCGATTTCGATGTCCTTGATCCCACAAAGCTCGTTCCTGAAGAACTCGTCCCTCTGGTACCGGTCGGTCGTCTCACGCTGAATCGCAATCCGGATAACTTTTTTGCTGAAACGGAACAAGTTGCGTTCTGCACCGCGCATGTCGTTCCCGGCATCGACTTCACCAACGATCCGCTTTTGCAAGGACGCCTGCACTCCTATCAAGATACGCAGCTCACACGCCTGGGCGGACCCAACTTCCACGAAATCCCGATCAACGCATCGGTGTGCCCGGTCCACAATAATCAACGCGACGGCTTTCATCGTCAGGCCATTCCGCGCGGACGCGTGGCATACGATCCCAACTCACTGGCCGGCGGCTGCCCGTTCCAGGCCGGCACGTCTGGCTACGTGAGCTATCCGCAGCCCGTCGAGGGCGACAAAGTGCGCGGCAAACCGGAAAAGTTCTCCGAGCATTTTGGGCAAGCGCGCCTCTTCTTTAGAAGCCAAACCCCCGTCGAACAGGCTCACATCGCCAATGCGTTTCGCTTCGAGTTGACACGGGTCCAGACAGTCGCGATTCGTCAGCGCATGCTCTCCATGCTGATTCACGTCGACGAGGCTCTCGCCCAAGAAGTGGCGACCGGCTTGGGGTTGGAACTTCCGGAAGCCATGCCGCTTGCACTCGATGCGCCCATCGCCGACTACGCGCTCTCGCCGCCACTGTCGTTGATGCATCGCCCTGGAAGTGTCGGCATCGCTACACGGCGAATCGCGATCCTTATCGATGATGGCTTCGATGCGAACGCGGTGCGAACGGCTTACGCACGCTTTCTGATGGAAGGTGCGGTGCCGCGGATCGTTGGCTCTCGGTTGGGCAAAGTAACGGACAGGGACGGCGGATTATTGGATGTCGAGATCACGCTCGAAGCCGGACCGTCCGTTCTGTATGACGCCGTAGTCGTTGCCGACTACTCGTCCGAAGGTGTATTGAATAACGATGCGCACGCGCTCGACTTTGTGCGTCTACAGTTCCGTCACTGCAAACCGATTCTCGCGCTCGGCGCCGGCAGCGGTCTGTTGAAAAAAGCGGGCGTTCCCCTGGGGCGCAAAGCGGCCGCAGGTGTGATTGTCGCCGAGCCTGATGGCTATGCGTCCGCGCTGGACGGGTTTATTGAAACACTTGGTGGCCATCGCGTGTTCGAACGCGAGTCCGATCCGCCGTCCGTCTAAGAGTTCGATATCGAGGAGAGCTTCGACATGACAATCGCAAATACAGTTAAAGCATTAGGCGCCCGCGTGACGATGAGCAAGCAAGACATCCGCGCACGCTTGCATGAAGACCATGTCCAGTTCCGGGAATGGACCACGAAGATGGCCGAAAGCGATCGCACCGATGAACGCGCGCGTGCCTTCGGGAAACTCAAACCCGCGCTAACGGCGCACGCTCGCGTTGAAGAGCGAATTGCTTACGATGGACTGATCCGCACAACCGAGGATGCTGAGACCGACACTCTCGGCCGAGAAGGCTATGTGGAACACCACATCGCCGACCATCTTATCGAACGCCTAAGTGTGCTTGATCCCGCGACGGATGAGTGGAAGGCCCACGCAAAAGTTTTGCACGAGATGTTGAGTCATCACATCGAAGAAGAGGAGACTGACATCTTCGCCAAGCTGGGCGACACTTTTTCCCGCGAACAACTCGACGAGATGGGCGCTCGCTTTGCGCGCGAGAAAGCGGCGTTTGTTGCGCCGGGCCCCTCCGTCTCGGAGCCCCCAAGCGAAGAGCCCGCGCGGCGCAGTGGCAAAAAAAACGAACGCACTTCAGCCAAGTCATCAAGCACCCGCACGAAAGCGACAACGGTGCGGCAAGCGAAGAAACCGCCACTAAAGAAAAGCGCACGCAGCAGAACCCGCTCTTGACGCGAAACAGGAGTAACGGCGTGTTCCGATCAATCAGATAATCGTAAGCACGTCGCGCAGGACCTTGGATCGCGCGGAGGACGTCCGCGCGAAAGGCTCAGACGAGCGCTTCACTGCGCAAACGTCATGCGAGGGTTCGACTTCAAAGGCGAAAGTGATTGCCCTTGGCCTCATCGATCCACGCTTTTAGCACTGGGATACGTGCTTTTGTCCACTACGCTTGGGGCACACGGTTTACTTTCCAGGAGCATTCAGTCGACCTGATTGAAGTTGCTGCGCCATTTATACCAGCACACGCTGACGCATCGAGGTGAGCCACATCGGCGCGCGCAGTTGTCTGCGACATGATCGATCTCGACGACACGTCAGTAAGATAGCGGCGACTAGCGCACCCCAGCTGGAGCACAAGGGAAATGAAGTGCGACGCGCGGCGTTGAGCAAGTTCCTTAAATCCGGCGGCAGCGCGAAGTGTCCGACGCTCTCTGTGATGTGGCTCTAGTCTTCGCTCGGCGTTAGCAGCGAGAGACGTGTTCTAGCCAGGACTCCGAGAAAACCGCCGCCGAACGAAGCTAAGCAGCACTCAACCAACCGCCGGTGAAACCTGCTCGCTTCAAACCGCGAAGCAGATTGGGCACGTTGCGGGTCGCTTTCCAAATAACCGCCGATCTGTAGTTTGCGATCATGCCGAGGATCGGCCCTTGATTGTCGCTCAGATAGTCATGGTCAACCCAGCCCAAGCGCGCGTCAGCGTGCCCCGACCGAAGTTGGGCGTGGGTGTCTCGAAAGCTTGGATTGAAGGCATCGTAAAAGCCATACGTGCCATACAGCCGTCCGCCCTCGAAATGGCGTAAGGCGAGAGCCGCAGGAATGCAGATCTCCGGCGCGAAGGGAATTGAGGCAACTGCTGCCATGGGGGCGAGTGTGCCGCGATCGTCTTCATCAGGCATTCCTTGGGGTCCATAGGCTGCGTAGCCATGAAAACTCGTCGGCCTACC
>CAZZYA010000181.1:0-7631 GCA_964658115.1 uncultured Rudaea sp. | reverse complement strand
CCTTCGGCGGCGGCAGTAAATCAAGTGGCGAAACTGTCAGCGGCCGCTTGAAGGTGAAGGTGATGTCCGACGGCGATGGTTCACGCGTGGATGTCGAAGGCGCGTCGAACGACACGTCGTCGAGCGAAGCGGCGCGCCGCGTGCTCGACGCGTTGCGCGAACGGTTGTCCTAACCGCTCAGCGTTGCAGCAGCGGCAACTTGCCGCTGCGACCGTCCCATTCTTTCGCGTCGGCCGGTGCGTCTTTGCGTTCGGTCAGCACAGGCCAATCTTTCGAAAGTTCGGCGTTGAGCTTGATGAAATGTTCCTGGCCGGCCGGAACGTCGTCTTCGGGGAAGATTGCGTTGGCCGGACACTCCGGCTCGCACAGCGTGCAGTCGATGCATTCTTCCGGATCGATGACGAGGAAGTTCGGGCCTTCGTGGAAACAATCCACCGGGCACACTTCAACGCAGTCGGTATATTTGCACTTGATGCAATTTTCGGTAACGACGAACGGCATGGCTTTCCAGAAACCAGCGAACGATGGCGCTCCCTACGAGGTTCGAACTCGTGTTCCCGCCTTGAGAGGGCAGTGTCCTAGACCACTAGACGAAGGGAGCGAAGCGGTCAATTTTTTGGGCAATTCGCGAGCGGGCGGTAGTATAGCGGTTTCGCCTGGACGGACAAACGATGCAACCTGCTGAATGACGCAGCCCGATACCAACCTCGAACCGGCGAATGTGAAGCCACAACTGCGAATTATTCCGCGCAGCGAGCACAACATCTCGCGCAAGGCGATTTCCTCGGGCGCGCTGCGCGTGTTGTACCGTTTGCACGAGTCCGGCTACGCGGCGTTTCTCGTCGGCGGCGCCGTGCGCGATCTGCTGCTCGGCGGACATCCGAAAGATTTCGACATCGCCACCGATGCGACTCCCGAAGACGTCAAACGTCTATTCCGAAACTGCCGGCTTATCGGACGACGTTTCCGTCTCGCGCACGTCGTGTTCGGTCAGGAGATCGTCGAGGTCGCGACATTCCGCGGCAGCGCCGACGACGGCACCGGCGACCGGCACATGATCGACGGCCGCATCGTGCGCGACAACGTTTACGGGACGATCGAGGAAGACGCGGTGCGCCGCGACTTCACGGTGAATGCGCTTTACTACAGCATCGCGGATTACAGCGTGCGCGACTACACCGGCGGCTACGACGACGTGCGAGCAAAAGTGCTGAAACTGATCGGCGATCCGTGGCAGCGCTATCGCGAAGATCCGGTGCGCATGCTGCGCGCGGTACGTCTGTCGGCGAAACTGCATTTCGAAATTGCGCCGGATGCGCGCGAACCGTTCGACGAACTCGGCGAATTGCTGCTGCACGCGCCGCCGGCGCGACTGTTCGACGAAACACTGAAAATGTTCCTCGCGGGCAATGGCCTCAAAAGTTTTCACGCGCTGGAAAAATCCGGATTGCTCGTCGACGTGTTCCCGCTGACCGCGCGCGCACTCGCGTATCGCGGCGGCGAATCGTTCCGCGCCTTGGTCGAAGCGGGGTTGCGCGGCACCGACGAACGTATCGCCGCCGATAAATCGGTAACGCCCGCATTTCTTTTCGCGGTCATGCTGTGGGGACCTGTGCGCGCGCAGGTTCAGCGCGAAATAGAACGTGGCGTCGAGCCTTCATTGGCTTGGCAGCGCGTGAGCGACCACATCATCACCGAGCAAGCACGCCAAGTTGCGATTCCGCGCCGCTTCGCGATCGTCATGCAAGAGATATGGACATTGCAGCCGCGTTTCGAACAACGCATCAAGAAACGCGTGTTCCGCACGATGGCACATCCGCGTTTTCGCGCCGCCTATGATTTCTTGCTTCTGCGCGCGGTCGAAGGTGCGGAGACCGCTGAAATCGCGCAGTGGTGGACGCACGCGCAGTCGATTCCACAAGAAGCGCTGTCGGCCGAACTTTCATCGCAGCCGGTTCAACCGATGGCGGATTCGAACGCACCGGGCAACGAAGCCGATGCGCCGCCGCGGCGCCGCCGTCGCCGCCGCAAACCCGACGCGCCCTCGCAACCGGTCGGACAATGACCGTCGCCTACGTCGGTCTCGGCAGCAATCTCGCCGAACCGCGCAAGCAGATCGAAACGGCGATGAAGGCGCTGTCTGGATTGCCGCAGACTCGGCTCCTGTCACAGTCTCGTTTGTACGCAACGGAACCGTGGGGCCGTCGCGATCAACCGACTTTCGTCAACGCCGTCGCTGCGCTCGATACGCAATTGAGTGCGCGCGATCTGCTTGACGGGTTGCTCGCCATCGAGCACCGCGCGGGGAGGGATCGAAAGGGCGATCGATGGGGACCGCGCATTCTCGATCTCGATATCCTTCTTTTCGGCGATGCGCGAATCGACGAACCGGCTTTGCACATCCCACATCCGCACCTTCACGAACGCGCATTCGCACTTGTACCGCTGGCCGAGCTCGCACCGATTCTCTACGTGCCCGGAGGCGGGCGTGTGATCGACTTGCTAGCGCGAATCGATGCCAGCGGTTGCGCTCCACTTGAGTCCAGCCCAATCGTCACAAAATAATGCGCGGCCCTGAAGGAGCGCCCAATGTACGCCAACGCAAAGTCCGCCGGCGCGCCGATCACGGTGCCGCGCCTGCGCGAAATGAAATCGCAGGGCGAAAAGATCGTAGTGCTCACCGCCTACGACGCCAGCTTCGCTGCGCAGGCTGATTCGGCCAACGTCGACGTTCTGCTCGTTGGCGATTCACTCGGCATGGTCGTGCAAGGCCATTCGAGCACGCTGCCTGTCAGCATCGACGACATGGTCTATCACACCGCTGCGGTTGCGCGCGGCACTTCGCACGCGCTGCTCGTCGCCGACCTGCCGTTCATGACATTCACTGATGTCGAAACGGCGCTGCGATCGTCGGCGCGTCTGATGGCGATGGGCGGCGCGGCGATGGTGAAACTCGAAGGTGCCGATTACGTTTGCGACATCATCGACGCGCTCGCACGCCGTTCGGTTCCTGTCTGCGCGCATCTCGGACTCACGCCGCAGTCGGTGCACAAGCTCGGCGGTTATCGCGTGCAAGGCAAAGGCAAGACTGCCGGCGAACAGTTGCTCGCCGATGCAAGAGCCGTCGCGGCAGCAGGCGCCGATTTGCTCGTGCTCGAATGCGTACCGGCCGCATTGGCGAAACGCATTACCGCCGAAATTCCGATTCCGACCATCGGCATCGGCGCCGGCGTGGATTGCGACGGCCAAGTTCTCGTGATCTACGACATGCTCGGCATTACGCCCGGCAAACGTCCGCGTTTCAGCAAGGATTTCCTCGAAGGCGCCGGCTCCATCGGCGACGCAATCCGAGGTTATGCCGCCGCCGTACGCGACAAAACGTTTCCCGGTGCCGAACATTCTTTCTGATGGATACCGTTGCTCGCGCCGAAGATTTGCGCGCGCGCGTGGGCGCTTGGCGTTTGCGCGGCGAGCGCGTCGGCTTCGTTCCGACGTTGGGCAATCTTCACGCTGGACATTTTTCGCTGATCGACATTGCGCGACAACACGCCGATCGCGTCGTCGCCAGCGTATTCGTCAACCCGACGCAGTTTGGACCGAACGAAGATTTCGCCGCGTATCCACGCACGCTTTCTGACGATCAACGCGGACTCGACGCGGCGAAGTGCGATTTGCTTTTCGCACCGTCCGTCGACGAGATTTATCCCTTCGGTGCCGCGTCGGCGGTGCGCGTAGACGTGCCCGTCATAAGTGAAACACTCGACGGCATTGCGCGCCCCGGCCATTTTGCTGGCGTGGCGACGGTCGTGGCGAAACTGTTCAATCTCGTGCAGCCGAACGTCGCCGTGTTTGGGCAGAAGGATTATCAGCAACTCCTCGTCATCCGGCGCATGGTCGCGGATCTGCGCATGCCGATCGACATCGTCGGCGCACCGACGCTGCGCGAAGCGAATGGGCTCGCGATGAGTTCGCGCAATCAATATCTGACAAATGAGGAACGCGAGCGCTCGGCCATCATTTACCGAACATTGATGACCATGCGCGATAGCCGACTCGAACGCGCGTCGATTTTGAAAGTCGAGCAGGCCGCCACGGCTGCGCTCGTTGCCGCAGGATTGAAGCCGGATTACGCCGTCATTCGTCGCGCGGACGATCTGGGGGAGGCGATGGACGCGGACAGATCGCTCGTCGCGCTTGTTGCTGCCCGCCTCGGGCGCGCAAGACTGATCGACAATCTGCCGTTTGAAGTGTGAAACCAGTAGCACTTTAAGAACACATGTGGTATGGTCGCTACGTCCTTCGGTATTTTCGCAACACCAGGTTGTTGCACCGTGGGAGCAGGGCGCATCGTTTTGGTAATCGTCACTCCGAATTACACCCTCGCTTCGTAGCGAGGGTTTTTTTTGCCCAGAATTGCTGCTTGAAATTGCGGTTGAACGCCATAAATTCCGCTGCGTAGTTGATGGCGCGATGCAAAAAAAAGGATAATTCCAACCGCGTCGTTTCATTTCGGCGTTTTTGTTGTGAAAATGCGACAACGGAGCGAAAGGCATGCATCTCACCCTGCTCAAGGCGAAAATACATCGCGCACACGTCACGCACGCCGAGCTGCACTATGAAGGTTCGTGCGCCATCGACGGTCGGCTGCTCGATGTCTCTGGCATCCGCGACTACGAGCAGATCCACATCTGGAACGTGTCCAACGGCGAACGTCTCGTCACGTATGCCATTCGTGCCGACGAAAATTCCGGAATTATTTCCATCAACGGGTCGGCCGCGCGCCGCGCCGCGCCGGGCGACATCATTATCATCGCGTCGTACGCGCAGCTCAGCGAGGCGGAAGCAGCGTCGTTCAAACCGACGCTTGTTTACGTCGACGACAAAAACCGCTTGAGCCACGTCAAGAATTCGATTCCGAAACAGGCCGCGTGACGCTCGGCGACGCATGCTGTCGCTGCAACGCCCAAAGCACGTGCTCGCGGACCACTTCCGACGGATCGTCGCGGCGCGCATGTAGCGCTGCCACAAGATTCTCATCGCGCGGCGCGTTGCCCAACGCGACCGCAATATTGCGCGACCAGCTTTCGTAGCCGATGCGGCGAATGGCCGAACCTTCCGTGCGCATCAGGAATTCCGCTTCGTCCCACGCAAACAATTCTTTCAGCGACGCAGCGTCGAGACCGTTGCGTTTCTCGAAATCCGGCTCGACCGATTTTTTTGAAAACTTGTTCCATGGACAAACGAGCTGGCAATCGTCGCAGCCGTAGATGCGGTTTCCGATCATCGGTCGCAGGTCGACCGGAATGCTTCCTCGCAATTCGATGGTGAGATACGCGATGCAGCGTCGCGCGTCGAGTTCACCCGGGCCGACGATCGCCCGCGTCGGACAGATATCGATGCATCGCGCGCAGGTGCCGCAGTGATCGGTGGCGGAGTCATCGCTGGGTAAAGGCAAATCGGTGAACAACTCGCCGAGAAAAAACATCGAACCCGCGTCTTTATTGATCAGGCACGTATGTTTGCCGATCCAGCCCAGCCCTGCGTTGCGCGCCAGCGCTTTTTCCAGAACTGGCGCAGAATCGACAAACGCGCGATAGCCGAAGGGACCGATTTCCGTAGCGATCCGATCGGCGAGTTTCTGCAACCGGTTGCGCATGAGCTTGTGATAGTCGCGACCGAGTGCGTACCGCGAAACGTAGCCCAGCGTCGGATCTTCGAGCACGGCCCACGGATCACGCGCATCCGGCGGATCGTAATCCATGCGCACGGAAACGACGCGCAACGTTCCTGCGTGTAGTTCGCGTGGCCGGCTGCGCTTGGTGCCGTGACGCTGCATATAGTCCATCTCGCCGTGACGGCCGGCGGCGAGCCAGTTGACCAAATGTGTTTCATCCTCGCCGAGTTCGGTGGCGCTGATGCCCACTTGCTGAAAGCCGAGTTCCGCACCCCAACGTTTCACGTCGGCGGCGAGTTGGCCGAAGTCGATGGTGCCGAGGTCGATCATCGTCTCAGTATAATCGGCGCGATGGGCGCTTCCCTCTATACCGCAGCACAGGTGCGCGAAATCGATCGCACCGCGATCTCGACGCTTGGCATTGCGGGCTTCGTGCTGATGCAGCGCGCGGCCGCTGCGGGCTGGCGTGTGCTCAAGAAACGCTGGCCAAATGCGCGGCGCATCGTCGTGCTGTGTGGTCCTGGCAACAATGGCGGCGATGGTTATCTGTTGGCGCGCACGGCGAAAGACGCGGGACTCGACGCGCGCGTGATCGCCGTCGGCATGCCGGCCGAGTCGTCGCCGGATGCGTTGCGTGCGCACGGCGAGTGGGTTGCCAGTGGCGGCAAAGTAGTGACATCGACCGATCCGATTCCCGAGGCGGACGTCTACGTCGACGCGATGTTCGGCACCGGCCTCAAGCGTCCGCTTGACGGTTTTGCGCGCCTGCTCGTCGATCACGTAAACCGGTTTCCGACGCGCGTGCTCGCGCTCGACGTGCCGTCCGGCATCGATTCGGATACCGGCAACGTGCTCCGATCGGCAGTGCGTGCAACTGCGACGATCAGCTTCGTCGCGCACAAGCGTGGACTGTTCACGAGCGACTCACTCGATTATCGCGGCACGTTGGTACTCGACTCGCTTGGCCTGCCATCGGATTTATACGAGCGCTTCGACGCCGACGCCGATCTGCTCGACATGGCGCACATGTCGCGCTGGCTGCCGCCGCGCGCGCGCAATGCGAACAAGGGCAAATTCGGCCACGTCCTGACCATCGGCGGCGACAACGGCATGGCCGGCGCGGTGCGCATGGCCGGCGAAGCGGCGATGCGGGTCGGCGCCGGGTTGACGAGCATCGCGACGCGGCCGGAGAACATCGCCGCAATCAACGCAGCGCGTCCGGAACTGATGGCGCACGGCTGCGCCGATGCGGCATCGCTGGCGGCTTTGATGAAACGCGCGACCGTCGTCGCGATCGGCCCAGGATTGGGACAAAGCGCGTGGAGCCGAGCGATGCTTGGCGCCGGCATCGTTACCGACAAACCGACGGTTCTCGATGCCGACGCATTGAACATGCTGTCGCAGAAATTCTTTCCGTTACCGCACACTGCCGTGCTGACGCCGCATCCCGGCGAGGCGGCGCGTCTGCTGGCAACCGACGTACCGGCAATCGAAAGCGATCGCTTCAAAGCCGCCCGCGAGATCGCGAACCGTTATCGCGCGGTCGTAGTATTGAAAGGTGCAGGCACGTTGATCGCACATCCCGCCGGACCGCTCGCAGTATGTCCTTGGGGCAATCCGGGCATGTCGACCGGTGGCATGGGCGATGTGCTGACCGGGATCATCGCCGGACTGCTCGCACAAGGTTTGAATGCCTGGCGCGCGGCACGCCTCGGCGTTGCGCTGCATGCGCAGGCCGGCGATGCCGTAGCTCGCAACGGCGAAGCCGGCATGATCGCCACCGATCTTTTTCCACATGTATACATGTTGCGAAATGCACGCGCAGCCGATGAGTAAGCGCGTGGTCGTCGCAGAGGACATCGACGAATCGGCGCTCACGGAACTGGCGAGGAAACTTTCCGGCGTCGTCGGCGAAGGCGGGGTTATCTATCTCGCCGGCCCGTTAGGCGCGGGCAAG
>CAZZYA010000180.1:0-7657 GCA_964658115.1 uncultured Rudaea sp. | reverse complement strand
AACGGCTGGTGATGATTCTGGAACGCGACGCTCGCCGGTGCGGTGCCGTCGAGCGCGGCTTGCCATGCGCCGGCGTACCAGGCCCAGTTGATGCCTTTCTGCGTGAGCAGATCGCCGATGGTCGTTGCCGCCTGCGGACTGAGCGTGTTGCCTTTGCTCAGATCGCCGAACGCCGGATTGCTCGCGAGCACGTTGCCCGTCGGCGCGTACGGCGGCTGCATCGTGTTCACGCCGTAATAGTCGGGCGTGAGCACGTTGTCGTTGACATAAACCGGAACGCCGTCGATGGCGGATGCGGGACTTTTCGACGTATCCACTTTCAACGTGACGCCATCGGATTCGACAGCGGAAATATTGGTGGCGAACGTCGTCGGATCAGCGGCCGTCTTGAAGTCGTACGGCGCGCACGCGCAGATGAGGTATTGGTGATTGAGGAACGAACCACCGAACGCGCCCTGGAAGAAATTGTCGGCGAGCACGTAGTTTTTCGCGACCTGCCACATCGCCGTTTGCGCACCGTCGTTCCAGTGACCCATCACTTCGCCGCCGGCGTCGCTCCACGCGGCGAACTTGTCGTTCTTGCCGCCATCGATCTGCATCTGGTTGTTGTAAAAGCGATGCACCAGATCGTGCAGCTTGTAGCGGAAGTCGACGTTATAGCCGATCGGATCGTCGAGCGCGTACGGCTGGTTCGGATGACCCTTCGTTTCCTCGGTCGGCACTTGCGTCGGATCGGACGGATCGGTCAAGCCGTTGCCATTGATCGGCGGCAATGCGGTGAGGACGGTCCCGTTGCGATCGAGCTGCGTGTATTCGCCCGGCGTGGCGTTGTTGTAGCCATTGGCGCCCGGAAAGGTTCCATACAAATGATCGAAGCCGCGGTTTTCGGCATAGATCACCACGATGGTTTGAACGTCGTCGAGCGTCGGTTTCGACGTCGCCGCGTGCGTGGGCTGCGTCATGGCGGCGAGTGACGTCGCCAGCGCAGTCAACATCAGAATGCGAATTCGCATTGAACCTCCAAATTCTTGCGAAATGAAACGGAATGAGCCGGCCCCGGACCGGCAAGAACTGCATCGAACACGCGCACGCTAACGTCCATGTATTTCAGTTCGGTGTTGGGGTTGTTACACGTATTCGTCACACGCAGGACTTATCGTGTGCCGTCCTGAGGTTGGCGGGGAAACGAAGCGATCATGTCGCGTATCTTGTCGTGTGCCGCCGCCGTGGCGGTGTTGTCGATCGCGTGGTCGAATCCGATCGCGGCCGCCGAAGAAAGCAATCCGTTCAAGCGCGCGGCATTGTTGCGCGAAGCAGGCCGCGCCATTTTTTCCGATGCGACGCTGTCGGCGTCGGGCAAACAATCGTGCGCGAGTTGCCACGCGCCGGACCGTCGCTACAACCCGCCGGACGCGCGCGACATCGAACCCGGCGGAAAAGGTTTGGACGCCTTCTCGTTTCGCGCGCCGCCGACACTGACGTACCTCAACCGCGTGCCGCCATACAGCAACCACTATCACGAGTCAGACGACGAGGGCGACGAATCTGTCGACAACGGTCCAACCGGCGGCTTGACGTGGGACGGCCGCGTCGACGGCGGCGCCAATCAAGCAGCGATTCCGCTGCTGGCCGACAACGAAATGGGCGGAGACAAAACCGCGATCGCGACGGCGGCGCGAATTGCCCCGTACGCGAAAACATTGCGCGCCGCGCTCGGCGAAAACGCACTCGACTCCGACGCTGCCGCATTCGCCGCCGTCGTCCGCGCGCTCGGTGCGTTCGAAGAGGACTACACCGAATTCAATCCGTACACGAGCAAATACGACGCGTACCTCACCGGACGCGCCACGCTGACCAAGCAGGAAAAACGCGGCCTCGATCTGTTCAACGACGAAAACAAAGGCAACTGCGCGCAATGCCACATCAGCAAACGCAGCATGGACGGCGGCGCGCCCGCGCTATCGGATTACGGCCTCATTGCGCTCGGAGTTCCACGCAATCCGAATATCGCGCACAACAAGGATCCAACGTTTTTCGACCTCGGCGCTTGCGGCCCGCTGCGTACCGATAAGAGAAACGACGCTGCATTTTGCGGATTATTCCGAACGCCGACGCTGCGCAATGTCGCTCTGCGCCAAACGTTTTTTCACAACGGCAAGTTCCATAGTCTGAGAGACGTCGTCGATTTCTACGTCACGCGCGACATCACACCGGCACGCTGGTATGGCAAGGCCGGCATTTACGATGATCTGCCGAAGCAATACCGGACGAATTTGAATCGCGATCCGCCGTTCGAAGATCAGCGTCCCGGCGCGAAACCGCGTTTGAGCGAAACGGAAATCGACGCTGTCGTCGCCTTCATGAAAACGCTCACGGACGGTTTCACGAAAACAAATCCGTATCGCGAAGAACGCGCCGCGCGGCAGGCATCGACGGCTCACTGAGGTCGACGAGAATTAATTTCCCCGCCAACTAATTGGCCGTTTCCCAGCGCGGGAACGCGTGCATGGCATCGATGACGTTGTGGATGACATCGGTATGCGCATCTTCCTGCCAGCCGCCGGCGGCATCGTGCGACGGAAGATCGCGCGGCCGCCCTTCATCGTCGATGGCATACAGCGCGTAGTTGAGCGATTGTCGCGCTTCGTCGGCGAGCCGCGATGATCCGATCGCCGACGCATACATCGCCAGCACCGCGCCGTACGTCGAATTCACGCCGCCCCACGCTTCTGTGTCTTCATCCTGTTCGTGACACACGATCACACCCGATTGCCGATGCGTGAAACGATGCCGTACGAATGCGATCAACGTGCCCGCATCGGCACGCCACGACGAATCGAGCGCGCCGCGACGTTCGAGCAGATAGCGCGCCAGATTCAACGGTGACCAGGCAGTGAGATTGTCGGGCGAATCGTGATCCTCGAAAAACTGCGCGAACAATCGGCCATCGCCTTTCGCACTCGGAATCTGATGGCGCGCGATCCACGTCCATAACGCTCGACGGGGCTCAACGAATTCGGGATGACCTCGACGAAGCAGTCCGTCGTAGAGCCTCAGAATGTACGTCATGTCGCCGGAGATTTCGCCGCGCGATTCGCCCGTTCGATGATCGACACGAAACGGCCAAGGTGATCGGCGGTCGTCGCCCGGCCGCTGGTGCGCAGCGAGCACGCGAGCGATGTGCAATGCTTCGTCAAAATATTTCGCTTGATGTGAGCTATCGTCCAGCATCAGCAACGCATATCCGACGATGCCGCCTTTGTCCGGCTCGATTTCGAATGGCCGATCCGATTGGCTGCCGCTATCCGCGGCGAGCGGAAATTGACCACGTCGACCGGTCGAATGCGGAAAACGCGGATATTCGCCCGCATCGGGCGTCAGCGTTTCCCGTATTAGATAGTCGGCCATTTCTCGAGCGACGCGCAGATCGTCGTCATCGTGACGCCACGCGGCCGACTTCACATACGAAATGATGCCCATGCCGTTTTGCGTGGCGGGAATGGTATCGTCACGATGAGGATCGGGTGTCCAATCGCCCTGCAGGAACGTCTCCGCGACAAAGCGCGGATAGCCGTTATCGCCAGGACTTTGCCGATAGAAAAGAAGCTCGCGCGTGAGCGCATCGCGCCACGACGTCCACGGCAATAAATGTCCATGCGAATCGAACTTCGCTGGATGCGCGCCGATTTTCACGTCGTCAGCGAACGCCACGCCACTCAATGCGCACAGCGTCAACCATAAAACTATTCGCGGCATCAGTAAGTGTCGAACTCGTCGCGGAGCGATCATTCACGATAGCAGAACGAAGCAACCGAACCTCGCCGAACTCCTTAACGCTACACTTGAGATGATTCGATCACTCAACGAGGACCCGAGATTTCGATGGCCGTCAGTTTTTCTGGAGATCTCGGTTCGACACCGATTCCGTTGCCGCATTTTTGGGAACACACCGTCGGAAGCGGCCACGCGACACTGGCGCTGCGCGCGGACTGGCAGGCGCAACTCAAACGCGCGCACGACGAACTCGGCATGCGTTATGTGCGTTTCCATGGAATCCTCGATGACGACATGGGCACGATGATCGTTCAAAGCGATCGGCCGCTTTATTCGTTTTTCAACGCCGATCAGATCTTCGATTTTCTGCTTTCGATCGGGATGAGGCCGTTCGTTGAACTGAGCTTCATGCCGTTGGCGCTTTCGTCGACCGACCAGATAATTTTCCACTACCGCGCGAACGTTTCGCCGCCGCGCGATCCGGCGCAATGGTCCGAATTGATCCGGCGACTCGTTTCGCACTGGGTCGATCGATACGGCATCGATGAAGTCAGTCAGTGGTTTTTCGAAGTGTGGAACGAACCGAACCTCACCGCGTTCGGTACCGGAAAACAAAGCGACTATTTCGAGCTGTACCGCTACACGGCCGAGGCGATCAAGACAGTGGACGCGCGCTTGCAGGTCGGCGGACCGGCTACCGCCGCCAACGCGTGGATCGACGAATTTCTCGCATTCTGCAAATCGCAGAGCTTGCCCGCCGATTTCATATCGACGCATCACTACCCGACCGATGCGTTCGGAAAACCCGGCGATGACACCGAAGCACAACTCGCCGCGAGCACGCGAAGCACTTTGCGCGATCAGGCGCGCGTCGTGCGCCAGCAGGCCGGTTCGCTGCCGGTGTATTACACGGAATGGTGCACCTCCTCCAATCCGCGCGACGTCATGCATGACGATCCGTACGCGGCGGCATTCATCGTCAAGACCGTGCTCGAAGCGAACGGACTCGTGCAAAGCTATAGTTACTGGACGTTCTCGGATATTTTCGAGGAAAACTATTTTCCGTCCGTTCCATTCCAAGGCGGATTCGGTCTATTGAATTTGCATGGCATCGCGAAGCCGGCCTATCGCGCGTTCCAGCTTCTTCATTCGCTTGGTACCCAGTTGGTCGCCGTTGTTGGCCAGCACGAAACGGTCGACGCGTGGCTCGTGCGTGGCGACGATTTTTCGACGGTTGTGCTCACCAACTTTGCGTTGCCTCGTCATCCGATCGCGACGGAAAACGTGTCGTTCGACATCAAATCGACGATCGCCATCACGCGCGCGACGGTCCAGCGCATCGATCTGGATCACGCCAATGCGAAACGCCGCTGGGAACAAATGGGAAAACCCGATTATCTGAGCGCGGCGATGGTTCGTGAACTCGATGAGTTGTCGCAACTGAAGACGGAGATCATCGACGTCGCGTCGACGCCCAGCGGTTATCGCATCGAAATCGACATGCCGCCGCAGGCGGTGGCCTTTATCAAACTCGAGCATTGATGCGTATGGAAAGTTGGGATTCGCTTTCCGACGCGCAGTTGATAACCCAACTTCAACGCGGCGCATTCTCATATTTCATCGACTACGCCAATCCAGCCAACGGTCTGGTCGCCGATACGTCGCGACCGAATTCACCGTGCAGCATCGCAGTCGTCGGATTCGCTTTGTCGTGTTATCCAATCGCGGTCGAGCATCAGTGGATGTCGCGCTCGGATGCCGCGCGCCGAACGTTGACGACCCTGCAATTTTTCATGGACAGCAACCAAAGCACCGACGACGACGCGACCGGTTACAAAGGTTTTTATTACCACTTTCTCGATATGCAAAGCGGCAAGCGCGTGTGGCAATGCGAATTGTCATTGATCGACACCACGCTTCTCATCGCTGGTGTGCTCGCGGCGGCAGCCTATTTCGCCGGCGATGGCATCGAGGCGCAAATCCGGGAACTGGCTGACCAGATGTATCGCCGCATCGATTGGCGCTGGGCGCAAGTCGACGGAAAAACACTCGCGCAAGGGTGGAAGCCGGATTGCGGATTTCTGCATTACGGATGGGAAGGTTACAACGAAGCGACGCTGCTATACGTGCTAGGACTTGGATCACCCACGCACGCGCTGAGCGACGATGCGTTCGCCGATTGGACATTGACGTACCAATGGGAAAACATGCTCGACCAGGATGTTCTTTATTCCGGTCCACTCTTTACGCATTATTTTTCGCACGCGTGGATCGATTTCCGCGGCATCCGCGACCGTTTCATGCGCGAAAAAAATAGCGACTACTTCCAGAACAGCGTGCGTGCCATCGCCGCGCATCGGGAATATGGATCGCGAAATCCGCGTGGCTTCATCGGTTACGGACACAACTTCTGGGGTATCACCGCAGGCGATGGCCCGACCGGTGAACAGTGCGATCTCGATTATCGCGATCGCCGTTTTTTCGGCTATATGGCGCGCGGAATTCCCTTTGGACCCGACGACGGAACCATATCGCCGTGGGCCATGCTCGCGGCACTTCCGTTTGATCGGGACGCAGCACTCGCAGGCACACGGCATCTCTTGCAGCATTATCCGCAGACGTGCACGAGCGATCGATTCTCAAGCGGCTTCAACCCGTCGCTCGTCAACGACAACTCGGGCTTCTGGATTTCCGAGGGCTGGTACGGACTTGATCAAGGCATCGTCGTCATGATGATAGACAGCGCGCAAAACGGGCTCATCTGGAAACTCATGCGCGAGAATCCTTATCTTCGCTTCGGTTTGAAGCGCGCCGGATTTTCCGAAGGCTGGCTAGCTTGATGTCGCCCACGTCTGGCATTTATTCCGAAGACGCGGCCGTACGTCGCTATGTCAGACCGCCGCAGTGGCCGACGCCACAACGAAACGAATACGATTTCGTTATCGTCGGCGCGGGCCCTGCGGGCATCGCAGCGGCCGAACGCGCCATCGCACTCGGCGTTTCGGTCGCGTTGATCGAGCGGCATTGGCTCGGCGGCAATTCGCTCAACGCGGGATCGGTTCCGTCGAAGTCGCTGATTTATACCGCCGGACTCTGCGCGGACCTGCGCAAAACCGCGGCGTTCTATCACGACATTCGTCGCGATGCTTCGGCGGATTTCGCCGCCATCGTTGCGCGGCTCAAAGACGTCCGCGCACGGATCGCGGAATATCATTCGGTCAATCGCCTGACGCGCGCTGGCGTCGATGTGTATTTTGGCGACGCAAAATTCGCCGGCCGAAATACTATTGCGATCGATGGCAAAACCATCGGCTTCACAAAAGCGTTGGTCGCCACGGGTGCGCGGCCGGAGCCATCGAATATCGCGGGGTTAGGCGACGTCGGCTATCGCACCAGTTCCGACATTTTCGATTTGGTATCTGTGCCGAAACGTCTTGCCGTCATCGGCGGCGGTCCGTTGGGTTGTGAGCTGGCGCAAGCATTCTGCCGGCTTGGCGCTAACGTGACGATCATCCAGAACGATCCGAAATTTCTGCCGCGCGAGGAACGCGATGCCGCCGAGCTTTTATCGCGCTCGATGGCGCGCGACGGCGTTCAAATCCGATTGAACACGACGGTCGTCGGCGCGCGCATCGAAGCGGGACAAAAAACGCTCGACATGCTGAGCAACGATCAGAAAAGCAGTCTGGCGACCGACGAAGTTCTACTCAGCATCGGTCGTGTTCCGAATGTCGAAGACTTACGCCTTCACGATGCCGACATCGACTGCAAACACGACGGCATCGTAATCGACGATTTTCTAAGCTCGACCAATCCACAGGTTTTCGCGGCCGGCGATGTATGTCTATCGCACAAGTTCACGCACATCGCGAAATTTTCCGCT
>CAZZYA010000179.1:0-7669 GCA_964658115.1 uncultured Rudaea sp. | reverse complement strand
ATCGTCTTGCCGATATACGTGCCGATCTCGAGCATCTCGCCGCGCCCCATGCCGCCGAGTTCCGGCGAACCGGCCACTTCGGTCATGAAGCGCACGCAGCGCGTGCACTGGATGCAGCGCGTCATGTCGGTGGAAATCAGCGGACCGAGGTTCTCATCGGGAATCACGCGCTTGCGTTCGACGAAGCGCGACACCGAACGGCCGTAACCCATCGAGACGTCTTGCAGTTCGCATTCGCCGCCCTGATCGCAGATAGGGCAGTCGAGCGGATGGTTGATCAGCAGGAATTCCATCACGTTGCGTTGCGCGGACAACGCGCGCTGCGACTGCGTGAAAATCTTCATGCCTTCCGCGACAGGCGTCGCGCACGCGGGCTGCGGTTTCGGCACGGGCTTGCCGCCCATTTCCGTTTCCACCATGCACATGCGGCAGTTGGCGGCGATGGGGAGTTTGTCGTGATAGCAAAAACGCGGGATCGGAATGCCGGCCTTGTCGGCGGCCTGGATGATCATCGAGTTCTTCGGCACCTGCAGCTTCTTGCCGTCGATTTCGATATTCACGAAATCGGGCGGCGCTGCGGGCGCGGTCGGTTGCGCGCTCATGCAGCAACCTCGAGAGGCGCATCGACAATCGAGCGCTTGTGCGTGATGTAGTACTCGAACTCGTGCCAGAAATGACGCAGAAATCCTTGCACCGGCCATGCCGCGGCTTCGCCGAACGCGCAGATGGTGTGGCCTTCGATCTGTCCGGCGGCCTGCTTCAGCACGTTGACGTCGTCCATCGTCGCGTCGCCATCGACGATGCGGCACAGCACGCGATACATCCAGCCGGTGCCTTCGCGGCACGGCGTGCACTGGCCGCATGACTCGGCATAATAAAAACGCGCGATGCGGCGGCATGCCTTCACCATGTCGGTGGTCTCATCCATCACGATGACGGCGCCGGAACCTAAACCCGATCCGGCTTTCTGGATCGCGTCGTAGTCCATCGTCAGATTCATCATCGTGTCGGCCGGGAGCACCGGCATCGACGAACCGCCCGGAATCACGGCTTTAAGTTTGTGGCCGTTGCGAACGCCCCCGGCCATTTCGAGCAAGTCCTTGAACGGCGTGCCGAGCTTGACTTCGAAATTGCCTGGCTTGTTGACGTGGCCCGAAACCGAAAAGATTTTCGGACCGCCGTTGTTAGGCTTGCCCTGATTCAAGAACCACTCGGCGCCTTTGCGCAGAATCGCCGGAACCGATGCATAGGTTTCCGTGTTGTTGATCGTGGTCGGTTTGCCGTACAGACCGAACCCGGCCGGGAACGGCGGCTTGAAGCGCGGCTGGCCTTTCTTGCCTTCGAGCGATTCCATCAGCGCGGTTTCTTCGCCGCAGATGTACGCGCCCGCGCCAAGAGCGTTGTAGATGTCGATGTCGATGCCGCTGCCCTGAATGTTCTTGCCGAGCAGACCGGCATCGTACGCTTCCTTCAGTGCCTCTTCGCAATGCTCGAACGGCTCGTGATGGAATTCGCCGCGCAGATAGTTGTAGGCGACGGTCGAGCCAGTGGCGTAACACGCAATGGCGAGACCTTCGATCACCGAATGCGGATTGAAACGCAGGATGTCCCGATCTTTGCAGGTGCCGGGCTCGGACTCGTCCGAATTGCACAAAATATACTTTTGCATCGCGCCTTTCGGCATGAACGACCATTTCAGGCCGGTCGGAAACCCGGCACCGCCGCGACCACGCAGCGCGCTCTTTTTCAGTTCGTCGATAATCGCTGCCGGATCGGCTTTTTCCGCGAGGATTTTTTTCCACGCGGCATACCCGTCGGCCTTCTGGTAGCTTTCCAGCGACCATGGCGTGTCGTAGTGCAGCGTCGTGTAGACGACCTGATGTTCCTGCGGAGCGGGACCGACTGACATCTTTTAACCTTCGGTTAGGCGATCATCCCTGATCGCAAAAATCAAAAAGCGTCCATCCGTGGCCGCACTTTTCAACAACATCACTTCAATTCATCCAAAATCTTGTCGACCTGTTCGGTCGTCAAATGCTCGTGGTAATGACCGTTCACCACCATCATCGGCGCGCCAGCGCAGGCGGCGAGACATTCTTCTTCGGGCTTGAGATAGACGCGGCCATCCGCCGTGCTCTGCCCCACCTTGATGCCCAGGCGCTTTTCGCAATGGCGCAACACGTCTTCGCCACCGTTGAGCCAGCAACTGATGTTCGTGCACACGGCGACGTTGTTGCGGCCGACGGGCGAAGTTTCGAACATCGAATAGAACGAGGCGACTTCGTACGCCCAGATCGCCGGCAGTTCGAGATATTTCGCCACCGCGGTAATCAGTTCGTCGGTCAAATAACCCTGATTCTGTTCCTGCGCCGCCGTCAAGCCTTGGATTACCGCCGAGCGCTTGCGGTCGGGCGGAAACTTCGAGACCCAATGATCGATGTGCTCGCGCGTGTGGCCGTTCAGCACGACCATCGGATCGATGTCTTTGACCTCGGCGTAATGTCCGGTTGCTTTCATCGATCGATAACCCTTAGCGATCTATTTCGCCGAACACGATGTCGTACGTGCCGATCATCGCGACGACGTCCGGCAGCATATGGCCACGGACGATGGAATCCATCGACGACAGATGCGCGAAACCGGGCGCGCGCAAATGCACGCGGAACGGTTTGTTGGCGCCGTCGGAAATGAGATAACAGCCGAACTCGCCTTTCGGTGCCTCGACCGCGAAATACGTTTCACCTGCCGGCACCGAATAGCCTTCGGTGAACAGTTTGAAGTGATGAATGAGCGCTTCCATGTCGTCTTTCATTTCGACACGGCTCGGCGGCACGACTTTGTAATTGCGGATCATGGTCGGGCCAGGATTGGCCTTCAGCCACTGCACGCACTGCTGGATGATGCGGTTCGACTGGCGCATCTCTTCGACGCGCACGAGATATCGGTCGTAACAGTCGCCGGTGACGCCGACCGGAATATCGAAATCCATTTTGTCGTACATCGCGTAGGGCTGCTTCTTGCGCAGGTCCCATTCGATGCCCGAACCGCGCAGCATCGGTCCGGTCATGCCCCACGCCAGCGCTTGCTCCGGCGGCACGACGCCGATGCCGACGGTGCGCTGTTTCCAGATGCGATTGTCGGTGAGCAGCGTTTCGTATTCGTCTACGCGATGCGGGAAGTCGGTCGTGAAATGTTCGAGGTAATCGAGCATCGATCCTTCGCGCCAGGAATTCAGGCGCTTGAGATCCGCGTCTTTGTGCCAGCGCGATTCCCGGTATTGCGGCATGCGGTCCGGCAGATCGCGATAGACGCCGCCCGGCCGGTAGTACGTGGCGTGCATGCGCGCGCCGCTGACGGCTTCGTAACAGTCCATCAGTTCTTCGCGTTCGCGGAATGCGTACAGGAACACGGCCATCGCGCCGAGATCAAGTGCGTTCGAGCCGATCCACATCAAGTGGTTCAGGATGCGCGTGATCTCGTCGAACATCGTGCGGATGTATTGCGCGCGGATCGGCGCCTCGATGCCCATCAGCTTTTCGATGGCGCCGACATACGCGTGCTCGTTGCACATCATCGAGACGTAATCCAGGCGATCCATGTAACCGATCGACTGATTGAACGGTTTGGATTCGGCGAGTTTCTCGGTGCCGCGATGAAGCAGACCGATGTGCGGATCGGCGCGCTGCACGACTTCGCCGTCGAGCTCCAGGACGAGACGCAATACGCCGTGCGCCGCTGGGTGTTGCGGTCCGAAGTTGATCGTATAGTTTTTGATTTCCTGCATTTCTATACTTCTCTACTTCTCGACGTGCACCTGGCCCGAGCGCGCACCCTGCTCGGCCTGAGCCTGGTCGTAACGCGAATCGTGACGCACGGTGCGCGGCACCAGCACGCGCGGAACGACCGAAGTCACCGGCTCGTAGATCACGCGCTGGGAGATTTCGTCGTAACGCACCTCGACATTACCGATGAGCGGAAAGTCCTTGCGGAACGGATGGCCGACGAAACCGTAATCGGTGAGGATGCGGCGTAAGTCCGGATGGCCTTCGAACAAAATGCCGAACAGATCGAAGGCCTCGCGCTCGAACCAGTTCGCGCCCGGCCAGATACTCGTCAGCGATGGCACCACGGGAAATGCGTCATCTTGACAATATGCGCGGATTCGCAGACGCGCGTTGTTCTTGACCGAGAGCAATTGCGCGACAGCCGCAAAACGTTTATGCCCGAATGTTTCCCGCGGACGATGCGACCAGTCGAAACGGCCCGCCGAAGAACCCTCGACGCCGCGCGAAAAACCTTGCGCGGTAACGTCTGTCGTATCCCACTCGACCTGGCCGTATGAGAGATAGTCGACGCCACACACGTCGATCAGTTGTTCGAAGTGGAAGTCGTCCTCGTCACGCAACGAGCGCGCGACGACGAGCCAGTTTTCCGGCAACACATCAATGATCGTTTCGCCTTCCCATTGGTGAACGGCGCCGATCTTTTCGCCGAAGCGCGCGGACAGGCGCTGGCCGGGCGTCATCGCCTCGCTCATGCGATCTGCCTCGGCGGCATCTGCGTGACGGATTTCTTGGCGACCGACTCGGTGCGACGAATTTTCTTCTGCAGTTGCAGGATTCCGTATATCAAGGCTTCGGCCGTCGGCGGGCAGCCCGGTACATAAATATCGACCGGCACGATGCGATCGCAACCGCGCACGACCGCGTATGAATAGTGATAGTAACCGCCGCCGTTCGCGCACGAACCCATCGAGATGACCCACTTCGGATCGGGCATCTGGTCGTAGACGCGGCGCAATGCGGGCGCCATCTTGTTGACGAGCGTGCCGGCGACGATCATCACGTCGGACTGGCGCGGACTCGGACGGAAAACGACGCCGTAACGATCCAGATCCAGGCGCGCGGCGCCGGCGTGCATCATTTCCACCGCGCAGCAGGCCAGACCGAACGTCATCGGCCACATCGAGCCGGTGCGAGCCCAGTTGACCAGCGAATCCATCGACGCGGTGACGAAGCCTTTCTGTAGCAGCGGGTTGTCGCCGCCAGGACGCAGGATGTCCTCAACCGGACCTAGCGGCACCGGGTTGTGCATCAGGGTTTTTTCGACCGTCGACTGCGTCGCCGCGAAGCTGGTCGGAAGTGGTCGTTCGTTCATTCCCATTCCAGCGCGCCCTTCTTCCAGCAGTATACAAATCCTAAAAGCAGCAAAAGCAAGAATGTTCCCATTTCGAAGATAGCCACCACGCCGATCTGTTTGAACACCACCGCCCACGGAAACAGGAAAGCTATTTCCAGATCGAAGATGATGAACAGGATCGCGACGAGGTAATAGCGCACATCGAATTTCATGCGCGCGTCCTCAAATGGCTCGAAGCCGCATTCGTAGGCTTCCGCCTTTTCGGCGTTGTCGGTTTTGTGGGGGCCGATGAAATAGCCGATTCCCAGCAGCGCTATGCCGATGCCGCCAGCGACGATCAAAAACAGCAGAATCGGCAAATACTGGGTTAGCACGACGGGCGATCCCTCGACGTAATTTTTCTACGAATCCGGTCAATCTTGCGAGCGCGTAATTTTCTCATGCGCGCGCGGACTTGCGCAATGCGGCAATTTGCGCGAACACACGGTCCATTACAAAACTTTCATAGCGGCGCGGCGTATAGTGGCGTCAAGATTGGCAAAAGGAGTTCGCCATGGCCCGCTCGCCGCTGGACGCCGTCCGCGCCGCGTTGAAGGCGTACGTCGACAAGGATCGCGCCGCCATCGAGGCGGTCATCGCCGACGATTATCATTTCAGCAGTCCGCTCGACAATCGCATCGATCGCAGAACGTACTTCGAGCGCTGCTGGCCGAATGCCAAGCACACCGACGGATTCGACGAAGTGCATGCGGCGCAGGACGGCGATGTCGCGCACATCGTCTACATCGGCCGCGCCGGCGATCACAAATTCCGCAACTGCGAAGTGCACACGGTAAGCGACGGCAAAATCGTCGAGACGGAAGTGTATTTCGGTTGGGACGTGCCGCACAAAGCGCCGTCCGGCGGTTTCATCGACGACACGAAATAAGGAGGCAACGATGGGCATCCAGTTCGCGGACGAATCGACCGATTACCGCAAAGCGCGCGACGAACTGCTCGACGCGGAGGTCGCATTGCGTCGTCAGTTGCAAGCCGTGGCCGATCAGCGTCAGCAGCTTCCGCCCGGACCCGCCGTGAAAGAGGATTACGCGTTCGACGGAATCGACGCCGACGGCAAACGGGCGAAAGTGAAATTGTCGCAACTGTTCCGCGACGGCACCGACACGCTTCTGATCTATCACTACATGTTTCCGCGCCATCCGCAGGAAAAGCGTCCGGGCACGTCGGAAGGCAAAACCGCTTCGTTGCCGGTGAATGATCAGCCGTGTCCGTCTTGCACGTCGATCCTCGATCAGCTCGACGCAGCCGTGCCGCATTACGAAGCGGCAGGAAAAAGTTTCGCGGTGGTTGCTAAAACGTCGATCGATCGCATGCGCGGTGTCGCGAACGACCGCGGCTGGCGCAACATGCGCTTGATGTCCGCGAAGGACAACACATTCAAACGCGACTATCTCAGCGAAGACAAGGAAGGTTCGCAAATTCCGCTCATGACCGTTTTCAAACGCGACCCCGACGGCACGATTCGACTTTTCTGGGCCTCGGAACTGAGTTACGCGCATCGCGATCCCGGACAGGACGAGCGCGCCATCGGCACGCTCGAAACGTTCTGGAACATGATCGATCTGGGTCCGGGCAAGCGGCCGGATTTTCAGCCGCAGCTCGACTATGGCAAACATGGCGCGAGTTGCTGTCACTGAATCGGCGAGATGTCAGTTGCCGAATCCGTCGGCGAAGATGCCATCGGTCGGGCGGCGGGTTGAACGGCACCGCTGTGGTATGCGCCGCCTGCACGCCGGCCGCGTTGACGACGTTCATGTCACAGAGATCGTAGATACAGCCGCCGCTGGCCGTCGCATGATTGCCGCCGACGGCCGAATTGGTAACCGGTAGACGTCCGTCAACACATGCGCCGGCTCTGCCGGTCTGGCCATCGTTCGAGCTGAACGTGCTCGAAGAAACGATCCGTGTGCCTTCGTTTTAGAGCCAGCAAATGCCGCTCCAATGACGCCGAGAAATTTCACGATTCGGTTCATGCGCTTCCTTACAAATGGACGTGGTCCAAGTGTCTCTCGACCGCATAAACAAACCCGCCGAAGCGGGTTCTACTCTTGGTGCCCAGAAGAGGACTCGAACCTCCACGACTTACGTCGCTACCACCTCAAGGTAGTGCGTCTACCAATTCCGCCATCTGGGCTGATTCGTGTCGACTATTTTAGTGCGAATTCTTGTCCGCGGGTTTGGTGCTGGTTTTTTTCTTGTTGTCGGATTTCTTATCCGTCGCCGACGGCGGTGCGTTGCTCGCAGCTGGAGCCGGCGTCGCTTCCACCGGAGCGGCCATGGCGGGCGCGGGAACATCGGCTGGAGCCGGCGTCGCGTTCGTCGGCGCAGGTTTGTCGCCATTCGCCGAAGGCGTCGCGGCCGGAACATCGGAACTGGCAGGTGCGGCCGGCTTCGTCGTGTCGGGCGTCTGATAACCGCTCATCACACCGAGATCGGCCTCGGGTTTCGTCGCGACCGGATGCAGGTAGAT